>CAIRXZ010000311.1 GCA_903882645.1 uncultured Acidobacteriia bacterium | reverse complement strand
GGCCGGCTTGCGGGCAGGATTGCCCGCCCCACGATCCATGCAGAACGTCGATTTTGCGAAAACTAAGTGGCATTGCGCTTCAGCGTGCTGTGGCGAGCTTCAGCTCGCCATGTTTGGAGCGCCACAAGACCGTGGGCTGAAGCCCACGGCGGCACGCTGAAGCGTGCGCCACGCGGCTCCGGCTGGAATTCCAGTTCTCTTGCCGTGAGATTCCCCGCTTGGCAAGTTTTTTTCGTGGCGCCCGTATCCTGGCGGCACTCCGGCGGTAATGGGAGAGTGTGAGGACATCCTTTATGAACGCTTCCGCCGTGCGATGGCCGCCGCTGATCCTGGCGGCTGCCTCCCTCTTGTTGGCCTTTGCCCAGCCGGGATCGCAGCCACCCGCAAGCGGGGTTCCGGATGTGACTTTCCGCGCCGAAAGCAGTTTGGCGCTGGTGCGGTTCCAGGTGGTCGCGGCGAAGAACGACTTCGTCACGGACCTCCGCGCGGACGAAATCGAGCTGCGCGAAGATGGAATCCCTCAGAAGATCGCATCGTTCCAGGGAGGGCGGCTCAACCCTCGGACGTCGCCCATCGACATCCACTTGCTATTCGATTGCAGCGGGAGCATTCAGAAGGCGCGGCTGCTCAATCCGTACGTCTTCAGCGCGAACCTATTGGACGAGTTTCAGAATGTCCGCATCGGGATTTGGGGATTCAGCGGCAGGACTCTCGTGTACTTCACCGCTCCCACCAGGGACGCCAACCGGCTGAACGGGGCCATGGAAGCGGTTCGCGGAATGCCTGAAGGCTCCTCGCCGATCTATCGTTCCCTGGTTGAGGTTGCCGGCCGGCTGTCGAAGGCCGCCGGCGATTCGCTGCGAATGGTCGTGGTGGTCTCCGACGGCCTGCCTTATCTGGATGCCGGCAAGAAGGACGACGCTGTCCGCGCCGCCGAGCGCGCTGGGATCGAGTTGTTCCCGGCGTTGATGAATGCGCAGTTATCCAATCTGGATACTCTGCCACACAACCACCCCGAGTTCACGGGCGACTGGGACGTGCTGGCGGCCGAGGATGCGGCCCGACAAATGCGCGCGCAGAAGTCGACATTCATTTCCCTGGCCGAATCCACCGGGGGACGGGCGTTCGAATTCGCGGGTCGGACCCCCGAGGATCTGCTCGACCAGATTCTCAAGAAAATGGCCGCGGAGATCAGGTACGACTACACCGCGGGCTACTCGCCGAGTTCCACCGGAAACGGCAAACCGCGCAGGGTCCAGGTGGTATTGAAAGACAAGAACCGGGGACAGATTGTAGGGGGCGTGCGCTATGTTCAGCGTTAACTGGAAGAAAATCGTTCCGTTGCGAGCGATCCTTCTTGCCAGCCTCGCCTTGGCTGGCTTGGCGGCACAGAATGGGACGCCTTCCAGGAAGGCTCGCGAGGCGTTCGAGGAAGGGCAAAAGGCCGCCCTGAGCAACCGGACCGCCGATGCCCGCCGGAGTTACGAGCAGGCGGTGACGCTCGACGCGGGGTATGCGGATGCCTGGTTCGCGCTGGGGAAATTGCAGGCGGGGCAAAACGAATTGGACGCCGCGCGGAAATCCTTCGAAGCGGCCATACGGGCGGAGTCATCGCGCACGGATTTCTATTTCGAGCTGGCTAAGTTGGAGCAGGGCGCGAAGAACTGGAAGGGCCTGATCGACGTCAGCGGCAGGCTGCTCAAGCTGAACGCGTCCGATTACCCGGAGGCCTATCTTCTGAGCGCCAACGGCTACTACGGGGCGGGCAACCTGGACGCGGCGGAGGAGCGCGCGCGAGCCGGGGAAAAGCTGGACACGCGGCAACAATACCCGAAGCTGCACGAGCTGCTGGGCTGGATCCTGGTTAAGCGCAGCAACGCGGCCTCCGGGGAGCAGCAACTCCGGCAATATGCAGCCGCGGTGGAGGAGTTCCACCAGTATTTGAAAGCCGCGCCGCCGACGGCCCATACCGAGGAGGTCCGGGCGACCTTGGACCAGATTGCGGGCTTGCTGCCCGGCGGAGCGGCGCTACGCGAGCCCGAACGTCCGGCAACCGCAGCGAACGCGGGGTCCCCCCTGGTGCTGCGCTCCACAACCAGTCTGGTGCAGGTGGACGTGATCGCGAAAGATGGTCAAGGCCGCGCGGTGGAGGACCTGAAGAAGGACGATTTTGAGGTTTTCGACAACGGCAAGCCGCGGCAGATCGCGACGTTTGTCGTGGAGAAGTTTCCGCGAACGGCCCCGGCAGCGGCCCCAGCCCCGCGGCCAGCGGCTCCTCCCAACACCTTCACCAACCGGATCGCGAGCGCCGATTCGCCGCGCGGAGGCTACTCGGTGATTCTGATGGACTGGTTCAATACCGGCATCGGCAACACCCAAAGAGCGCGCCTGGACGCCTTGAAGGCCTTGAAGCGAATGGATCCCGGCGACAAAGTGGCTCTTTACAGCCTGGATCGCAACGGCCTGCGAATCGTCAACGAGTTCGGTTCGAGCGCCGCCGATATCGTGAAGAGCCTCGGCTCGCTGAGCGGAACGGCTTCTCCCTGCCGCGCCATGCAGTTGACCGAAATGGCTCTGCAGCTCGACAGCAAGGGCAACCTCATATCGCCGGAGACGCTGTGCGACGACCCGAAGATTCCCCCGCAACAGGCGGCCTTCTTCCTGGAACAGCGTATCCGGGAAACGCTGAACGCGCTCCAGAACATCGCCGATCGCTTGCGCGGCGCGCCGGGGAGAAAAAGCCTGATCTGGATCTCATCCGGAGTCCCGTCGTTTGTCTCCGAGACCCCCGATGCAGCCTGGTTATTCCCCGACGCTCAGATCATGGCAAAGACGTACGGCTCCGAATTTGAGCGGATTTTCCGGAGGCTGAATAACGCCGGGGTGTCGGTCTATCCCGTGGATGCGCGCGGACTGCCCGTAAGTCGAATCGCCGACGATCCCAGGTTCCCCGGCAGCGCGATGATCCAGTTTACGACCCCGATCATGGACGAGTTCGCTTCCCGGACGGGCGGAGTGGCTTATTACGGCCGCAACAACCTCGATGAGGGGATCGAGCAGGCCTTCGACGATTCCCGGGTGACCTATCTGCTTGGGTACTACGCGCCGGAAGACGATTCACGGGCCGGCTTCCACAAGATCGGCGTGAAGGCGCGCCGCGATGGCGTGAAACTGCGCTACCGGGAAGGCTATTCCGTGGAGCCTCGCGCGGCGGCTCCGCAAGACCGGATCGCCCAGTTGACGAAGGCGTCGCTCGCCCCCGTGGACGCGACCACGATCCCCATCGATGTGACGGCGGACCGGAAACAGAACGCGCTGACCCTGCGCGTCACCGTGAACCCGGCCGATCTGGGGCTGGTTCGCAACGGGGACCGCTGGCAGGGCAGGATCGACGTGGGGACACTCTTCGTGGCCGGGAAAGCGGAGGAAACCTCCGCGCTTCAGTTCGAGCCGATCGATCTGGACCTCAGCGAGGAGAGGTACGAAGCGGCGGCTCGCGATGGCTTGGTGTTTCCCAAGTCGCTGGAGATTCCGGCGGGGGCGGACCGCGTCAAAGTGCTGGTGCGCAACGGCTCTTCCGGCGAGATTGGCTCGCTGACCATCCCAGGCGTCGATCATGGGAACCGTGACGCGCTGGCCGGTGGCGGCGGAGAGGCGCGCGGCGACCTCGGCGCGTGAGATCCCGCACGATTTCAAATCCGCCGCGGCGGCGCGCCTTACGGTTTTGGAAGTGGTTGAAAAATGGGGGGCTACCTCAAAGAGCAGGCCGGTCGATGGGGCGGCGCCGCAAGAATTGCAATTGGACTTATCCATTGCCGCGCCCCCCCCGAGTACTTAGGATATTGCTCATGCGGCACGGCTCCTCTCAAACCCCGGCGCGCGTAAGCTGCGGAGCGCGGCCTCCACCCGCTGGGAGCGGCGCTGCCCCCAATAGACCATGCGGACGAATTGTTTACTGTATGGTTTTTCCGGCCGGAGCGACATTGCAACCTCACTGAGGACGCCCCGGTTTCTCGCTAACCACCTATACTTGTCGTAGTCCAGGAGGATGGTAGGATCGGAGTATAAGTTGTCTTTCATCGATGTTTACGCGTATCATAAGCGTATGCGTCGCCAATGTCAAGGCTTAAAATGGAGAACCTTATCCGTACACTTCGCAAGGCCCTCGGGGAGACACAAACCGAATTTGCTGCGACGCTCGGCTACGCCTACTCAACCGTGCAGCAGTGGGAGGCGGGGCGCAACCCCCCCCCGGAGGCGCTGGATCGCCTGAGCGAAGTAGCGCGCGACCATAACCTCGATGGATTGGCTGCCGCGTTCGCGCGGCTGAAGAATCCAGCCGCCGCCGATGCCTCCGCACCGTCTTTCCCCGCGACGCGGCATGGGCAGTGGCACGCCTTACTCGATGCGATCCTGGATTCGGGGGACGGCGAGGCCTCGCAGGCCATCCAGTTCGTTTTGCGGACGGCCGCGGCGAGGTGGGCGCCCGCCGCGCTAAAACCGCTCGACAAGCCGGCCCGGAAGGCCGATATTCGATGATGGGGAGGAAACCGAATGTGGGGCGATACGTTCGTCGCTTGCCCGAAGTGCGGGCACAGCATATTCGATCGGGAGGTGCTGTGTAGTAATTGCGGAGCGCCGCGTCCACCCGCGGAGGGCGGGAAAGAGGATCAGGCGAGGGACTGCCCGATGTGCCGATGCAGTGTCTTGGCGTCGGAAAAGGTGTGCGGGCACTGCGGATGGGTCAAAGGCTCGCTGGTCGAAAAGCCAGCGCCGGTTGGTCCGTTCGATCCGCGGACGGAGGTATCGGCGGACGCCAGGCACGTCGTGGGTGAGATCGTCAAGTACATGTGGATCATCCCTATCGTCTATGCGGTGGCCGGCGCGCTGGTGTGGCTGTTGATCCGGGCGGCCGAGGCGTCGTGAGAGTGGCTGCGTGGGGAGCGGCCGCGGGCCTGGCGGCGGCGGGGATCTACTGCTCATGGCGGCGCGGGGGCGTACTGTGGGATGGCGCGGAGGGAACGCGGCAAGGGGTGCGGTGGAGCGGTCGCGCGGGCGGCCGAGATGTGAGCCCCGAGGCGGAGTTGGGAGATTAACCCCGTCCAGGTGGCTGTGAGATGTTTTTCAAAAAACGTCTACTGGTGCGATGGCGCAGATTTGTATTACACGGCCCCGCTAAGTGGTTGATTCCTCGTTAGGTCCCACCAAATTCCCCTATTTTTGCAGATTATCGCTTGGCAACTTGGTTTGCCGGTGGCGGCAGATTTGACCATTATCTCATTAACACGCCACCACTTAACTCTTCCCGCCCTCCTTCGCCTTAATCCGCCAACTTTTGCCGTATACCAGGTGGTAAATTAGCGACATCGCGGACGAGTCGGCCGTCCTGCTGGTAAACGAGACCATGGCGAAACAGGTCTGGCCGGGCGAGGACCCGGTAGGCCGGATGCTGGACTTCGAGGGCAAGCTGCACGAGGTGATCGGGGTGACGCGCGATATTCGTCCGCCGCTTCCGCTGGGGCCGTCTCTTCCGGCCGTGTACCGGCCCGATGCGCCTTCCGGTTTCGCCGTCCCCTCGCGGCAAGGCGTCGCGGTGCTGGTTCGGACGCAGCCCGGATTTGACGCGGTCACGGGTCTGCGCCGCCAGATCGAGGCCATCGACGCGCAGGTGACGGTCCTCGACGTCCGGCGGATGGAAGACCTGGTGCAGCAGGTCTATTACATGGCGCGCGTGGCCGCCGGGATCTATGGAGCGCTGGGCGTTTTCGCGCTAATTCTGGCTTCGGTCGGACTGGCCGGGGTGACCGCCTACTCGGTCGCGCGGCGGACGCACGAAATCGGCATCCGGGTCGCGTTGGGGGCAAGCCGGCGCAACATTCTCGGGCTGGTCCTGCGGGAGTCGGCCGTGCTTTTCGCCGTGGGCGGCGCTCTCGGCCTGGCAGCGGCGGTGGCGACGATGCGCGTGCTCGGCAGCATCCTGGACGCGCTGGCGCAAGCCACCCGGACCAGCGCCTCCGATCCGGCCATCCTGATCGGCGCGCCGGCGCTTCTGGTCGGCCTGGCTCTGGCGGCTTGCTACATCCCCGCGCGGAAGTCGATGCGGATCGATCCGGCCGCGGCGCTGCGAAGCGAGTAGTCCCCATTGAATTGGATATGCATCAATCGTCTATACTGATACATATGGCGCCTGAGACCGCGCCGCGATCCGACAATGAGGACGACTCTGAATCTGGACGACGAGATCGTTCAGCGCGCGAAAGTGTTATCTTGCATTTAGGGCCGCATCCGGGCGAGGCCCGTCGAAAGTGGTGTTTTCTTGCGAGTGAGCCGATATTTCCAGCATTCAGCGATGGTCTCGATGTGCGGGTTGCTGACGCTCCTGCCGGCCCCAGGCGGGGCGCAAACCCAGACTACCTATACGATTACGACCGTGGCCGGCAACGGAACCCAGGGCACCTCGGGGGATGGAGCCGCCGCCACCGCCGCCCAATTGTGGGGCCCGATAGGCGTGGCGGTGGACGGCGCGGAGACGATCTACATCGACGACTCGACCAACGAGCGGCTGCGCCAGGTTCCGGCCTCCGGAATCATAAACACGGCGGTAGGCAGCGGCGTTCAAGGCTATGCGGGCGATGTCGGGTCCGCCGAAAACCCCAGCGGCGTCGCCACTCTCGCCGAGATTGGCTATCCTTGCGGCGTGGTCGTGGACCCAGCCGGGAATTTCTACATTTCCGATTGGGAGAACACGATCCGCAAGGTGACGCCGCTCGATATCATTTCGACCGTGGGGGGAACCGGCCGATTCACGAACCCCGCCAGCGGCTATGCGTTGGGGGACGGCGGCGTCCCCACGACCGCGACGTTTAACCATCCCTGCGGGCTGGCCATGAACGCCGCCGGCGACATCTTCATTGCCGACGCCGGCAACAGCCTCATCCGCAAGATCAGAGCGGACGGCCAGCTCATCACGACCGTGGCTGGCTACGTCGCAAACCACCCCGTCGGCGGCACTGGCGCCGGGACGGCCGGCTTCGGCGGAGATGGCGGCCTGGCCACTTTCGCCTATCTCAACTCTCCGCAAGGCGTGGCGGTGGATGCGGCGGGCAACATCTTTATCGCGGACACGCTGAACCACCGGATTCGCAAGGTGACGGGTGGAATTATCACGACGGTGGCCGGCAGCGGCCCCACCGGAACCGGCGTCGGGGCGGGCGGCTTTTCCGGGGATGGCGGCCCGGCCGGCAGCGCCATGCTCAACCGCCCTTTCGGCCTGACGTTCGATTCCCACGGCAACCTTTTCATCGCCGATACCTTCAATAACCGGATCCGCATGATCGCGGCGAATGCGAACGGATCGATCGATGCGAACTGCATCATCACGACGGTCGCGGGAAACGGCGTGTTCGGATATTTGGGCGACGGAGGGCCCGCCACAAGCGCGGAGCTGAATCAACCGAAGGCGGTGGCCGTAAGCCCCGTCTCGGGCAGGCTCTACGTCTCCGACAGCGGGAACAACACGATCCGGATGTTGACGCCGCCCTCGACGGGTCCGAGCCCGTTCATACTGGGGGTGGTTACGGCGAGCGAATTCGGCGGGTCCTCGACGATCGCGCCGGGGATATGGATCGAGATCTACGGGTACAAACTGGCGGCCAGCGCCGCCGCCTGGAACTTCACCGGCAAGACGGCGCCGACCTCCCTGAACGGCACGACGGTGACCGTTGGCGGCGTGACAACCTACCTTTCCTACGTCGGTCCCGGGCAGGTGAATGCGTTTGTCCCATCGACCGTGGCCACGGGACCTCAGTCCGTGATCGTCACCACCGCGGCCGGCTCCAGTAACACGTTCGCCGTCACGGTGAACGCCGCGGCGCCGGTCTTGTGGACCCCGCCGCAAATGAAGTTCGTCGGCAGACAATACGTGGGCGCGGTGTTCCAGAATGCCGCGGGGTGCATCGTGCCGCCAGGGGCGCCGGCCACGCCGTGTTTCGCTCTTCCAACGGGCGCTTTGAACGCCTTGAACGCTTTGGGCACGAAGGTGAACTTTGCTTTCCGTCCGGCCGTTCCGGGGGATATCATCACCTTTTACGGCATCGGATTCGGCGCGGTGCTTCCCAGCCAGCCCGACGGCCAGTTGTCGCCGCCGCTGGAGCAGGGATCGCTCGCGACCACGGTCGATATCTACTTCGCGGGTACGGAGGCCACCCTGAACTACGCCGGCCTCGCCCCGAACTCGGTCGGCGTGTACGAGTTCGACATGCAGGTGCCGGTCATCCCGGCGAGCGACGCCACGCCCATCACCTTCCAATTGGGCGTGACCTTGGGAGCGCAGACGCTGTATATCGCCGTGTCGAATTGAGCGCGCCCGCGCGGCTATTTTTCGAGCGGCAGGCCGGATTCCCTCAGCGCGCGCCAGCCGCCGTCGAGCGAGATGGCGTTGGCGTAACCCATCTTCCGAAGATTGTCGGCGGCCAGCGCGGAGCGGTACCCGCCGCCGCAGTAGAGCACCAGCTTCGCCGCCTTGGCGGGAACCCTGGTTTCGACGTCGCGCTCGATGATTCCCTTGCTCAGGTGAATGGCGCCGGCCACGTGGCCGGCGGCCCACTCGCTTTCCTCGCGCGTGTCCACCAGGATGTGGTCTTCGCCCGATTCGAGCATCTTCCTGTAGCCTTCGAGATCGATCTGTTTCACGCGAGATTTCGCGTCGTTCACCAATTCCAGGAATCCCGGATTGTGTCGCATCGGCCTCACTCCACCCGGCGGATTCTGGCCCCCACGCGGGCCAGCTTCGTCTCGATTTTCTCATAGCCGCGGTCGATGTGGTAGACGCGGTCGATCACGGTTTCGCCGCGGGCGGCCAGCGCGGCCAGGACCAGGGAAGCGCTGGCCCGCAGGTCGGAGGCGATCACGCCGGCGCCGGTCAGCTCGCGCGGGCCGGCCACGATGGCCTGCTTGCCGTCCCAGCGTATGTTGGCGCCCATGCGCGCCAGTTCCTGGGCGTGCATGAAGCGGTTCTCGAAGATGGTTTCGACAATCAGGGCGATGCCCCCGGCCTGCGTCATCAGGGCCATGTACTGCGCCTGCAAGTCGGTGGCGAATCCGGGGTACTCCTCGGTGGTCATGTCCACGGAGCGCAGGCGGCCGCCGCCGCGGACGCGCAAGCTGCCGGCGCCGGGCTGTGTCACGTCCACGCCGGCCTGTTGCAGCTTGGACACGAGGGCGCCAAGGTGCTCGGGCGCGCAGCCGGTCACGGTGACGTCGCCGCCGGTGATCGCGCCGGCTATCAGGAAGGTGCCCGTCTCGATCCTGTCCGGGATGATCTCGTGCACGGCGCCATGCAGCCGCTCGACGCCCTGAATGCGGATGGTGGAAGTGCCCGCGCCCTCGATTTCCGCGCCCATCGCAACCAGCAAGCAGGCCAGGTCCGCCACCTCGGGCTCGCGCGCGGCGTTGCGCAGCACGGTTTCGCCCTTGGCCAGCACGGCGGCCATCATGAGGTCTTCGGTGCCGGTGACGGTGATGCGGTCGAAGTGCACCGGCGCGCCGCGCAACCCTTCGGGCGCCTGGGCCTCGATATATCCGTGCGACTGTTCGATCCGCGCGCCGAGCTGTTCCAGGCCGAAGATATGCAGGTTGATGGGCCGGGCGCCGATGGCGCAGCCGCCGGGAAGGGAAACGCGCGCGCGCCCGCAGCGCGCGACTAGCGGGCCCAGCACCAGGCTCGAAGCGCGCATGGTCTTCACCAGCTCGTAGGGCGCCTCGGGACACGCGATGGCGGGCGTTTCCAGGCGCACCGTCTCGCCCTCCGCCTCCACCTTGCAGCCGATATCCACCAGCAGGCGCTGCATGGTCCGGATATCGCGGACGCGCGGAATGCGCCGCAGCGTCACCGGCTCGGCGGTCAGCAGCGCCGCGGCCAGCGCCGGGAGGGCGGAGTTTTTCGATCCGCCGGCCGGGATCTCTCCTTCGAGGACGGTTCCGCCCGTGATAGCAAACTTATCCATGGCAATCTTCGCTCAGTGGGGCGGGCCTCACGGCCTGCCTTCTTTCTTCCCGCCGAGAGCTTCGGAGAGGCGCCCGCCGGCCGCGGCCAGCCGCCGCTCGGCCTCCTCGCGGCCGATGCCCATCTTTTCCATGAGGATGGCCGCGCGAACGCCGCCGGCGGCGGCCCCGAGCAATTCCCGAGCGCGCTCGCCCGAAACGCCGGCCGCCTGGGCCACGATGCGGCGCGCCCGGTCCGCCAGCTTCGCGTTGATGGGCTGGACGTTCACCATCAAGTTGCCGTAAACATAGCCCATACGAATGAACGCCCCCGTGGAGAGCATGTTTAGTACCAGTTTTTGCGCCGTGCCCGCCTTCATGCGGGTCGAGCCGGCAATGACTTCCGGTCCCACGAGCGGCGTAATGGAGATCGCGGCGGCGCGCGCCAGCTCCGAATCCGGCGCGCAAGCGATGCCCACGGTGACGGCGCCGAGGCGCTGGGCTTCCGCGATGGCGCCCAGCACGTAGGGCGTGCGGCCGCTGGCGGCGATGCCCACCAGCACGTCGGACGCATTGAAACCGCGGGCAGCGAGGTCGCGCGCGCCCATGGCGGGATCGTCCTCGCTGGCTTCGGTGGCGCGGGTGAGCGCGGCTTCGCCCCCGGCGATCACGCCTTGCGCCATGCCTGCCGGGACGCCGAAGGTGGGCGGGCATTCGGAGGCATCCAGCACGCCCAGTCGCCCGCTGGTTCCCGCGCCGATGTAGAACAAGCGCCCGCCCCGCCGGAGCGCGGCCACGATGGCATCCACCACGCGGGCGATGGCGGGGATCTCATGCGCGACCGCTTCCGCCACCTTCCGGTCTTCGGAGTTGATGACGCGCAGCATGTCCTCGGTCGAGAGCGCGTCGATCGAGGCCGAGGCCGGATTGGGTTGTTCGGTGAGCAGATTCTCGAGCATAGGCCGGGGCGCGGTCATCTTTCAGGCTAGCACTCCGCTATATTCGGAAGAGTGCGGTACTTTTTGACAGGCCGGCAGCCCGAACCATCCGCCATCTTGCTGGTGGAAAGCGGCTCGCGCGAGCTGGTGGAGAAGGTGGTCGAAGCCCTGCGCGAAACTTGGGGCGCGCGCGTCCGCATCGATCTGGCCACCTGCTACGCCGCGCTGCCGCGCGGTCTGGACGCGGAGACCACGCGGGTCTACCGGTTGAACGAACGCCGCACTCTGGGGCCGCGTCTCGAGCTTCTCCGCGAGCTGGCCGGGAACCGATACAGCCACGCGGGAATCGTCTGCTCGGACGAGCCCATCCTGATGAAGTGGAAATGGCCGCTGGCGCTCCGGCTGCCATCCAAGATTTTCGTCATCAACGAAAACGGCGACTACTTCTGGCTGGACCGCAAACATCTCCGAGCGATCCGCCAATTCGCGGCTTCCCGCGCGGGGCTGAACGGGGCGGGAGCGATCCGCACGCCGCTGCGCTTTATCTCGGTTCCCTTCGTGCTGGCCTATCTGATGTCGTATGCGGCGGTAGCGCATGGGCGGAGGCTGGTGAGGATGGGGTGGCGGCGGGGACGGTTCGGAGCTGGAGATCGCGGTTGCGCGGAGAACACCAATGGTTCCAAAATGGTTCCATGAACGTCACTGTCAAGAATATTCCGGACCCGATCTATCGGGTGATGAAGCGAGAGGCGAAAAGGAAGCGGCGGAGCCTCAATTCCGAGATCATTCTGGCGCTGGAAACGGAGGCCGCCGAGGCGGAGCGGCGGCGGCAATTGAGTAATCTGCGGAAGGAATTGGACCGGTTTGCAGCGTCCCTGCCGCCAGTGGACGACAGTGCGCCCCTGATTCGCGCGGACCGGGAGCGATAGCGCATGCCGGAGAAATTCGTTTTGGACTGCAGCGTCGCCGCAAAATGGGTGCTACCCGAACCGGACCGGGCGCCGGCCCTTGAATTGTTCGAGCGGTACGCCTCGGGAGAGATTCTGCCGATCGCTCCCGATCTTCTCCTGGCGGAATTCGCCAGTCTGGTAGCGAAGCGGAACCGCCGGAAGGAGATCTCGGCGGAACAGGCTCACGAGGCCTTCCGGTTGATGGCGAAATGCGCGCCCCGGCTATTCGACACGCGCCCGCTGCTGCTCCGCGCGCTCGATCTGTCTCTGCGATACCAATTATCCTTGTGGGATTGCGTCTACCTCGCCCTTGCGCTGGAACACGATTGTCCGGTTCTTACCGCCGACCGCCGGCTCTTCCGGGCCGGGAAGGCCGGGCACCCTTCCGTGCGCCTGGTTCAATAACAAACCTCGACTGCCGCTGAGATGAGGATTCCGGCGGCGGCGTCTGTGTGGCAAAGATCGGTCGCGGGCGGGTTGCACGGGAGTGGTTTCTCAGAACGGCGTTTGGGGCCGGTTATAGTGGACCCCAGAATTCAGACCACGCATTAAGTTAATTTCGGAGTCGGCGGTCGCGAGGAAGACGGCGATGACGACGACGCGAAAGCAGTACACGCCGAAGTTCAAGGCGAAGGT
>CAIRXZ010000310.1 GCA_903882645.1 uncultured Acidobacteriia bacterium | reverse complement strand
GGTCGTGGGGCAGGCTTTTCAGCCTGCGGACCCGCTTTCCAGCGGGTCCAGCCGGCCGGAAGGCCGGCTTGCGGGCAGGATTGCCCGCCCCACGATCCATGCAGAACGTCGATTTTGCGAAAACTAAGTGGCATTGCGCTTTAGCGTGCCGCGGCGGGCTTCAGCTCGCCATCTTCGGAGGACCGCCGGACCGTGGGCTGAAGCCCACGGCGGCGCGCTGAAGCGTGCGCCACTCGGCCCGAGGCCGTCAATGAACGTCGATTTCGTACGCCGCTGTTGCCGCTCCTTCCCGCGCACGACCGAGACCGTGCAGTGGGAGGACAACCTGGTTTTCAAAGTGGGCGGCAAGATGTACGCCATGATGCCGCTGGAGCCTGCCCCGGTGTGCCTGTCCTTCAAATGCTCCCCCGAGGATTTCGCGGAGCTGATCGAGCGTCCCGGCATCATTCCGGCGCCGTATCTGGCCCGCGCCCACTGGGTGTCGCTGGAAAGCGAGGACGCCATGCCCGCCGCCGAGCTGAAGCAGCGGCTGCGGACCGCCTACGGCCTGGTCTTCGCCAGGCTGACGAAGAAGACGCGCGAGGCGTTGGGATAGCCCCGCGCCGGGGCGGCCAAATCCCGTCACCGAAATCTTGCCAAAACCCTGTGCCATCATGATGGCATGAATGCTATCATGATGTCATGGTCCGTACGCAGGTCCAGCTCACCGAGGAGCAAGCCGAAACCCTGAGGCGGCTGTCCGCGGAATCGGGGCAGTCAATCGCCGAGATCGTGCGTCTAAGCGTTCAGCTCTATGTCGGTTCGCGGCATCGGCCTAGCCGCGCCGGGCGGGTCGAGCGCGCGATTCGGGTTGCCGGCAGGTTTTCGTCCGGCCTCAAAGACGTCAGCGCGCGACACGACGAGTATCTCGCCGAGGCCCTTGGGAAGTGACCGTTTTTGTGGACACATCGGCGTTTTACGCGGTATTGGACCGCGGCGACGAGAACCACGCGTCCGCTAAGGCATGCTGGATCGATTTGCTAAGCGCGGGATCGGCGCTCTTCACCAACAACTACGTGCTGTTGGAGACCAGCGCCTTGTTGCAGCACCGTCTTGGTACGGCCGCTCTCCGGGCGTTTCATCAGGAGATCACTCCCCTGCTCGCCACGGACTGGGTCTCGGAGTCGCGGCACTTGGCGGGCGTGGAAGCGGCGCTCGTCGCTCATCGCAGGAAGCTGAGCATTGTGGATTGCGTCAGCTTCCAGACCATGCGGGATCTCCAAATCGACGCTGTCTTCTGTTTCGACCCCCATTTCCGGGAACAGGGATTCAAGACGGTTCCGTAGCGGGCGGCCGGCGGACCTATTCCGGCCCGCCGCCGCCGGCCATCTGCTGCGCCGCGATCAGAGTGCGCGTGGCGGCGCGGATGCGCGGCAGCCAGATGCGGAAGCCGGTGGCCGCGGCCATCGAGATCGCGCCCCCCGCGGCCACGGTCGCGGGCGCGCCGAATTTCTGAGCCGCCGCGCCGGCCAGCAGCGCGCCGATCGGCGCCATCCCCATGAACATCATGGAATACACCGACATCACGCGGCCGCGCAGGTGGTCCGGGACCATGCTCTGAATCAGCGTGTTCGACGAGCCCATCTGGACGATCATCGAGAATCCCACCGGAACCAGGATTGCCGCCGAGAGCCACAACTGGCGCGATGCCGAAAACGCTACCAGGCCCGCTCCGAATCCGAACGCGGCGGACGCCGCCCATCGGCCCAGGCCCCTCAGATCCTTGCGGCCCGCCAGCAGCAGGGCGCCGGCGAGCGCCCCGATGCCGGCCATGGCGCTGAGGCCGCCCAGGGCCTTCGGCCCGCCGTGCAGGATGCGCGCGGCGAAGATCGGCATCAACACGGCATACGGCATGCCGGTGACGCTCACCACGCCGAGCAGAATCAGGATTGCGTGGACCGGCGGGTTCCCGAGGACGAAACGGAACCCCTCAACCACCCGCGAGACGGGCGACCCCGGGCGATTCACCGTTTCCCGGCGCTTCACGCTCATGGCCAGCAGGCCGGCGATCACCGCCATGAAGCTCAGGCCGTTGATGAAGAAACACCACCCCTCGCCAACGCTCGCCACCAGCACCCCGGCGACAGCCGGGCCTATCACGCGCGACGCGTTGAACATGGAGGAGTTCAGCGCGATGGCGTTCATCAGGTCCTGTTTGCCGACCATCTCCACGATGAAGGACTGGCGCGCGGGAATATCGAAGGAGTTCGTCACGCCCAGCAAGGCCGCGAGGACGAAGATGTGCCAGATGCGCACCGATCCGGAAAGCGTGAGCGCCGCCATCGCGAAGGCCAGCAGCATGGAGGAGGTCTGGGTGGCGACGACGATGCGCCGCCGGTTGTAGCGGTCCGCCACGATGCCGCCCAGCGGGGCCAGCACGAAAACCGGAATCTGCGCCGCGAACCCGACCGCTCCCAGCAGCGCCGAGGAACCCGTCAGGCGGTACACCAGCCAGGCCTGCGACACGTTCTGCATCCAGGTGCCGATCAGCGAGATGAGCTGGCCGCCGAAGAAGAGCCGGTAATTGCGATACCCAAGCGCCCGCAGGGTAACCGGAAGCCTCATGCTGTATCTATTCCAAGGGACCGATCCCCGCGCGCCGGCGGCCGGCGCTATTCCACCGTGAAGTTGTGTCGGCTCTCGATGGTCGCGTTGCCGACGGCGTCCTTGACTCGGACCAGAATAGTGTACTGGCCGATCACGACCTTTTGCAGGGGCACGCTAAAGGACGCTGGAATCCAGGGCCTCGGATAGAAGGAATCGCTCTGCTCCGTGGCCGGCTCGAACGCTTTGAGTACCCTGTCGCCTTGGAGAATCGAAACCGAGTAGGTGATGTCGATCTTGTTGTTCTCCCCGTATTTGTAGCCGGTGATATCCCACCTGGCGTATAGGTTGGCGCCGTTGTGGAAGATGGGCGATGCCATCGCTTGGTTATCGCTCTCCCCGCGGTAGAAGCCGAAGTCGCGGACCACCAGTCTGTCGCTTGGTTCCATGCGCTGGCCGCGTATGCGGAAGGTCACGGGCAGTTCGGTGGAAGTTTCCGCATACACGTCCTGGGCCTTGACGACGATCTTGTACTCCCCGGCGGGGACCAGCGGCGGAACCTCCACTTCGGTCTCGATCTTCGGCTCCCAGTCCTTGTCCTGCTCGGTCACTTCCTCGAGGATCGCGTTGTTGTAGATCTCGTTCAAAGCCACGCCCCGGGGGTCGAAAGCCTGTACGGAATACGACAGGTGGACCTTGTTGTCCGAGGTCTTGGCGAAGCCCGAGATCCGGGCCGAGAAGAACAACGTCTCTCCGGCGACGTGCTCAAAGCCGGGGGCATCCGCCGGGCCGCCCTCCGATTGGCTGATCACCGGTTTCACGATCTGCAGCGCTGGGGCGGCGCACAGCGCGGCGGGGAGCAACGCAACGAGCAGCAGGGATCGCATAAAGTGCCTCTAGCACGATTCTAACGCCGCGCGCAGATACCGGCCCGTGTAGGAGGATTCCGCGGCGGCGATCGCCTCGGGCGGTCCCGCCGCCACCACCCGGCCGCCGCCGGCCCCGCCCTCGGGACCGAGATCGATCACCCAATCGGCGGCTTTGATCACGTCCAGGTTGTGCTCGATGACGATCAGGCTGCCGCCGTTATCGATCAGCCGCTGGAACGCGCCGAGCAGCTTGGCGATGTCGTCGAAGTGCAGCCCGGTGGTGGGTTCGTCGAAGATGAACAGCGCGCCCTCGCAGCTTGGCAGGGCCAGATGCGACGCCAGCTTCACCCGCTGCGCTTCGCCGCCGGAAAGCGTGGTGGCGGATTGCCCCAGCCGCAGGTAGCCCAGCCCCACGTCGTCCAGCACCTTCAGCCGCTCGACCAGCCGCCGGGCGCCGCGGAAAACCTCCATCGCCTCGCGCACGGTCAGCCGGAGAACTTCGTGGATGTTGTACCCGGCGTAGCGGATTTCGAGGACGCCGCTCTTATAGCGCGTGCCCTTGCACTCCTCGCACACCAGCTCCACATCGGCCAGGAACTGCATCTCCACCGTCACGGTTCCGTCGCCCTGGCAGGTCTCGCAGCGCCCGCCGGGGACGTTGAACGAAAAGTGCCCGGCGGTATACCCGCGCCGCTCGGCTTCGCGCGTGGAGGCGAACAGCGCGCGGATGGCGTCGAACGCTTTCAGATAGGTCACGGGGTTGGAGCGCGGCGTGCGGCCGATGGGCGATTGATCCACCATCGTGACCGCCGTGACCCGCTCGGCGCCCTCCATTCGGTCGCACGTGAGGCGGGAACCTTCGTCCGCGGCCCCCTGGCCCGAATCCTCGGCGCCGGCGTCGGGAACCGAATAGTACGCTTTATGCCGGGCTTCGAGCGAACGGAAAATCACGTCGTGCACCAGCGTGGATTTGCCCGATCCGGAGACGCCGGTCACCGCCACCAGCATGCCCAGGGGAATCTCGACGCCGATGTCCTTCAGGTTGTGGATGCGCGCGCCCGAGAACCGGAGCGCTTTGCGCGTATCCCTCTTGCGGCGCGCGCGCGGAGCGGAGACCCGCTGATCGCCGCGCAGGTAGCGGCCGGTGAGCGAGCCGGTCCCGCCGGCCATGAGCCGGTCGAGCGGTCCCTCGAAGACCACGTGGCCGCCAAGCTCGCCGGCCCCCGGACCCAAGTCCACGATGTGGCCGGCCGCGCGCATGATATCCGGATCGTGCTCCACCACCACGATGGTGTTGCCCAGCCCGCGCAGATCCTCGAGGATACGGATCAGGCGTCCGGTGTCGCGGCTGTGCAGCCCGATGGACGGCTCGTCCAGCACGTAGCACGCGCCCACGAGGCGCGATCCCAAACTGGTGGCGAGCTGTATGCGCTGCGCCTCGCCGCCGGAGAGCGTGGAGGCGAGCCGGTCCAGCGTGAGGTATTCCAGGCCCACGTCGTTGAGGAACTTCAGCCGCTGCCGGATTTCGACCAGGATCTTGTCCGCGATGGCGTTTTCTTCGGGCGGAAGCTCCAGCGCGTCGAAGAAGCGCCCCGCCTCGGCGATGTTCATGCGCACGGCCTGGCCCAGGTCCTTGCCGCCCACCCGCACGTACAGGGCTTCCTTGCGAAGCCGCGCGCCTTTGCACTCAGGGCACTGCGCGTAGCCGCGGTAACGGCTCAGGAAGACGCGCACGTGCAGCTTGTATTTCTTGGTTTCCAGGTGATCGAAAAAACGCCGGACGAAGGCGTACACCGCCTCCCGCTCGTCGTCCCGCAGGTCGCGGAACGGCGCCGTCATGCGGACCTTGGCGCGCGCGGACTTCCTGAAATTGCCCAGCCAGGAACGGTACGCCGGCTTGGTCCACGGCTCGACCGCGCCCGCTTCGAGGGACAACGACGCGTCGGGAATCGCGCGGTCCATGTCGAAATCGATGGTGTTGCCGAAACCCTGGCACCGCGGGCAGGCGCCGAAGGGCGAGTTGAAGCTGAACAGGATCGGCTCGGGAGGGTTGAAATCCGCGCCGCACGTTTTGCACTGGAACTTCTCGTTGAAGCGCAGGCGCTCGGGAGCGCCCGGGGACGCGGCCGGCGTCTCGAAGATCGCCTCGCCCGCTTCGCGATAGCAGATTTCGATGGTGTCGGTCAGGCGCTGGTGCAGGTCGGGAGCGATGGCGATGCGGTCCACCAGCGCGAACAAGGGCTTCGAGAAATCGATGTCCAGAAGCGATTCGGGCGTCGAAAACTCGAAGGTCCGGCCGGCCTGGTACAAGCGGTTGAAGCCCCTCCCGCGCAGATCGAACAGGCGGTCGCGCAAGGCCTGAGTCGTGGATTGCTCGCCGCACGGAAACATGACGTACCAGCGCGACCCCGCGGGCAGAGCGAGCAGGCGCGCGGCGGCCTCGTCCACGGTGTCGCGGCGCACCTGGGTCCCGCACGTCGGGCAGAATGTCCGTCCCACGCGCGCGTAAAGCAGCCGCAGGAAGTCGAAGCATTCGGTCGAAGTGGCCACCGTGGACCGCGGGTTCCGGCTGGTGTTCTTCTGGCGGATGGCGATGGCCGGCGCGATGCCGTCGATATCGTCCACCTCCGGCTTTTCCATGCGCTCCAGAAACTGGCGCGCATAAGCCGAAAGCGATTCCACGTAGCGGCGCTGTCCCTCGGCGTAGATCGTGTCGAACGCCAGCGAGGACTTGCCCGACCCCGAGACGCCCGTGATGACGGTCAACTGGTTGTGCGGGATGTCGAGCGAAATGTCCTTGAGGTTGTGGACCCGCGCGCCGCGAATCCGGATGGAGTCTTGCACGGAAGTGTTTCGGCAATTCAAGTATAGCGTGGGCGGGCAGGGAGGCTCGGTTGGGTGGCGCCTGAAAGGTGCGTGGATTCAGTTCTTGACGAACCATCCACCAGGGACCTTGGCCCGCAATATGGCCGAGGCTCCTCCCGATGTGTGATAGTTCGACTGTTCCCGGGCAAAACGGGACAGACGCATTTTCCTGAACCTTACTTCAGATAAACAATCCCGCCGGCACGCGGAAGTGCTCGGCGAGTTTGCGCGCGTGCGCCTTGCTGATCGATCGCTTTCCGTTGAGCACGTCGGAAACAACGCTGCTCGATCCGAATACGGGAATCAGATCGCGCTGCCGAATGCCGCGGTCCTCCATGAGAACGCGGAGGGCCTCGATGGGCTCGGCGTGGCCGAGCGGGTATTTCGACTCCTCGAACTGGCGTACCAGCAGCGTCATGAGGTCGGCGAGGTTCTCTTCCTCGGGCGTGAGCGGACGGCCGCGAATATCGAGCCTTTCGAGTTCGGCGATCAGACGCTCGTTCTCCGCCTCGGTCTTGATGACACGCGGCAGCGCTCGCGCGAGGAGCTTGCCGTAGGCGGCTTCGTCGATTGTCGCTAGAGCCATTTCTTCCACCTTCCCTTGTCGTATTCGGCGTGAGTGAGGAACTCTTTATGCTAGGGCGATTGCACGCCTTTTGCCAGAGGATTGAGGTCGCGGGCCGCGCGGGCGGGGCGGGCCTGGCGCCGGCATCCCGCGAGAGTATTCTCCTTCCAACATCGCGCGGCGCGTGATTCGCTGGCGAGAGCCCGCTGCACTACGGCAGGCTCCTTCGCTCTTAACCGCCGTGTCGAACCGGAACTGCAACGCGGACCTGGCGGAATGCGGGCGGCGGGGATTGGATTTGGAACAGGTAAGAAGGCAGGCCGGGAGGCCCGCCCCACTGTCGCCGCCCGCGCGGGAACGCAAAGAGCTTACATTCTGAAAGCTGCTCCCACCCGCCCCTTGAGTCGCGGCGCGCATTGGCTTACTCTGGGGCGTCGGGGAAAGCGGCGCGCGCGCCGCGGGAGAAACGAAGATGCCGGTGGTTTCGATGCAGGACATCCTGGCGGACGCCTTCGGCAGGCGTTACGGGGTGGGAGCTTTCAACATTGTCAACGACCTGACCATGGAGGCCGTGCTGGCGGCGGCCCAGGAGACGCGGTCGCCGGTGATCGTGCAGGTGTCCGTGAAGACCGTCAGGCAGATGGGCGCCAGGCTCATCCGGCTGATGTTCGCCGAGATGGCCGGGCGCGTCTCCGTTCCAGCGACGCTGCACCTGGACCACTGCCCCGACCGCAAGGTCATCGAGGAATGCGTCGCTGAGGGCTGGAATTCGGTGCTGTTCGACGCTTCCAAGCTGACCTATGCGGACAACCTGGCGCAGACCAGGGAGGTCGTCGCGCTGGCGCACGCCCACGGCATCGCGGTGGAAGGCGAGTTGGAGGCCATCACGGGCGTGGAGGACGGCATCGGCGACAGGTACGGCGGGCCGGTGGTGGCCCTGGACCTGGCGCTGCGGTTCATGCGCGAGACCGGCATCGATAGCTTCGCTCCCGCGATCGGCACCGCCCATGGGCTTTACAAAGGCACGCCGAAGATCGACTTCGAGCGCGTCTCGGAAATCGTAGCCGCCGAACCGCGGCCGCTGGTGCTGCACGGGGGAACGGGGCTTAGCGACGCGGTGTTTCACGAACTCATCGCGCGCGGCGCCGTGAAGGTCAACATCTCCACGCAACTGAAGATTACCCTCGCCGACGGCTTCCGCTCCTACCTGGCCGCGCACCCCACGGAATACGACCCGTTGAAGCTGCTGGGGGCGGTGCGGAAGGACGTTCAGGCAGTGGCGGCGAACTTCATGCGGACATTCGGGAGCGCGGGAAAAGCGGCATGAGCAAGGCCCTGATCTACGATTGCGACGGCGTGCTGGCGGACACCGAGCGGTACGGGCACCTGCCGGCCTTCAACCGGATGTGGCGGCAGCTCGGCGTGCCATGGCAGTGGTCCGTCGAGGAGTACGGGCGGAAGCTGAAGATCGGCGGCGGCAAGGAGCGCATGAGCAGCCTGTTCGCCGATCCCGAGTTCCTGAAAGCCGTCGCGCCGCCCGCGGGAGAGCGCGAGCGCAAGGACATGGTGGCGGCCTGGCACAAGAGCAAGAGCGCAATCTACCAGGAGATTGTCCGCTCCGGGCAAATTCCTCCGCGTTCCGGCGTGAAGCGCCTGGCGGAGGAGGCGCTCGGCCGGGGCTGGATTCTGGCGGTGGCATCCACCTCGGCGCAGGAGTCCGTCGAAGCGGTGCTCCGCCGCGCCATGGGAGACGCCACGGCGGCCCGTTTCTCGCTGGTGCTGGCGGGCGATGTGGTGAAAGCCAAGAAGCCCGCGCCGGATATCTACCTGCTCGCCGCCGAAAAGCTGGGCGTGGCGCCCGCCGGGTGCGTCGTGCTCGAAGACTCGAACAACGGCGTGGAGGCGGCCGCGTCCGCCGGGATGAAGTGCGTGGTCACCGTCTCCGGCTACACGCGCGAGGAGGATTTCTCGAAGGCCGCGATTGTCCTGACCTGCCTGGGCGACCCCGCTGGAGAATCCTGCGAAGTGCTGGAGAACCGGTCGGCGGCCCGGCCGGGCGCGTATTTCACGGTGCAAGATCTGGAGAAAACGCTGGCATGACCACCCTCCTGAGCCGCATGGCCGGCGTCTTCGCGCCCATCTCGACTCCCTTCTCCGCCGATGAAGAAGTGGATTACGGCGCCCTGGCGTTCAATGTGGAACGCTACGCGGCCAGCGGCCTGCTGGGCTACCTGGCGCTCGGGTCGAACGGCGAGAACCGCAGCCTCACCGAGGAAGAACGCCTCAACGTGCTGCGCGCGATCGTCCAGCGCAAGCGGCCGGACCAGGTGGTGATGGCCGGCGCCGCGTACGACGCGCAACGGGACGTCGAGAGGTTCCTGAGGCAGGCTGCCGATCTGGGCGCCGACTTCGGATTGGTCCTGCCGCCGGGTTATTTCCGGAAGCAGATGACGGACGATGTCCTGTTCCGGTATTTCTCGACGCTGGCCAACAGCTCGCCCATTCCGGTGATCCTCTACAACGCGCCGGGCTTCTGCGGCGTCACGATTACCCCGGCGTTGGCGGGCCGCCTGGCCTCCCATCCGAACATCGTTGGAATGAAGGACAGCGCGTCGAGCGGGATCGAGAACTTCCTCCAGTTCGAATCGGAGAGCTTTCACGTTCTGGCCGGCTCGGCCAACTTTCTGTTCAAAGCCATGATGGGAGGCTCCGTGGGAGGGACCGTCTCTCTGGCCAATTCGTTTCCGGGGATGGCCCTGGATCTGTTCCGTTGCGGCCAGGCGCGCGATGAGGCCAATGGCATCCCCTTGCAGGAGCGCGTGACGCGCATCAACCAGGCGATCTCCGGCCCGTACGGCCCATCCGGCGTGAAAGCGGCCATGACGCTGGCGGGATACCGTGGCGGAATCCCGCGCCGGCCGCTCCTGCCGCTGACCGGCGCGCAGATCGAGGCGCTGCGGTCGCTTCTCGAAGAGGAAGGCCTTCTGTGAGCCGGGACATCCTGGCGGTGGACGTGGGTACCACAGCGCTGAAACTGGGCGTGTTCAGCCCGGAGCTGGAGAAGCGCTGCGAGGCGTCCCGCCGCTACGATGTCAATGTCTACGGCAACGGCCGCGCCGACATCGAGCCGGCCAAGTGGTGGCGCGCGCTGGGCGAATGCTGCCGCGAAGTCGCCCCGTTTCTGAGGCCCGTTGGCGTGCTGTCGCTCTCGGTCACCACCCCGGGGTTACTGCCGATGGCCGGGGATGGGACGCCGCTCGGCCCGGCGATTCTGTTTTTCGACGGACGCTCGCACGAGCAGGCGCGCGCCATCCGGAAGGCGGTGGGCGAGGAGAAGTTCCTGCGGGAGACGTGCAATCTGCCGGTCTCCGGCGGGTCCTCTCTGTGCTCCATTCTCTGGATTCGGGACGAGCAGCCCGAAGTGTGGCGCGCGGCCGCCAAGTTTGGCCACACCAACACGTACATGGTGAAGCGCCTGACCGGAAACTGGGCCATCGACCCCTCCACGGTTTCCATCACCGGCCTTTACAACACGGCGCGAAACGACCTCCAGTGGAATCGCGATGTGCTCGATGCGGCCGGGATACCGCCCGCCAAACTGCCGGACCTCATGCAATCCTACGAACCCGCCGGCAGGATTCTCCCGGACGTTGCGGCCGAGTTGGGAATCCCCGCGGATTGCGTGGCGCTCTGCGGCGGCAACGACGCGGTGCTGAGCGCGCTTTCCGCCGGGATCACCGAGCCTGGCGACATCAACGACGTGTGCGGCACCTGCGAGATCACCAGCGTCTGCGTGGACCGCCCCATCGCCTCCCGCAATTTCAACTTGCGCTGCCACGCGATTCCGGGCCGCTGGCTCACCTTCTTCATCCTGAATACCGGCGGCAAGGCCTTGGAGTGGTTCCACGCGACGTTCTGCCGCGACCTGACCGAGAAGCGGTTCTACGAGGATTACGTTCCGGAGACTCTGCGCGCGTTCTTCGAGTCCGATCCCGCCCGGCGCGAGGCGGCGCTGCCCGAGTACACGCCCTTTCTGGGCGGTTCCCGCTATTCCACCGAGCGGCTCAAGGCCGCCTTCACGGGCGTGAGCCTGGAAACCGGCCGCGAAGATCTGCTGCTGGCGCTGATCCGCGGAAACGCCCTCTACCACGGCCAGCACCTGAAAGAGGTGGGCGCGCGGGTCAAACTCGGCCCCAAGGTCATGACCACCGGCGGAGCCGCCAAGATCCGGGGCGCCCTGGAAGTCAAGAAGCGCTGGACCGGCGATTTCAACTACGAATACCGCGACCAGTCCTCGCTGGACGGCGCGGCCGTGTTGGGACAGTGGTATTTGGGAAGAAAGCCAGGGGCACGTACATGAACCATCTCACGCGCAGATCTCTCGTCAAGAGTTCCTTTATGCCGTTAGCCGGCATGATGGGGCTGCCATCCATCTCCGAAGCGGCGCAGACCGCCGGCTCGCCCTACCGGCGCCCCAAGCTGAGGATTACCGAGGTGCGCACCGCCGAGGTCCGCGTGCATGGCTACCAGGTGCATGTGCGCGTCTACACCGATCAGGGCATTATCGGCCAGGGCGAAACCACCGACGCCTCCGAGGGCAACGTTCCGCTGATCCGCTCCTTCGCGCGGATGCTGATGGGCCAGGACCCGCTCAACGTCGAGGCGGCTTTCGAGCGCATCCGAACCGCGGGCATCTTCGCGGGCGCGCAGAGCGGGCAGTACGTCACCGCCCTCACCGGCGTGGAAACCGCGCTCTGGGATATCGCCGGCAAGGCCCTGGGCTTGCCTGTCTATCAACTGCTGGGCGGCAGAGTGCGCGACCGCGTGCGGGTGTACTGCGATTCCGGGGCGAGGGAGATGATACCCGGCAACGAACGCTCCAAGGCGCGGATCCAGGAGATCCACGATCTGGGCTTCACCGCCATGAAGATCGATATCGATGACGCCGGCGACCCCGCGCGCTTCGACCGCGTCAACTGGACCGCCTCCAACGGAGAGATCGAGCACATGGTGGCGAAGGTCGCGTTCACGCGGGAGACCTGCCCGAAGAACATCGACCTGGCCGTGGACATGCACGGGCGCTACGACGCCGGCACGGCCAAGCGCGTCGCCAGGGAGATGGAGCCGTTCAAGCTGCTCTGGCTGGAGGAGCCGGTCCCGCCCGAGAACATCGACGCCATGCGCGACGTCCGCGCGTCCACCAGCACGCCCATCTGTTGCGGCGAGAACATCTTCCTGCGGCACGGCTTCCGGGAGCTTCTCGAAAAGCGCGCCGTGGATATCGTCATGCCGGATTTCCAGAAGTGCGGCGGCCTGCTTGAATCGCGCAAAATCGCCGACATGGCGCACACCTATTACGTCCCCGTGGCGCCGCACGCCGTAACTTCGCCCATCGGCATGATGGCCACCGCGCAGGTGTGCGCCGCAATCCCCAACTTCCTGGTCCAGGAATGGCACTGGATCGATTCGCAGGACCTATGGCGCAACTGGGTCAAGGAGGGAGAAATCATTCAAAAAGGCTTCATCCCCCTGCCCGAGCGCCCCGGCATCGGCGTGGAAATGAACGAGGAAGGCGCCAGGAAAGCCCAGGTCCCCGGCACGCCGTGGTTCGAAGCGGCCGGGCGAGGGTAAGGCCCGCGCCGCGCATGGCCCTTACAACGGCGCGGTGTAGGGGCCGGGCATGCCCGTTCATCGGGATCTCTCTGGAAAAACCCTCTTGTTTGAGACACTAGCCGGAAACGCGGTGACGGCGCTACCGGTTTCCTCACCCGCTTTTCACGCCGCCGGTGAATAGGCTGCTTCATGCACCTCGATGTCCAAACGTTTCCCGAGCGCGCGGAAGCCCGCTTCGAGCTGGTCCAGGCGGGAACGGTGATCGAGATCGAACAGCCGGTCGACAGTGGTCTTGGGAATTCCCAACCGCCGGGCTAGGTCGGCCTTGCGAATGCCGGAGGCCCGAAAGGCCATGTAGAGTTCGGTTTTGGCCGCGTCAAGGGCGGCAACTCGGATCATGCGCCGCTTCCGGCCGCGTGGCTTACTCGGGCGTGGAATCTCTTCGCCCTGCCGGATCAGCTCTCGAATCATGGTGCGAATCGCGTCCGCGGCCATTTCCTTGGCTTCCTCTTCAGTGTCTCCCTGCGTGACTCCCCAATCGAAGTCGGGGAACTTCACGACGAAGCCGCCTTCTTCGGCCGCCTCGAAAATTGCGGGGTATTCCATGTTATAACTCCTTTATCCCTAGTGCCCTCGGAATGCCCTGAACCGTGCCCTTCTTGGCCTCCGTGGCGCGATGACGCGGCATCACGGTGCGCCTTCCCCGGTAGTAGACGGCGAGGTGCTTCCTGGCATCCACGAACGTGCATCCCGCTTTCGCGAGTTTTCGTTTCAGTTCGCTCGCCGTCACATTTGCATGGTAAGCAGAACAGCTTACGAAGTCAAGAGGAACGTCCCGCGAATGTGGAGTGGGCCTCCAGGCCTGCCCCGTGGGGCGGGCAATCCTGCCCGCGGACGCGCTTTCCAGCGCGTCCAAGCCGGTTGAAAAGCCGGCTCGCCGCCGTGGCGCGCGCTTCAGCGTGCCGCCGCGGGCTTCAGCCCGCGGAGATCCCGCGCATCGCGTCGAAACTCGCCGCTGTTCGCATCGCCCCCTATGCCGCTGCGGACCGCCGCGGCTGAATCTCCTTGAGAATCGCGGCTTGAAACTCATCCCGCGCGACTTCCATTTCATAATGGGCCTGCATGTTCATCCACATTTCGGCCGACGTTCCGAAGTAACGGGCCAGACGCATGGCGGTCTCCGCGGTAATGCCGCGCGTGCCGTGGATAATCGCGGTAACGCGGTTGGGGGAGACGCGCAGCGCCTTCGCCAACTGGTTCATGGTGAGGCCAAAGTCGTCCATAAACTCTTTCAGATGTTCTCCGGGATGAATCGGGGGCAGTCTCTTCGGCATTGGTCCTCCTTAGTGGGTATCCACGATTTCGACATCGTAGGCGCTTCCTTCGCGCCAACGAAAGCGGACGCGGTATTGATCGTTGATCCGGATGCTGTGTTGTCCCGTCCGGTCCCTTTTCAAGGCTTCGAGCCGGTTGCTCGGCCGGGCCGGAAGGTCGCGCAACGTCGCCGCGGCGTTCAGGGCGTCCAGCCGCCGGCGCGCGGCGGATTCGATGTTTACGAAACGCGCAACCCGCTCTCTTCGGAACAGCCGTTCGGTATCCGAGCAGCGGAACGACTCGATCACCTTCTAAGTATATCCCGTTTTACGGAAAGCGTAAATCTTGCCCTGGCCTCTTTCGCCGCGGCCCGGTATGCCCTTGACTCGGGGAATCGCTCTGGC
>CAIRXZ010000309.1 GCA_903882645.1 uncultured Acidobacteriia bacterium | reverse complement strand
GAAGTTGCCCAGCTCGCCCAAAACCTCGGAATCCCTTTCGATACCGCTGCTTGCCCGCACCCAACTGCCACGGATGCGGAATCGCTGCCGTCAATCCGTCAATCCCCCTTCCGCGTCGATCCGCGCGGCCCCTGCTATGATGAAGGGGCATGCCGGACGTTACACCCACGGTCGTCATCGTGGGGCGGCCCAACGTCGGCAAGTCCACCCTTTTCAATCGAATCACGGGGCAGCGGCGCGCTATCGTCGGAGATGAGCCGGGGATCACCCGCGACCGCATTTACGGGCTTGCCGAACACCACGGCCGCCGCTTCGAAGTCATCGACACCGGGGGAATCCTGGTCAACGCGCAGGAGTACATCCCGAGCCAGATTCTGCGCCAGGCCGAGGTGGCGCTCAAGAACGCGTCGCAGGTCATCCTGCTGGTGGATGGGCGCGCCGAGATCACCGGGGCGGACCGCGACCTGGCGCAGATGCTGAAGCGCCTCGGCAAGCCGGTGGCGCTGGCGGTAAACAAAATCGATACGGCCGCGCGCGAGATTCTGGCGAACGAATTCTATGGGTTGGGGATCGCGGACGTATTCCCGCTGTCGGCGGAGCACGGGACCGGCGTGGATGCCCTGCTCGATCGCGTCACGGCGGGCTTTCCGAAGAACGCGGAGCAGGATGCGCCGCGGCCCGAGCGCATCAAGGTGGCGATTATCGGCCGCCCCAACGTGGGAAAATCGACGCTGCTCAACGCTTTCACGGGGCAGGAACGGGCCATTGTCTCGCCCGTCGCGGGGACCACCCGCGACGCGGTGGACGAGACCGTGACGCGCGACGGGGTGGAATACGTCTTCGTGGACACGGCGGGCATCCGCCGCAAAGGGAAGACGGACCTCATGGCGGAGAAATTGAGCGTGGTCATGGCCCGGCGGCACATCCGCATGGCCCACGTGGTCCTTCTGGTTCTGGACGCCGCCGAAGGGCTGGTGGGGCTCGATGCGACCATCGCCGGCTACGCGCACGAAGGGGGCCGCGCGATCATCCTGTGCGTCAACAAATGGGACCTGAACAGGGGTGAAAAACGGGAATTCGAAGAGAAGGCGCGGGACCACTTCAAGTTCCTCGACTACGCGCCCATCGCGTTCCTCTCGGCGCGCACCGGCGCGGGGGTGCAAAAGCTTTTCCCGACGATCCGCGAGGTCTACGAATCGGCTTCGCGGCGCATTTCCACCGGCGAGCTCAATCGTTTTCTGGAGGAGCTTCGCTTCGAGGAGCGGAAGATCTTCTACATCACCCAGCACTCGATCCGCCCGCCGGCGTTCGCCGTTTTTACGGACCGCGGCGGACCGCTGCACTTCTCCCACGAACGCTACCTGATGAACCAGATCCGGCGCCGGTTCGGCTTCAGGGGAACCCCCATCCTGGTGGAGACCAGGGCCAAGACGAAGCCGCGGCGCCGATGAAGACGGGGCAGGGCGCCGCGTCTTTCCCGTTTGCCTTTTCTGCCGCCATGCCCTTAGACTAAGTATCTGCATCGTGCACATGTTCATACCTAGTCCAGGAGGGCGCCGGTATGTGGAATAAGCGCAGGGAGGAAGAGCTGCCACGGCCTTCGGCTCCCCCGAGTCCCCCGCCCGTGGCGCCAAGTCCCATAGAACCCAAGAAGGAGACCACACAAGTGTCCAGCATGCCCGTTGGAAGACTCGATCCGGAAAGCCGCGGCGGCCCGGCCACCATTGGGAAAGCCGTCAAAATCGTCGGTCAGATATTCAGCAGGGAGGACTTATACGTCGATGGCGACCTGGAAGGCACCGTGGAGGCGTTGGAGCACAAGCTCACCATCGGTCCGCACGGCACTGCCAAGGCCGCTATCAAGGCGCGCGAGGTAGTAGTCCTGGGGACGATTCAAGGCAACGTGGAAGCCACCGACAAGATGGAGATCAAGAAGGACGCCAAGCTGGTCGGCGACATCCGCACGGCGCGCATCATCATCGAGGATGGCGCGTATTTCAAGGGCAGCATCGATATCGTGAAGCCCGAGCCGGTCAAGGCGCCGCCCAGACCGCAGCCCGCGGTTGCAGCCCCCGCGGCGCCGCCGGCCGTCCCCGTGGCGCCCGCTCCCGACCGGCGCTAGGCGTTCGGATCCGGGCGGTTCGATGCTACTCCGAGGCCCGTTGAAAGGCATCCTGCGCGGCCGGAGCGCCCCTCCGGACAAGGAGGCGGCCCCGCCCGTGCAGGCCGCGCGTTCCCCATCTCCCAGGCGGGGGTCCGGCGCCGAAGCGCCTCCCGTTACCCGCGCCAGCCGGGGCCTCGAGGAGTTCTTCAGCTTCATTCGCGGCCAGTCGGGGCTGACGATTCTGGAGCTGGGGGGCGCCACCCAGCAGAACGTCAGCTTCATTACGAACCTGGGCCATCGCCTCTACTCGGAGGATTTTCGGCAGATCCTCGACGAAGCGTTCGGCGAGGACCGGGCGGACCAGTCCAATCCGGGCCGCATCGAGTACTTTCTTCGCCAGGCCCTGGACTATCCCGAGGAGCATTTCGACGGAGTGCTGGTCTGGGACGTTCTGGAATATCTGGAGCCCGCGCTGCTGACCGCGGTAGTGGACCGCTTGCGCAAGATCGTGCGCCCAAAGAGTTGTCTATTGGCCTTCTTCCACTCCGACGACAAACTCGAGGAGGTCCCCATCTACACGTTCCGGATACAACAGGTCAACACTCTGCATCTGTCGCAATTCGGGACGCGGCGTCCGGCCCAGCTTTTCAACAACCGCGGCCTGGAGCGGCTGTTCGGGAAGTTCGACTCGGTGAAGTTCTTTCTGACGCGGGAACGGCTGCGGGAAATCATCGTCCGGGCGTAGCCGGGCTATTTGTACCGCCCGAGCAAGCCGTTCCAGCGAACCCTCGCGAGGTCCAGGAAGGCGGCTGCGCCGCGCCACAGGCTGACCTTGGTACCCTCCACGTCGTTCCATCGCACAGGAACTTCCCCGGCGCGATAGCCCAGGCGCAGGGCGATGAACAGCGCCTCCACATCGAACCCAAAGCCGTCCACGCGCTGGCGGGCGAAGATCTCCCGGGCGGCGCGAGTTTCGAACAGCTTGAAGCCGCATTGGGTGTCGCGGAACGGCAGACCGGTCACGGCGCGCATGGCCAGGTTGAACAAGCGGCCCATGGCTTCGCGAAAAGCCGGCTGATGGACGCCGACGAGCGAGCGGTCGAGCGCCCGCGAGCCGATGGCGATCTGCAAGCCGCCGGCCCGCGCGGCGTCCCACAATCTCTCCAGATCTTCGATCGGCGCCGAGAGGTCGGCGTCGGTGATCAACGTCCAATCGCCGCGGGCATCGAGGACGCCGTGCCGAACGGAATAGCCCTTGCCGCGGTTGCCGGGATTCTCGAGAACGCGCGCGCCTGCGGCGCGGGCCGCCTCCGCCGTGCGGTCTCGCGAGCCGTCGTTGACCACCGCGATCTCCGCGAATTCCCAGTCGGAGCGGTCCAGATACTCTCGCACTTTGCTCAGCGTCCGGGGCAGCCGATTCTCTTCGTTGAAGGCGGGAACGATAATGGAGATGGATCGTCGCAAACGAAGATTTATAATAGCTTATTTCCCCAAAAGGAGACCTACTTGTCCCTGGAAGACGAGCTGTTGAAACAGCGCCTGGAACGCATCCGCGAAATCGAGGAGCTGGGATACCGGGCCTACGGCCGCCGTTACGACTTCACGCACACCGTTCCCGGCATCCTGGCGGGCTACGGCGCGAAGACCGCCGAAGAGCTTGTGCCGGAAGTGCGCGTGCGCGTTGCCGGCCGCGTGATGCAGTTGCGCCACATGGGCAAGGCCGGCTTCGCGCACTTGCAGCAGGACGGCGAGCGCGTGCAGATCTACGTCAGGAAGGACGCGGTGGGCGAGCGCGATTTCAAGCTTTTCAAGATGCTCGACATCGGCGACATCGTGGGCGTGGAAGGCTGCCTGTTCCGCACGCGCACCGGAGAGTTGAGCGTGCACGCGGAAACGCTGGAGTTTCTTTCCAAAACGCTGCTCTCGATGCCCGAGAAATGGCACGGGCTGGAGGACGTGGAAACGCGCTACCGCCAGCGGTATCTGGATCTCATCGCCAACCCGGAGGTGCGCAAGGTCTTCGTTACGCGGGCACGCATCGTGTCTTCGTTGCGGCGGCAACTGGAGGAGCGCGGCTTCATCGAAGTGGAAACGCCCATGATGCAGCCGCTCTACGGCGGCGCCGCGGCGCGGCCGTTCGTGACGCACCACAATACGCTCGATATCGATCTGTACCTGCGCATCGCGCCGGAGTTGTACCTGAAACGGCTGGTGGTGGGTGGTCTGGAAAGGGTCTACGAGATCAACCGCAACTTCCGCAACGAGGGACTCTCTACCCAGCACAACCCCGAATTCACCATGCTGGAGTTCTACCAGGCCTACACCGACTACCGCGGCCTGATGGATCTTTCCGCGGAATTGCTGGCCCGGACGGCGCTGGACGCCACCGGGTCCGCCACCGTCGAATACGACGGGCGGAAGCTCGATTTCAGCCGCCTGGAGCGCTACAGCATGCGCGAATCGGTGGCGCACTTCTGGGAAGGCGAGGACCGCCCCACGCTTGAGGATGTGCGCGACCCCGAATGGCTGTCGCGCCACTCGGGGAAGGCGACGGCGGGCGAGGCGCTTACCGATATCTTCGAGCGCACGGTGGAGCACAAGCTCATCCAGCCGGCCATCATCTACGATTACCCGGTGGAGACTTCGCCGCTATCCAAGAGCAAATCCGACGATCCGGCGTTCGTCGAGCGCTTCGAGATCTACGCGGCTGGCATGGAGATCGGCAACGCCTACACCGAGCTGAACGACCCCCGCGAGCAGCGCCGCCGCTTCGAGATGCAGCTCGCCATGCGCGAGCGGGGCGACGAGGAAGCGCACCAGATGGACGAAGATTACGTGCGCGCGCTGGCCTACGCCATGCCGCCGACCGGCGGCGAGGGCATCGGCATCGACCGTCTCGCCATGATCCTCACCGGCTCGCGATCCATCCGCGACGTCATCCTGTTCCCGCTGCTGCGGCCCGAAGGCCCCATCGGCCTGGCGGACCTGATGCGCGGCCTGGAACCCCGGTGAAGGCGCGATTCGAGCTGTTCGTCGCGGGCCGCTACCTGCGCGCGCGCCGTAAGGAAGCGGTGATCTCGGTCATCACCCTGATCTCGGTGCTCGGGGTGGCGGCGGGAGTGATGGCGCTGGTCATCGCGCTGGCGGTCAACAACGGCTTCAAGAGCACCCTCCAGCGCAACCTGCTGGGGGCCATGGCGCACATCAACGTCATGGAAAAGGAACCGCTCTACGGGATCGAGAACTGGCGCGATATGGCCGCCAGGCTGCGCAAGATCCCGCACGTAACCGACGTCGCGCCCGCGATCTACAGCCCGGCGCTCCTCAGCGGCGGCTTGCAGCCGAAGTTCGTGATGCTGAAGGGCGTGGATGTGAACTCGGAGACGGCCATCAGCGATTCGTTGCGGCATCTCAAATCGGGATCGCTCGACCGCCTGCGCGACGCCGCCGCCAGCCCCCCGGGCATCATTCTCGGATCGGGCATCGTGGACGACACCGGGATGAGGTTGAATTCCCGGATCAACGCGGCGTTTCAGGGCGGGGAGTTGACGCCCTTCGGCCCCCGGCTGGCAATCCGTCCGTTCCGGGTCTGCGCCACGTTCGAATCGGGCTTTTACGAGATCGACGACAATTGGGCGTACGCCTCGATCACGGCGGTGCAGAAGGCGCTGGGCCTGGAAGACGTGGTCAACCAGATCGAGCTGAAAGTGGACGACCTCGACCGCGCTCCCGAGTTCGCCAAGCAGGTGGAGAAGATCGCAGGGCCGCGGTACGCCACCCAAACCTGGATGGAGAGGAACCGGCAACTGCTCGATGCGCTGAAGATGGAGCGCCGGGTTACGGTCATCACCATCGGGCTGATCGAGCTGGTGGCGGCGCTCAATATTCTGATCACACTGGTCATGATGGTCATGGAGAAGTACCGCGACATCGCGGTGTTGATGTCGATGGGCGCGCGGCAGGGCCAGATCCGGCGGATCTTCATGCTGCAAGGCGTGCTGATCGGGGTGGCCGGCAGCGCCATCGGGCTGGCGGCGGGATACTCGCTGTGCCATTTCGCGAACAGGTACCGATGGGTCCCCTTGGACCAGACCATCTATTCGCTGAGCTTCGTGCCCTTCGAGCCGCGCCCCTTTGACGGCATCTGGATCGCGGCGGCGGCTGTCCTGGTGAGCTTCCTCGCGACCATCTATCCCGCCAGGACCGCCACGCGGATCGCGCCGGCGGAAGTGCTGAGGTACGAATAGCGGCAGCGCCGCCGGTCTTCGCCGGTGACCGGGTTCGGCCTCACGCTTCAACCACCGCCGGCAGAAACCGGCGGTGTCACCAAAGCCTGGATGTTGTTGTGCCTGTGGCGGGGGCCGAAATTAAGAAGGCCCCGAGCTGGGTAACTCGGGGCCTGCACTCAGAGAGTTGGCGGCGGGAGGGGACTCGCCGCCAGGGATGCTGTCTGTGTTGTACTGATCCTAACAATTCCAGACCCCTTTGTCCAGTATTTTTTTGGGTTTTTTAACGATGTTGCGAAGCGCCGCGGGGAGACGCAGAGGGGCGCCGCAAAACTAAAAGGCCCCGAGCTGGGTATCTCGGGGCCTGCACTCAGAGGGTTGGCGGCGGGAGGGGTCTCGCCACCAGGGATGCTGTCTATATTGGGATTATAATAGCACTAAAAGGCCTTCTTGTCTACAACTAGATGAAGTTTTCTTGAAGTTTCTTTGGTGTCGAAAAAAACCACAGGTCCGTCTCCGCGACTTGCTGCGAATTCCAGCACCGGGCACCGGCCGTCACGCCGGGGCAGGCGGCTCTTGTCCGTGCTAAATTGATGTTTTCATGCATGACGTCGTCATTATTGGCTCCGGGTGCGCCGGCAGCACGGCCGCCATCTACGCGGCGCGCGCCAATCTGAAGCCGCTGGTGGTCGCGGGGCACGATGCCGGCGGGCAACTCTCACTCACCACGCTGGTCGAGAACTTCCCGGGCTTTCCACAGGGAATCGACGGGCCGGAACTGGTCGAGAACATGAAGCGGCAGGCGCAGAGCTTCGGCGCCGAGTACGTGTCCGGGGCCGTGCTTGAGGCGGATTTCTCGGCGCGCCCGTTCCGCCTCGACATCGAAGGCGAGTGGATCGAAGCGCGAACCGTGATTGTGGCCTCCGGCGCATCGGCGCGCTGGCTGGGCTTGCCGTCCGAGCAGAAGCTCATCGGCCACGGCGTAAGCTCGTGCGCCACCTGCGACGGCTTCTTCTACCGCGGCAAGACGATCATGGTGATAGGCGGAGGCGATTCGGCCATGGAGGAAGCCAACTTCCTCACGCGCTTCGGCCGCGAGGTGACGGTGGTACACCGCCGCGAGGAATTTCGCGCCTCCAGGATCATGCTCGATCGCGCCCGCCGGAACCCCAAAATCAAGTTCCTCACCAACACGGTGGTGGAAGAGGTCCACGATGTTGGGAAGAACCTGGTGACCGGAGTCCGGCTGCGCAACGTCAAGAGCGGCGAGACGTGGGACCAGGAAGTGGACGGTTTTTTTCTGGCCATCGGCCACATTCCCAATACGAAGGTCTTCCGGGGCCAGATCGAGACCGATGCGGAGGGCTACATCCTCTCGAAAGGCGGCGCGCGAACCAACATCCCCGGCGTGTTTCACGCGGGCGACGTGCAGGACCGCGTGTACCGCCAGGCCATCACGGCCTCCGGCGCGGGCTGCATGGCGGCCATGGAGGCCGAGCGCTATCTGGAAGCGGAAGGACACTGACCTATGATCGAGCGCATCTTTCCCCCCGGCGTGGCCGCCCCGCGCGGCCCCTATTCCCCGGCCGTTCGCGCGGGCGATTTCATCTTCGTTTCCGGCCAGGTTCCCGTCGACCCGGCCACGCAGCAGGTGGTTTCCGGCGACATTCGCCGGGAAACCCGGCAGACGCTCGACAACGTCAAGAGCGTTCTGGAAGGCTGCGGCGCGACGCTTCTCGACGTGGTGAAGTGCTGCGTCTACCTGGCCGACGGCAAGGACTTCGCCGGCATGAACGAAGTCTACGCCGAGTTCTTCGGGGAGGCCAAGCCCGCGCGCTCCACCGTGGCGTGCCGGTTCGCGATCCCGGGGATCAAGATTGAGATCGACGCGATCGCGTACAAGCCATAGCCGCGCTGGACGGCGGCCTGGGAACTTTTCCCCGCGCGCGCAGCGATTCCGCAACCAGCATTCTGATTGGTGCTGACAGCCCTTGCCTGCGCATCTGGAGTGCGCTCTGCTCAAACTGAGGCAAATTCGCATTCGCTAGGGGGCTTGTTTTTCGTTCCAATCTGAGATATTATTAATAT
>CAIRXZ010000308.1 GCA_903882645.1 uncultured Acidobacteriia bacterium | reverse complement strand
GGGCCTGGACCGGCGTGGGCGGGAACGATTTCGCCCGCCTCCAGCGCCGCCTGGATTCCACCGCGCGCAGCTTTCACCTCACGCTCGAGAAACTCGAGTACATCGCCGACAGCCAGCCGGACAGTGGGGCGGACCTCCTGGTCTGCCTTCCGGATTGTGTTCAACCCGTTGAGCCGGACCTGTCCAAACCGCAACCCCTTCCGAATCAACCACCCACCCCCGGAATTGGCTTCGTTCCATCAACTCCCATGGCAATCTCTCGCTGGCCCCTTTCGAGCCTGCCCAGGCCCTCGGTCGCCGCGATTTCCACCCCCGGGTTGCCCGTCGTGGCTCCGAAACCCCCGAACCGCGCCTGAAAAGGCCCTCGGAACGCGGCGCAAAACCCCACCCTGGCCGATCTCGCGCTATCCTTGCGTCTTGGCTGGGCAGGCGCATTCGCCTTGCCAACATCCTGTCGTAGCGGCATCCCCAAGGCGGCTGCCCACCCCAGGCCCCGGCGCTGCTTGCAATGGAAGGTGAACTGTTGTACGTCTAGCTTTATCCGGGGCCGCAGACGTCCCGGCAAGGAGAGTGGCCTATGGTCCCCCACAAGATGCTGTCGCGCAGGGAGTTGCTGGCTGCCGCCGGCGGACTGGCCGCCGCGGGCCTGGCGAAAGGGCAGACGCAGCCCGCACCCGCGTCGCCGGTCGCCATCGCACGCTGCCGCGCTTACGAGAAGACCTTCGACGATGCCTTGAGCGCCAGCCTGGACAAGATCGGCGGCATCGGCTCGCTGGTGAAGGGCAAGACGGTGGCCGTGAAGCTGAACCTGACGGGCAATATCACTCGGTACCCCAACCGGCCGGAACTGCCTTACCGCAACGAACCCTCAACGGTGCTCTCGCTGGCGCGGCAACTGGCGCGCGCGGGCGCGGCGCGAATCCGGATGATCGAGTCCTTCTTTCCGGCGGGACAGGATCCCGCTCTGTGGGCGCGCTACGGCCTGGACGTGAACGCCATCAACAACGTGGGCTGCAAGGTGGAGTGGGAAAACACGCAGAACATGGGACTGGCTAAGCAATACACGCGCATGAAAGTGCCGTGGGGAGGATACATATTCCCGGCGTTCGACCTGAACCACTCGTTCGCCGATTGCGATGTGTACGTGTCGCTCTCCAAACTGAAACACCACTGGCTGGCGGGCGTCACCATGACGCTCAAGAACAACTTCGGGAACACGCCTTGCTCGCTGTACGGCGGCGATTGCGGCCCCGACGGCAACGAGGACCCCAAGGGGGAGCGCGGGCCGGTGTGCCACAATGGCACGGCCACGCCTCCGAAGGGAGTCCCGCAGGAACTCAACCGCGAGTCCCCCAGGGAGCCGGGCTATCGCATCCCGCGCATCGTCACGGACCTGACGGGCGTTCGCCCGGTAGACCTGACCATCGTGGATGGGGTCGAATCGATCCGCGGCGGAGAAGGCGCGTGGAACCAAGGCGTCTCCATCATCAAACCTGGCGTCATACTGGTGGGCAGGAACGCGGTCTGCACCGACGCGGTGTGCATGGCGGTGATGGGCTACGACCCGCGGGCGGAGCGCGGCACGAAGCCCTTCCTGCGCGGAAACAACACGCTGCGCCTGGCCGAAGCGGTAGGGATCGGCACGACGGACCTCTCGAGGATCGAGGTGGCCGGCTTGAGCGTCAAGGAAGCCTACTGCGACTACGGGCCAGGGGCGACGGGGTAAGCCTGTGATTCCGGGGTCTGTACGTGCTTGAAAAGATGGTGGCCAGGGACGGAATCGGTATCTGGCCGCCCGCTGATTCCTCGTAAGTTATTGTTCTTCCGTTCCACCAGAACGCCCAGATGTGCCAGATCAGCAATGGTCTGGCACAAATCTGGCACAAATTCGCATTCCGGCTGATTCCGCCTTGTTCCCTGGAAAATTGAAAGAAGCGCCGCGCGGGGCGGCGCCCCAGGCTGCTTCTTGCCTCAAGACACGCCGATTGCGCCCGGGCCGGATGGCCGCCGAAGAGGTTTTTCCGGCCCGAACTACACCCAAGTGCCCAACGACATCATGGATCGCTGGCTAGCCGACCTGAGCGGGGCCGAAACGAAGGTCTTGCTGTACCTCGCACGTCGCACGTTCGGATTTCATCGTGATCGCGTCGAGGTGGGACTGCGGACGATCTGCAACGGCATGCCCGGCAAGGACCGGGGCACGGGTCTGCATATTGAGACGGCGAGCACAGCCGTAAAGGGCTTGGAGGCCCGAGGTCTCGTGGTTCCGAACCGTCAACCCGGTGGCCGCACCACGTACACGTTGCCGGTATCCGAGGTGTACGGAAAATCCGAACACCCCCGTTCGGAAATTCCGAACAGCCGGGCGTTCGGAAAATCCGTACACGAAGAAATAAACTCATCATCCGAAAGAAACACAGAGAAAGAAAGGCGTAGCTCTGCGGTGGAACAGAGAGAGGCGCAGAAACCGGCAGCAGCCCCAAGACCCCGCACCAAGGCCCAAAAACCTTCAATGAAGGCTGATGATGAAGAACCGAAAGCAAGCCCGCGCCTGCCGTATGCCAGCCCCGGAGACGAACTCCGAGATGTCCACCGAACCAAGACCGGCGTGGAGATCGCACCGGACCTGCTATCGCGGATCAAGGAAACATGCGAACTCCGCGGCGTTACGCTCGCGCAGTACGTCGAAGCCCTCCGGCCCCACGTGCCGAACGCGTGGAGCAATCCGGCCGGCTTCATGACCGATTTCGCGCGAAAGATCCATTCAAAAACACCCGGCGGAAATTCGGCCCCGGCATTGCTGCGGATCGACCCAAGCGTGAAGGAAACCGCGCGGTGCAAAGAGTGCGGCGGACTGGGGATCAAGAACGGAGAGTATTGCAATTGCCAGCTTGGCCGAGATCTGAAACGAGTGGAACAGCGCCGCGCCCAGGCCGCAGACAAGGCGCCCACCGAAACTCCCGAAACAAAGACCCGCGAGGTTTCCGCATGAAAACTGTGGCCGAGCACGTGCGCGCTGGCCTGGAGCGCGCCAGGAAAAACGGGACCAGGACCGGCCGCCCGATTGGGCGCCCGCGCGTTTACATCGACCGCATTGAGGTCGTGGAGCTTCGGAGCCAGGGCGTAAGCTGGCGCGCAATCGCCGACAAACTGGGCGCTGGAGTTGGGACGGTGCGGCGGATCTATCAGATGCCCCCCGCCGATTCAACAGACGCGTGCCAAAACCCTATAGCGGAAACTCTCTTAGGGATTGGGCGGGGCGGATCGAGATGATAGGCAGCCTTGAGCGGGAAGTGAAGCGATTCACCGCGCGGCTCCTCCGCGAGCACGCTGAGGAAGTCAAGCGCGACGCCAAGGGGTTCAAGAATCGGGCCTGCGGGCTGTTTAAACGTTGCCTTCCCCCCTTCGCAGGTAGACCCACCGAGGATTCCATTACCAGGGCCGGGGAACTCCGCAAGCAAGACCGCCAATGGAAGGAAATCTACCCCGTGGTCATCCTCAACCACGCGACCCTCGACCCGCCTATTCGCCGCCAAGCAGAATCCAATCTGCGTTCTGCCTTGCGCTCCCGACGCAACGCCCGGAGGCGGAGACGCCAGCGGCGCAGATCCATCGCAGGAAAGAACCGATCAGCATGAAATGCCCGCCGCCCGGCATTCTGCGCAAGTCCAGTGCCAGCGTGTAGTTTGCATGTACCGGCGTGCCCGTGCCTGTGACGAGCGCACTCTCCTAACAGAACTCCCAAAACACTGGGTTTGATGGGGCGGCAGTACAGTACTGTATAGTATACGGCCCGCGCCGCAGCGATTCCGCAACCAGCATTCTGATTGGTGCTGACAGCCCTTGCCTGCGCATCTGGAGTGCGCTCTGCTCAAACTGAGGCAAATTCGCATTCGCTAGGGGGCTTGTTTTTCGTTCCAATCTGAGATATTATTAATAT
>CAIRXZ010000307.1 GCA_903882645.1 uncultured Acidobacteriia bacterium | reverse complement strand
ATATTAATAATATCTCAGATTGGAACGAAAAACAAGCCCCCTAGCGAATGCGAATTTGCCTCAGTTTGAGCAGAGCGCACTCCAGATGCGCAGGCAAGGGCTGTCAGCACCAATCAGAATGCTGGTTGCGGAATCGCTGGCACCGCCTGCGTCGTGATCTGGATGTTCCCCATCAGGCTCACCTGGCAAATCTCGCCGATCCGCACCTCTTGCAGCAGCGTCTGGTTCTCCTTGATCTGTAGCACCCCGCCCGACTTGCCCACTCGCACGCCCTGCGTGTTGAGATACACGGGCCGCAGCTCGCTGCGCGGCGTCGTCATCGCCCGCACTTCGCGCTTCACCGCCTTGCGGCGCGGCGTCTCGAAAAGCTCCAGTTGCGCCGGCGCGCTCTCCGCCTCCGCTTCGCCCGCCGCCAGCGTCTCATCCGGCAGGCAGATCCCCGCCAGCGAGCACCCCGGACACTTCGGAGAGTCCGTCAGCGGCGCCGGAATCTCGCCCGCTTCGGCCAGCGCCCAGGCGTCGCCGATCAGCCTGTGGGTTTCCGCGATCAGGCCGTCGTCGAACGCCACCCGCACCCGCTGCCCCGTCTTCCGGTAATAGACGATTCCTTCGCGGCAGTCGTACCCGTTCTCACGCAGCACGATACCCTGGACCGCCAACTGCGCGCGGTCCGAGGGCCACAGTTCCAGCCCGTCCGGCCCCTCGCGCGGACGCCCGTGCTTGTAATCCACCGGCGTAACCACCCCGCCCTCCGCCTCCACCAGGTCCATCCTGGCGATGACCCGCAGCGTCTCGCTCGACAGCGTGGCGGACCGCGAGTGGATCGATTCCGCCGGCAGGTCCGCCGCCGCCGGCAGCGCTGTCGCCTTCGCGTCCACGCGCTTATGCTGGATGGCCCCCTCGATGGTGTCGGTGCTTTCCTTAAAGACGCCGTCCACCCACTCATAAAAGAACAGCCGCGGACAATAAGCGAACTCGTTGACCATGCGCGCCGGCAGGTAATCCGGCAGCCGCCGCGCCGCTTCGATAGTCTCGACCGTTACCGGTAAAGCGCCCATAACTCCTCACATCCCAGTGGGGCAGGCCATCGTTTCTCGTGGCCTGCCAGTGGGGCGGACCTCCTGGTCTGCCTGTCCGGTTCATACCGTCGCGCCCGCCCGGCCCACCACCGGCCCGAAGGTGGGGCGGGCGCCCCCGCCCGCGTCGGACCCCCTGGTCCGACAGCCGAGCCAGGGGCTCGGCGCCGTTCGGCCGCGGGTCGGAAGACCCGCCGCTCATTCCGCCGTGACCAAAACCGTCATCGCACCCAGTGCGCTCCAACAATGCGCCCGCTCCACAGCCCGCACAACGCGCCAATCCCCGTCCAGACCCGCGACCGCCAGGGAGCGGTAGCCCGCCCCCTCCGCCTGCAAGTCCTTCGGCAGCGAGGTGGGGCAGGCGCTTTCGCCTGCCAACCGATTCTCTTACAGCTTCCAAGGGATCGGTCCCCCGCGCCCCCTTCGCACAACACTTCGCCCCGCGCCAATCCCCGTTCAGACCCGCGACCGTCAGGGAGCGGTAGCCCGCCCGCTTCGCACAACACCTCGCCGCGTTCGCCAATCCGAAAGCTGAAAGCTGACGGCTGATAGCTGATGGCTGCCTCTTTCACACCACAATGCAAGGCGCATCCACCGCCGTATAAGGCTTCCCCAACGCCGTAATCACCCGATCCCCGCGCCCTTCCGCTGGACCCAAACTGACGAACAGCACCTGGTCCTCGCCGTGATTGATAATCTCCCCCAGCTCGGCCCGGCACCGCGCCAGGTCCGACGCCGTGAGCTGGCATTCAAAAATCGAAAACTGCAAATGGTCCCCATACCCCCGCATAGCCTGAAACACCCTCCGCAGCCGCTTCTCATCCGAGATGTCGTAACAAACCAGGTAAGAGGTGCGCATGGTCAGAGCACCGCCTTCGCCGGGCTGAAATTGCGATACTTGCCTTCTGTAAAGCGCCTGGCTCGAAATACCTGGACAATGCCGCGGCGGCTCATCGTGGCCCGATCAGGTGCCTGCACTTCCTCCGACGCAACCAGAGAGGCGACGGTGTTGAGATCCAGGGGCGCTATCCAGATAGGCCAAGTGATCACAGTTCCTCCGTCCCGATCATCGAATGCTACCGTACCGGTTCGCCGGCCCTTGGGAACCGTAGCGAACAGCGGCAGCGCCTCAACCGCGAGCCGGTTGGCGCCCCGCATGGTCTTGATCGGATCACCCGATGGATCTTCGGCGCGAAGAGCATGCGGTCGATAGTCGGCCGGATCCCAACGCAAAGACGGCCGGTCGTCTGCATAGTCCCAAGCTTCCAGAAGAGCACGGGTGAGGTGCCCGGCGCCGGTTCCCCTGGCAAGTTCCTTCATAAAACCGAGAAAGTGCTGATGCCCCGCCCCGCTCATGGTACGGAACTCGGTGTCGGACATCTGCTCCTTCTTGGTTCCGGTGCCGAAGGCGTCAGAGCCGAACGCCGCAAGGAAGTCGGCTGCCTCCCGCCGCGTAGCTGTTGCGTCTAGCGCCTCTGCCCCCATGTGTCGGCCGAACTCTGATCTAGTGAGCGTTAGGTCCTCGCCAATATCCCAGGCCGCATTGGCAGACGACTCCCCGCAGACCTTCCGCTCGAGCGCGGCAACAAGTTTCTCGCTGTTGCTGATGCGCGAGTGATGGACAACCGGCATCCACCGCCCCTTATCTACCCAGCTCATCCGCACCTCCGCCTCCGGCTCCGCAAGGGTCAGAACACGCAGAGTGCCGAGCGCGGCTAGATACCCCAGCAGGTTGCCGCCGTCGAGTCCGGGCAGTTCGATCTCATGCATGAGCGGCCTCTCCCTAATCGCTCGCGTTGTTCTCTTCAACTTCACTTTGGCGGCAGTCCGCCAGCCTCACCAGAGACTCCAGATACGCCAGCCCATACCACCCATAGCGGCGGGTCAATCGCCAGAAGCGCTCGCACACACCCGATCCGGCGCTCTCCAACCCGTGGTGGGTCGAGGCCCGCCAGCCGCCGTAAGTGACCTGTGCAGGATCACCGTCCTCCACCACCGGGGCAAACGGACGGCAACGCCCGTGATGACTGGCCAACAGATGCAGCAGAAGATCGAAGTCTATGTCGGCGAGGTCTTCACAATGGTCTCTCAGGAGCGCCATCGACATAAGCTCGTGGCGGCCTCCTTTCGGATAGCCTGCTAATTGACGGGCGCGCTCGACCGCAGCCCAGTTCTGTCCCGACCTCCGCGACTTACCGATGAGTTCGTGCGGCTTTACCGGGTTCCCGCCCCGCAGCCAGGCCTGGAAGCGGGGGTCCGCCTTCCCAATATCGTGCAGACCGGCAGCTCGAATCACCGTTTTCCTCTCCAGTTCCGGCGCCTCACGCGCGAACCTCCCCGCCCACTCCTCGCAGCCCCTCAAGTGGGAGCCGAGGTAAACCTCAGTCGTGTACGAAGATCCAACGCTCCCCTGGTCAAAGGCGCCTCTCCCCGTGATGGCTGCCCACGATGATGCGTCATCGTCCGGATTCTCAACCAGCTTCACGGCCCGGCTGCTACGCAATGCGGAAACGGCCCGTTGCACCCATTCGGCGGCTTGCGCGTTTACCGGTCTCTGCAGGGCAGTTCGCGCATCGCGCACCGACTCAACCGCGCGGAGCCGTTCCGCAAGCTCCAGGTCGTTCCATCCCGCGACCAACTTCGGATGGAGCCGCAGCATTGGGCGTCCCATTCGGAGCTTCACCGCATCCCCAACGTCGGTGACCTCCGATTCCGATGCCGGATTCCACCCCCACCTGTCACATCCTCCGTACTGTGCGGGTACAACAATGGTCATGCCGGGGCGGATATCTTCAACCCGTTCGAGAATGCGACTGTCGTCGGCTCCTTGCCACTGAAGTACTGGACCCCTATCCGGCCGGGCTCGGGCATCCTTCCCACGCAAACCTTCGACGTCTGCGAGGTCCGGCGAATCCTGTTTTGAGAGCCAATTCCGAACCGCCCAGATGGGCAGCGAGATAGCTTCCGCCGCGCTAGGCGGGCAAATCCCGGCAAGGTCTCCCCACAGACTCGTGTCCTCGCCAAAGTCCTGCCGCCAGATGATCTGCACGTCGGCCGGTCCTGTCTCCGGACCGTGGAGGAAGAGTGCGGGCTCTGGACTTAAAGCCGGTTCCGGCGACGTTTGCGAAAGGAGGTCCACGTGAGCCGGCATCAGCACTGGCGCGCTTCGGCGCGGCATGACGAGCGCTCCCCGATCGGGCGTCTCTGCCAGAGCCCGCCGCAGGTCGAGAACGCCCATCGACACGAATTCTTCCTTGATCTTCCTTGGCTTCTTCTTGCCTTCGGCCGGAAGCGTCTCGCTGCGCTCCTTCTTGATCACGCGATCCTTGAGCCACCTCCAGGTTGCGCACAAGGCGCCGCCGTAGACCGAGTCGTCGTATTTTGACGCGGTCTGATCCTTCTGGGCCATGATAGCCGCGCGCGTCAGCGCCTTGTTGCCGTTCCGGTCCAACCGCCCAAAACGCTGCTCCAAGGCGTCAATGCTCGCAATCTCCGTAACCAGCGCGTCGAAGTCGAGATTGGCTCCGACTTCAATGCACTGCGTCGCGACGACGAAGATGGGCTTCTGGGGATCGGTTGCCCGGTCGAGACCGATGCGCGGTCCCCACTCGTTCCAAAGCAGGTCCCGGTCGTAAGGACGGGCGCGCCCGGTCAGCAGAACCGCTTCGCAATCGGGGTCCCCATCGAGCGTTTGGTGGACCTCCCGCGCCGTCAGGACACGGTTGGCGATCACACCGATCACCTTCGCTCCGTGCTGTTCGCGCACCGCGCGGGCCTCACGAACCAACCCTTTGACGAGACCCTGGAAACCACCCTTGCCCGCCTCTTCGTTCGGTTCTGGCTCTTCGATCACGAGTCTGGCCCGCTTCTCCGCTTCCCATCTCCTCTTGAGGACCGGGTTCTCGCGGTCCTCGTCAGTCTCGCGGAACACCTCGCCACCACGCGGTGTCGCCGACATCTCCACCACCCTGAACGGAAGGTCTAGCGGCTGCTCGGCCCAGCCGCGGTACTTGCGGATCCAGCCCAGCGTCTCCGCAAACGGCTGGCTGGTGTGGGCCTCGTCCAGGATAATCAGTGAGTCGTAGGCGGCAAGCGCCGCCCGGATCGGGCGCGCGTACTCACTCGCGCCGTAAGCGCGAAATAGAAGGCTCGATCCAACCTGGTCCACGGTGGAGCAGATCACCGCGGGCTGAAGGGGCGAATCGGCCCACGAGTCGTCGCGTGGGATTCCGCCGCGCAATATCGAAGTGATCAGCGGGCTGGGAGTGCCGCCAAGGTCCCGCAATGCTTGTGCGAGATCCCCGAGATCGGTTCCCGGCTCGGCATCGCAAAGCCCCTTCGCCAGCCGCTCCGCCCGTTCAGCGGCCTCATCGACGATCACACGCCTGTCGACAACGAAGAAAATGCGCCGCGCCGCTTTGGGCGCCCGCATGGCGAGCGCGAAGACGGCGATGTCAATCAGGGCCGTCTTGCCCGCCGCCGTCGGAAGTCCGATGGGTGTCGGCCATTCGCCCCGTAATGCCAGCTCCGCCAGCCCCTCCTGCCAGGGAAACGGATTCTTGCCCCAGATGGCTTGGAAGAATCGCTCAAAGGTCATGGTGTGTCCTTGCGGCCGAACAGAGGACGGAAGAACCCGTACCCGTAGTAACGGCCCGCGCCCGCTATTACGGGACCGGCAATTGGCTGACCGAACCGCGCCCACACGTGACAGTGATACCGCTGTGGCTTGCCCGGCCTCGCGGGCGCCGGCGGAAATGACGACGCTTTGGGAACCCCGACATGCCAGGGATTGTAGTGCAGGTCGAGATCGCACGGCTCGGGAAGGCCGATGCGCACGAAGGCCTCCCGGACGACCTGTTCGGCCTCTTGTCCGTAGGGGCCTTTCGGGAACCTGTCAAACACGAAAGGCGTAACCGTAGACCAGACGGTGTGCGGTCGGGTCCACGTCCGGGGATCCAGCGCGCGGCGGCGCTCCTCGGCGTCGGCAACCGAAACCTGCCATCGGCCCCAGGGCATTTGCAGCTCTTCGATTGCGCTGACAACGCCCCAGCAGGTCTCGCGTTCTTCCTCTGTCAGCGTCTTCGGGAGTAAGGCTGCTACTCCCATAAGGTCCCCCGTTGCATGCGGCGCGTCCACGAACGGCAGCGGCGCCACGGCCACATGAGGCCGCTCGCTGCGCACGGGGCTTTCCGGCGTGCTCTCCGGGGAATGACCGCTCAGGTACTCGGGGACGGGCTGAGGCGCCAGCGCCAGCATGGCGCCACGAAATGCGCTCAGCACCGTCAGCGCCGACCGCAACGAGCCGCGCGGCCCCTCATCACGCCGCAATACGATCATTCGATCGAAAACACCCTGAGGTATCACAGGTTCCGTCTTGCGCGGCGGGCTGTAGAGCGTCGTTCGGCCGAGTGAGGGCCGATGAACCTTATTCGGCTCAATTTGGAACCGTCTGTAGCGCTCGCTAAGCTCATCCAAGCGTCCCGGGTGCGGGATTCGCATTCGATCACCCGAGGGCGCGTTTGGAACCCACACGGTCCAATGGTCTTCCGGAACGGCATCTACAGTTTCGACGGCGACGAGGCTTGACGAGTGCCCGAGCGAACTGGTGCGCTTGAGAATGCCGTCAAGGGCCGTCAGTACAACCGCGGGAGGGTCCGCGTTCCAGACAAAATACACGTCCGGATGAGAAAGCGTCGCCGATGGGAATGTGCGCGATTTTCGCGGTCTCTCCTCAGGCAGCGTCCGGGCATCATTCACCGGAACGAACGCTTGTACCAGTTTCCGAGCCGTGCCGCCCCCCGCGTAGATGGTCGGCGCGGCCTGTTCCTCCAGCCACTTGAGCGCGGGTCGCAGCTCCTCCTCGGCTCCCCCGTCACCCCACGCGGCAACCAGGGCGGAGAACAGCCGCGAAGGATGGGGGGGCCACTCCGGTTCCCGTTTGTCATCGCCATCGTCGAACACTGCTGAGTAGACCCGCCCCATCAAGTACGTGACGCGTAGAGCGAACATGGATTAGGCTCCCGTGTTCGTAGTCATGGAGCGTCTGCGGCTCTCGACCACGAGACGGCTCAGGTCGGGTGAAGGCTGAAGCGTAACCGGTTTTTCCGGCCAGGGCAGATTGAGACTCTTCGCCTCACTGGCGGCCTGTGCGACCAGTTCAGCCGCGCCGCGTGCATCCAAACAGAAGTCGCGCGCCTCCCCACGCCCGACAAACTGAAGCGTACCCGGCTTCCCGTCGAGCAGGCAACGGGAGCGCAGGTCATAACCATCCTCATCGAGAAAGCAGATCGCGGCAAGGCCGAGGGCCGCCAGCACTGTCCGAGCAGCGTTGTCGACTTCGGGTTTCGTTACGCCGGATAGCGGGAACCTTAAACGCCGCAATGCCGCCAATGACAGTACGGTGTACTGCGTCGCGTAGGCCAACGTCACGCCACCATGATTGAGCACTTGCTTGCGCGTGTTTTTGTCCTCGTGCCTGAACGAAGGGGTGATGTTTCCGTGATTGATCTCGGACGGTTTCAGTTTGATCGGCTGGCCATTCTTGTCTTTCCGGGCCTTTGCTTCTTCGAAGGTCCACCCACCCGCTTCTGTCTCGTAAATGTCTACGTTGTTTTCAATCTGCAGAGGATCGATCCGGCTCGACGTGCGTTTGCCGTCTGCCTTCTGGTAACCGACAATTTCCGAGACGAGCGCACGCTGTACCTTCGCGCCCAACCCACCTCGCGGTCCTGTCGAGTCCCAGAAGCCGAACAACAACGCAGTTGGGCACAGTTCAAAAACCACCGTCGCATTGGCCGCCTTCGCCCCGTTGAGCTTCGAACCAGGCTCTACCTCGCGGAACGGGTGCTCATTGCACAGAGCGTCGCGGAAGATGGCATCGCACATCCTGTGCGGCGCTTCAAGTGCCGTTATGCGGCCGATCTCGGTCAGAATCGGATCGGTGCCGCCGCCGGCGAAATCCACCTGGAGCATCGGCATTTTCAGCTTCTTGTCGTCATAAGCGCGCAGAAGAGCCATTTCCATGCGGTTTGCCTGCGACTGCACGGAATCCAGCAGCACCGTGTCGACCTTCTGCACCGTGCCATCGGCGGCGCGCACTTGCCGCTGTTCGTCCGCGTATTCGCCACCTTCATACGTTGGCGGGAAGACCTTATCGCCTTGAGGCTCAAGGTTGGTCACCCGCCGAATTGCGGCGTAATCGCCCGCAATAGCTTTCTTGAGTGATTCGAGATTCAGGGTTTCCATGATTCTCCTGACTGCAATGCTGCGGCGTTATCGACGCCGCCTCCCAATCCGCAATGCGCTTCCGCACACGCGCCCTCTCACCGCCACCGCAGAGGCGTGCCAGAGGAGATCGTCCCTGCCAGTGGTAGGCGCCACCCGGAATGCCGGACAGCTCCGGGAAGTATCAACTGAAGAATTGTCCGGTTTCAGACCTTTTTCACGACGTTCTGACTATACGCCCAATCAGAATGCGCGTAAAGTGTTTTCGCCAGATGCGCGCGAGTCGGGAGCCGACGGTGCGGCCACCGTCGGCTCCCCGACTGTTAGGCCACCCCATCACATCTACTGCCGAATCTGCAGGTGCTGCGGTCATACTGAGCCGGCTGTTTCCGCAATGACCTGCGACACCCTGCGGGGTCAGGTTGGACCCGAACGGAAGTTTTCCACTTTTGCATTTGCCTCCTTTCTAAGCATATTCTCATCGAAGGATGAGCCTGAAGCCGGGAGCGAAGCGATCCGGCGCTGAGTCTCCTTTCTGATAGGCTTTTGAACTCTGAGGCCGACCAACGGGAGGCCTGCGAGGGCCACAATCGCCCAGTGGGTTTTCCT
>CAIRXZ010000306.1 GCA_903882645.1 uncultured Acidobacteriia bacterium | reverse complement strand
GCATGTCTTTGAGATCGCTTAGAGCGTGGAGCAGTTCGGTCCTGCGCGTTTCCAAATTGGGAAGGGACTGAGGCATGGGCCTCCTTTCTAGAAGTATTATATACTTCTAGAATTGCCGAAACAATCCAGCCTCCGCGAAACGCTCCAACATTCATGTCGCACACCCATCCCGATCTGGATTTCCCGCGGCGCGCTCTGGTAGAATTATGGTGTAGCAGTTGGGACGTCGTCTAACGGTAAGACTGCAGACTCTGGATCTGCGTATCGGGGTTCGAATCCCTGCGTCCCAGCCAAACTTCACCGGCAGTTGCTGAAACCCAGCAAAGGTCGATCCAACCTCAGCGCCCCCGTCGCCAATACCCTATCGCATTGGGGTGAAATAGCCGATTCCCAGAGGAGTGAGGGTTGCTAAACTAGTTCAATTGGCTTTGCCTAACATGGGAAGCGCATCCTCCACTGTCGTGAAGGCCAAAGCGACGTACCAACCGCTCGGGTCGGTTTGGGACGGAGAGGATGCAGAGCTTCTTGAGAACGTGCTGAGTTTCTACCCGAGAACGACCCCGAAACGAATCTTGGATGCAACGGTAAACGGTGGCCGCTTCTGGAGCGGCAGCAAGAGGCCCGTCATCGGCCTCGATATCGAGATCCAACACAGGCCCGATATTGTCGCCGACAACGTGCGGATGCCTTTCCGTGGCGAGGCGTTCGACGTCGTGGTCTACGATCCGCCCCATATCCCGAATCAGGGCAAGGATAACGAGAAGGATTTCAACACTCGTTTCGGCCTTGTCTTGCGCTCCCCGAAAGAGAATGGGTACACGTTCTCGCACACGTACCCTCCATTCGCCACCGAAGCATACCGCGTGCTGAAGCCCGAAGGCATCCTGCTCTGTAAGATTGCCGACTACGTCCACCACCACCGCTATAATTGGGCGCATCTGGATTTCATTCAGGCGGCGACGCAAGTGGGATTCCGGGCATGCGATTGCATTATCAAGATTCGGAAGGGGCCGATCATAGATCCCAGGTGGAAAATAGCCCACCACACGCGCCGTCAGCACTGCTACTGGCTGGTTTTCCGAAAATCCCCGAAATGCGAATGAGCGCCAAGCCCATCAAGTCGCCCAGTCCTTCACGCCAGATTGCCTTTCACCAGTTGCTTGTCGCGGCGCGAAAGAGTTGGCTAATGGGCGCGCTCACCGAAGCCCTGAGCATCGCCGATCCCAAGGTGGTCAAAGAGCAGCTTGCAATCTACGTGCCTGCGGACGTGCAGAAGATTTTGGCGGCGGCAGGCGTGCGGGACGAGCACGTTTTCCCCGTGCCAGTTGTTCTGGAAGCGAAGCCGACGCTGATCGGCTACTACCGCCTGCTGCTCGGCATCCCGCAGAAGGGCTTCTACAAGAGCGACACCGGCATGGGGCAGTTCAAGAGCATGGAAACCCGCGGACTGCTGAAGCCGGGCAGACGTCCCGACCTGGAGAGTTTCTGCGCCGCCATGGCCCGAGGACTGGCCGGTTTGGTCCGGCAAATGGCTCCTCAGTTCTCGTCCCGCGACGTGATGGAACTGCCGCTACTGACGCTCGGCTCTCAATTCCAGGGTGGCAACAACAACACGATTGGCAAGCGCGCCACCCTCGACGTGTTTCTTTCCGTGGCGGAACTCGTCAAGGACCACCTCGTGACCCGGCAAGAACGCACGATCACCATTCGGAACGCCTCCGGCCGCAAGGTCGTGATTGCATTGGCCGCCGATCCCGACATTCGAATTCAAGAGGAGTTCAGCGGCGAATTGCGGAACAAGGTCGCCATCGAGATTAAGGGCGGCTCCGACGTTAGCAACGCCCACAACCGCGCTGGCGAAGCTGAGAAATCGCACCAGAAGGCGAAACAGGAGGGGTTCCGAGATTACTGGACGATCATATCCAAAGCGGGTCTAAACGTGGAGAAGCTCAAGTCGGAATCGCCGACTACGAACGACTGGTTTGACGTGGCCCAGGTACTCGGCAGGGAAGGGGCGGATTGGGACCTATTCAAGAGCCGGTTTGCAGACGCGGCGGGCATCCCATTGGCGCCCTGACCATGGACCGTCGCGCGAGCGGCTATGCTGTCGTGCCAAAGCGGAAGCAATTGCCGGCCGGTCTTCTAACCAAACCCAAGGCGAAACGGGCCAACGGGATGCGGGCCGAGTACCATTTCGACTACACGAAGGCCAAGCCGAACCGGTTCGCTCAGCCAAGCCGGCGCGCCCCGACGAGCGGGTAGTTCGACCGGGGCGATGCGACCCGCGCCGCGGCCGCCGCCTCACCGCACCACCGCGAATTCGATCTTCTCACCCGAGGCGGAATCCGGGGCGATCCAGGCTTCGAAGGCGCCGGGGTCGGTGGCCAGCTTCATTTGGGGGTTGTAGGATGCCAGATCGTCCGTGCTCAGAGTGAACGTCACGGCGCGCTTTTCGCCGGGTTTGAGATGGAGCCGCTGGAAGCCCTTTAGCTCGCGCACGGGGCGCGCGACGGAGCCGGCCAACTGGCGCGTGTAGAACTGCACGACCTCGTCGGCTTCCACAGCGCCTACGTTGGCAACGTCGGCGGAGAAGGTGAGCTTTCCGCCCACCTTGACTTGCGGCGCCGAGGCTTTCGTGGCGGAGTATTCGAACTTGGAATAGGAAAGCCCATAGCCGAACGGGTACTCCGGCGTGAAGCTCACGTCGAGGTACTTGGAGGTGAACTTTTCCTGGGCGGCTGGCGGGCGGCCGGTGTTGAGGTGGTTGTAATAGATCGGAACCTGTCCCACGGTCCGCGGGAATGTGATGGTCAGCTTACCGGACGGGACCGCGTCGCCGAGAATGGCGCTGGCAATGGCGGGACCACCCATCGCGCCGGGGTGCCATGCGTACAGCACCGCTTTCATCTTGTCGGCGACGTCGTGGAACGTGGTCGGCCGGCCCGCCAGGATCACGGCCACGCACGGCTTCCCGGCCTTGGCTACCTCGGCCGCCAGATCCTCCTGCAATCCCGGCAGGTTCAGGAACGCGCGCGAGCTGGCTTCGCCGGAGAGGCTCGCCTCTTCGCCCAGAAACAGCAGAACGACGTCGGCGGCGCGCGCCGCTTCCACCGCGGCGGCGAAACCGTCCCGGCTGGTATCGCTGCCGTTTCTGAGGCCCCGCGCATAGAGCACGCGGCTCTCGCCGAGCGCCTGGCGGAAGGCGGCAAGCGGCGTGACCGTGCCGGCGGAGCCGTTGGCCCACGTGCCGCTCTGGTCCCTGGGACTGTCCGCCAGAAAGCCGACGATCGCCACCTTGCCCACGGATTTCGCCATCGGCAGCGCGCCATCGTTCTTCAGCAGAACCAGGCTCTCGGCGGCAAGTTTATTCGCCGCCGCGAGCGCCTCGGCCGAGGGGGCTTGAGCGCCCGAGGGAACCGGCTGGGTCCTTCCGTCGAACAGACCCAGGCGGAACTTGATTCGCAGGATCTCGCGCACCGCCTCATCGATGGTTTTGACATCGAGTTGTTTGGCGTCCACGAGGGCCTTGCCGTTGTCCCAGTAGTCGGTGCTGACCATCTCCATGTTCACCCCGGCCCGGATAGCCTTGAAGGCGGCATCCTTGGCGTCGGCGGCGTAGCCGTGGGCAATCAGCTCGTGAACCGCCGTGTAGTCGCTCACCACGAATCCATCGAACTTCCATTCGTCGCGCAGCACCTGCCGCAGCGTGAACTCATTGCCGCTGGCCGGGACGCCGTTGATGTTGTTGAACGCGGACATGTAGGTCGCGATCCCGGCATCTTTGGCGGCCCGGAACGGCTTCAGGTAGACCTCGCGCAGCAGGTTCTCGGGGATCCAGGTGGTGTTGTAATCGCGCCCGCCCTCGGCCGCGCCGTAGCCCACGTAGTGCTTGGCGCACGCCGCGATGGAATCCGCGGCGTCGAGCGTTTCGCCCTGGTAACCGCGCACCATCGCGGCCGCCATGGCGGCAGCCACGTAAGGGTCTTCCCCGTATCCTTCGGCGACGCGGCCCCAGCGCGGGTCGCGCGCGATATCCACCATCGGAGAGAAGGTCCAGTGGATGCCCGCCGCGGAGGCTTCCCGGGCGGCGATGCGCGCCGATTGGCGGACCAGCTCGGGGTCCCAACTGGCGGCTTGGCCAAGCGGGATCGGGAAGGTGGTCTGAAGCCCGTGGATCACGTCCTGGCCGTAAATGAGCGGAATCCCCAGGCGGCTTTCCTTGAGCGCGATCTGTTGCGCCTCGGCCTTCTCCGCGGGCGTGCCGCCGCCGTAGAGCGATCCCCAGCGGCCCTTGCGGATTTCCGCTCTACGCTGGTCCGTCAGGCGTCCGAAGCCGGCCTGCGACATCTGGCCGAGCTTCTCTTCTAGCGTCATACGCGCGAGCAGCGCGTCGATCTTCCGTTCGATCTCCGCGGGCGCCGCCGCGGTTGCCGCGATAGTCAGACAGACCATCAAGATCGGAAGGCAAAAGGCGCTTCCACTCAGGAATCGATTCCGGATCATAACGTCTTCATGTTAATGCAGCGCCAGTGGGGCAGGCCATCGTTTCTGTGGCCTGCCACCCTTATTCCCGATTTGGCATAAGCACCAGTCCAAGGCCGCGGAGGGATATCGGCCTAAACGGAATTCGGGTCCCGCGCCGCCCGAGTCGGACAACGCCGGCGTAGCGCAGGCGCATTCGTCCGAATCCGCCAAGGGCGATTTCCGGCGGTAGCTTCTTCCAACGGAGCGCGTCCCGAGGAGTCGGGACGCGGCGGAGAGTGCCCATCATGGGCAGAATCTTATTGGATGAAAGGCGCCAATCGGGGCTGATGGCGGCAACTGCCGTGATGCGCTCGACAAGGAACTGGAGCGAAGGGCGCAATCCCCGTCACCGGCTTCAACTTTTCTCAGGAGAGACAGGAGCCCGCGGCCGATATGAACATCAGGGAGCTTGCCCCAAGTGAACCGGAAGCGCGGGAGCCGGATTTCGCGCTCCCGGCAGGAGTTGTCGCCATGGGAAAGAATTCCAACGGAAATGGCCGCGGTCTGCAGGAAATCGACATTCTCGCAGCGGCGGTGCGCGGCTCGCCGTTGCCGGTTGCGATGGAGCAGGCGCCTTTGGAGAAACGGCGCCACGGAGAAGATTGCGATTATGACAAGGAACTGCGCCGTCTGCAGGTCGAATTGGTCAAGTTGCAGGAGTGGGTGCGCCACAAGGGCCTCAAGGTGGTTGTGCTCTTCGAAGGACGCGACGCCGCGGGCAAAGGCGGAACCATCAAGAGAATCACCGAGTGCCTGAATCCACGGGCCTGCCGGGTGGTTGCGCTCGCGGCGCCGACCGAGCGCGAGAGAACTCAGTGGTATTTCCAGCGTTACGTGGCGCAACTGCCGGCCGCCAGCGATTCCGCAACCAGCATTCTGATTGGTGCTGACAGCCCTTGCCTGCGCATCTGGAGTGCGCTCTGCTCAAACTGAGGCAAATTCGCATTCGCTAGGGGGCTTGTTTTTCGTTCCAATCTGAGATATTATTAATAT
>CAIRXZ010000305.1 GCA_903882645.1 uncultured Acidobacteriia bacterium | reverse complement strand
TCGGAACAGCCGTTCGGTATCCGAGCAGCGGAACGACTCGATCACCTTCTAAGTATATCCCGTTTTACGGAAAGCGTAAATCTTGCCCTGGCCTCTTTCGCCGCGGCCCGGTATGCCCTTGACTCGGGGAATCGCTCTGGCCGCGGCTTGGTGGAGCGGTCCCCCTGGACCGCGCGGGACGCCCTCGTCCCGCTGCCGGAAGCGGAGGCGGGGGCGCCCGCCCCACCAAGCGCTTCCAATTGCATCGGCCTGAGTCAAGGGAATATCCACCGTCCCGCATTCACCGGCCCCGCCTCGGTCACCCTCCACGGCCTGCCGTGTCCCGCGCGCCCCAGCGATTCCCGTGGAGTGGGCCTCCAGGCCTGCCATGCCGGTATTCGTACCGGCATTCTCCCGGACAAACCCGTGGGGCGGGCAATCCTGCCCGCGGACGCGCTTTCCAGCGCGTCCAAGCCGGCTGAACAGCCGGCTCGCCGCGATGATTGCCTGCCCCACGAATGCCAATCTTGTTTCATGACAACCCCTTAAGCGACACTGGATCGACCATGGAGAAGATCGAACACCACACCCCCGGCCTCACCGCCAAGAACGTCGGGAAACTCGCCGCCCTTTTTTCGAACTGCGCCACCGAGTCGCAAGACGGGCACGGGAAGCTCACGCGGGCCGTGGACTTCGACCAACTCCGCCAGGAACTCTCCACTTCCGTCGTCGAAGGGCTGCGCGAGCGCTACGACCTCGATTGGCCCGGCAAACGAGAGGCCCTTCTTGCCGCCAATGTCCCCATCGCCAAGACCCTCCGTCCATGCCGCGAGGAAAGCGTGGACTTCGACGCCACAAAGAACCTATCCCAATCGGCGTTCTTTGCGGCATGATACCTTTGCGGCGGCTCCCGATATGCGCCATCGAGCGCAGCGAAATGCAGTACAGTGAAAGGTCGATCCCGCCCATGGACTCGCCACATATCCCGAAAGAAGGCCAGCTCCTTGTCGGACCGCTTTTCAACGAGCCGATGCTGGTCGAGACCGTTCGGCCTGGGGGCGCGGCGGTGTGGACGGTGGGCCTGGTCGGAAACAGGACCCATCAGTTTCGCAGGGTTCAGCTATCCGAAAGCGATCTTGGACTTCTCCGGATCGTGGAGACCTCCCGGTCCTTCGACGGCGATCCCCAATTGCTCAAGCTGGCGGTCCAGGCCTACGCCCTTGGAATCGCCTATGAGTTCGATCCGTACTTCGGTCTTTCAGTTTCCCGCGTTGACCCCCTTCCGCATCAACTTGAAGCCGTCTACGATTACCTGCTGAAGGTTCCCAGGGTCCGTTTTCTCCTCGCGGACGACGCCGGGGCCGGCAAGACCGTTATGGCCGGCCTGCTGCTCCGGGAACTCAAATTGCGCGGTCTCTGCGACCGAATCTTGATCGTCTGCCCCGCCAACCTCACTTTTCAGTGGCAGCGCGAGATGAAGGACAAGTTCGACGAAAAGTTCGAGGTGCTGCGCGGGAGCGACATTCGCGAACAATATGGCGTAAACCAATGGCTTGAGCGGCAGCAGGTGATTACGTCCCTCGATCTGGCCAAGCGGACGGACGTGCTGCCTGGCCTGCGGCAGGTCCAGTGGAACATGGTCATCATCGACGAGGCTCACCGGATGTCCGCCTCGGACCCCGAGCACAAGACCCAACGCTATCGGCTCGGCGAACTTCTGCGCGACGCCACCGACCACATCCTACTCCTAACGGCGACGCCGCATAAGGGCGACCCGGAGAACTTCTCGTTCTTCCTCCAGTTGCTCGATGCCGATGTGTTCGCCGACGTGAAATCCATCCGTGAGGCCATGGAGCGGCGGCGCGCGCCGTTCTACCTCCGGCGGACAAAGGAGGCGATGGTCTACTTCCCACATCGCGAACCAGATGGGTCGTGGGCATGTCGAAAGATCTTCATGAAGCGTGTGCCGCACACGGCCGACTTCCGGATCGATGGACCTGAATTCGACCTCTACCGGGAGATCACGCGGTTCGTGAAGCGCGAGAGCGCTAAAGCGGCGGCGGCCGGAGACGATCCGCGGGCGCGCGCGATCGGCTTCTTGATGTCGCTCTATCAGCGGCGCCTGGCGTCGAGCACCTTCGCGTTGCGGCGGTCCCTGGAGAACAGGTCGCGGCGGCTCGATGAGGCTCTCAAACGAGCGCAAGAACTTGTTCGGCTGCTACCCACCGACTTTGCCATGCCCGATGCCGATGACATCGAGGAAATGGAGGACTCGGAGCGGGAGCGTCTCGAGGACCAACTCGCGGCAGTCACCATGGCAAGGAACGCCGAGCAGGTTCGCGAGGAGATCGAGGAACTCAAGGTCTTCGCCAAGCGCGCGGCTGAGGTGGAAGCGGGCTTCGAGGAAGCGAAGCTCCGGAAGCTCAAACAAGTCCTCCAGGATAATGGTTTCTTCGCCGATCCCGCCAAGCGACTACTCGTCTTCACGGAGTTCAAGGACACCCTGAGCTATCTCATGGGCCGCCTGCGCGACTGGGGCTTCCGCGTTGGCTGCATCCACGGCGGCATGGAGACCGGCTCGCGCGATAAAGAGAACACGCGTCTCTGGACCGAGCAGCAGTTTCGCGAGGGCGCGATCCAAGTACTGGTGGCGACGGAGGCGGCGGGCGAGGGGATCAATCTCCAGTGCTGCCACATCCTCTTTAACTACGACATCCCTTGGAACCCCAACCGGCTGGAGCAGCGGATGGGCCGTATCCACCGTTACGGCCAGACCGAGGATTGCTTAATCTTCAACTTTGTCGCCACCAATACCATCGAGGGCCACGTTCTTCGCAAGCTGCACGAAAAGCTCCAGGAGATTCGCAACGCCCTCGATGACGACTCGGTTTTCAACGTCATCGGGGAGATCCTCCCGGCGACTCACGTGGAGCGGGTGCTCCGGGATTACTACGCCGGGAAAATGGGCGACGCCGATCTCGAGGACCGGCTTCTGCGAAATGTCGAGGAAGGCCACTTCCGCTCCATCTGCCGGAACGCTCTGGAGGGCCTCGCTACCAAGAGCCTGAATCTTGAGATGTTGATTGAGCGGCGGGCGCTGGCGCAGGAGCGGCGCGTCGTTCCGGAAACCATCGCCCGGTTTCTGTTCGATGCGGCCCTGTATGCTTCCCTAAACGTCCGTGCCGTGGTTGGGCTTCCGCATACATTCGATCTGCCCAATGCCACGCCCGGAGTCCTGCGCCGTTACGAACGGGAAAGCGGCTGGCATTTCGGCCCGGTCGCCTCGCGATACCCGCGGTGCTCGACCGACCGGCAAACCGCGGATACCAATAAGTTGGAGTGGGTCACTCCCGGCCACCCTTTGTTTGAAGCGGTCCGGCGCCATGTTCTCTCCGAAGGCCAGGAGACGCTGCGGCAAGGCGCTTGCTTCTATTCGCTCGCCCACAATCAACCGGCGCGGATCGACGTAATTCGGACCCGCATCGTCGATGGGCTTGGGAATACCGTCCACGAACGCGTCTACGCGGTGGAATTGTCCGAGAGCGGTGAGGTGAAACTGCAGGACGTCATGGTTCTTGGGAACCTTTCGCCCGGCGCGCTGCCGGCCTCTCTGCCGGCGGTCGCGTATGCCCCGGCGCCGGAGGCCTGGCTGCATGAGAACGTTCTGCAACCGTTCCTTGAAGAGGTGCGGCGCGAGCGTCTTGCCGAAGTCGAACGCGTGGCGAGTCATATACGGCTTTCGCTTACGGAATTGCTGCAGAAGGCCGACGAGAGCATCGGGCGCTTTGCGGACGCCGTGGATCGGGGCGATGAGGGCGCAAAGGGCCTGCTGGCACAGGCGGAGGCGCGCCACGAGGAGCTTCTGCATCGACGTGAGACCCGGCGGGAGGAACTGGAGCGGCAAAAGGCGCTGACGCTGCAAGGCGTCGATGTTCTTACGAGTGTCCTCGTCCTGCCCCACCCGCGGGGAGAAGAGCCTGAATTTCAGAACCTGCGGCCCGATCCCGAGGTCGAGGAAACCGCCATGCAAATGGTCATGGAATTTGAGCGCAGCCAGGGTCGCGTGGTGCATGACGTACACGAAAAGAACCTGGGTTACGACCTGACCAGCATCGATCTCAACTCGGGCGAGCTCCGGCTGATCGAGGTCAAGGGTATCGGCCGGCCGTCCGGCGACGTGATGCTGACGCCCAACGAGCGCCGCGTGGCGGCCGATCGCCGGGACTGCTACTGGCTGTATGTGGTGACGGATTGCAAGGCGAAGCAGGCGGTTCTTCGGGAGCCGATCCGCGATCCCGGCCGGTTCCACTGGCACGAAATCACGAAGATCGAGCATTACCGGTTGAGCGTGGAGCAATTGGAAGGCTGATGATTCCCCGTGAATGCAAGCGCCTGGCTGAAGTAGATTTCCCGATAGCGCGCGTGTCCCGGTACTCTGCCGAAGGCAGCGGCCGTTCGGCGACGCCCTCGGCGCTCCACATATGGTGGGCGCGGCGGCCCCTGGCGGCGTGCCGAGCAGTAATGCTGGCATTGCTATTACCGGATCCTTGTGATCCGTCGTGTCCAAGCGAGTTCAAGCAGAAGGCCCGGGCGCTACTGCAGGGTATGCTCAGCCGTGTCGGCGACAGCGACGTAGCGCTGCGCGGTGCACTTGTAGACTTCGTCGCCACCTTCTCGAATCCTAATTCTGCTTCGAGTGATCTTTACATCCAGACAAGCCGTAAACTTGTGAAGGCAGTCTACGGTGATTCACCCCTAGTCGTGGATAGTTTTGCGGGCGGTGGCTCCATCCCACTTGAAGCTCTTCGAGTCGGCTGTGACGTCTTTGCGAGCGATTCGAATCCCATTGCTGCGCTCTTGCTCCGCGTCCTTCTCACAGATGCCCCTCGGTGCGGCTCGGTGATCGCCCGAAACGTGAGATCTGAGGCACAGCGGATTCAGCGGGAGGTCGATAGCACGCTCCGCGATTGCTACTGGAGATCCAGTGCCGATGCAGAACCGATTGCATATTTGTGGGCACGGACCGTCCGATGCGAAACGCCGAACTGTGGGGCCGAGGTGCCGGTCTACCGCGCGCCGTGGCTTGCGAAGCGGGGTGCCTCGAAAGCCAAATACTTCAAGGAATCACCTGACGGACCATGCGCCGCTATACTAGTTGAATCTGCACCCCGCGGCGGGCCAATTGAGCTCCGTGTTGCTCGCGGATTGGGAAGTGAGGCGGAGCTACCCGGCTATGTGTTCATGGCTGGCACGAAGGTAAAGGGCAATGCTGGAGGCGTCGTTTGTCCGTGCTGTAAGACCACACTGCCTGGAACCCGCACGAATCCGCGCGTACAAATCCAATTGACCGCTCAGAAAGGTGGGGCGGATGTCTTGTTTGACCGGACGGGGCACCGCTCAGGCGGCGCCCTTTTACTCGCGGTCGTTGAGCGGGTGAAAGGAGAGAGTGGTGTCCGGTACCGTTCGCCTTGCAAGGAAGACTATGACGGCGTATACAGGGCCCGATTCGCGTTGCAGGATCTTGAACGGGCAGGCAAGCACGATCTCTCACTCGTTCCAAATGAAGAAATTTCGTTTGACGAGATCCGGCGCGTTTCCGTCCCACTATATGGCGTCAAGACGTGGGGCGACCTCTTCACGATCCGCCAGAAACATGCGCTCGCGCTGTACGCAGGCGCGGTGCACAAGACCGCCGACAAACAGACGGCTAGGTGCGCCGGCCTTGCACTGGACAGACTTGTCATGCTTTCCAGTGCTCACTGTCGTTGGAAAGCGTCTGGCGAATCCCTGATCGACATGTTTGGACGTCACGCAATCGGAATGGTGTGGGATTTCGCCGAAGCAGCCGTTGTGACCGAGACCAACAGCATCTTTAGTCGGTTCATGAACAGCATTGCTGATGCCGTAGCTGATATCGATAACCTGCGCTGCCAGCCAGGGCAAGTGGAGCTCTTGGATGCCTGCGAAACAGGTCTTCCGGGCGAAGCTGCGGAGGTCTGGTTTGTGGACCCTCCCTACTACGACTCCATTCCTTATGCCCACCTATCGGATGTTTTCTACGTTTGGCTTAGACGGGCCCTCGGCGACAAGGAGAATCATCTCTTTTCTGGGTCGCTAACCGACAAGTCTCGCGAGTGCGTTGTCGATAGGCCTCACCGGCTGAGTCAGTCGCTAAAGACGCCCGCATACTACGAGGCCAAGGTCGCCGAGGCCTGTGCTGAAGGCCGCCGAATCACGTCCGATGCTGGCATAGGCTGCGTGGTTTTCGCTCACAAGACGACCGAGGGCTGGGAAGCCCTCTTAAAGGGTGTTCTGGACGGGGGCTGGTGTGTAACGGCCTCTTGGCCCATCGCGACCGAGCTCCCATCGAGACTGAATGCTCGTGAGACCGCATCTCTCGCTACCAGCGTCCACCTCATTTGCCGCCCGCGGATCTCCGATGAGACCGGCGATTGGGGAGACGTGTTAGGCGAGCTGCCTAAGCGAGTCGGTGACTGGATGCATCGTCTTGAACGCGAAGGCATCCGCGGCGCAGACCTTGTCTTCGCCTGCATCGGCCCGGCGCTTGAAATCTTCTCTCGCTACGCGAAGGTCGAAACTCCGGATGGCACCGAGAAAACTCTGGCGGAATACCTCGAAAAGGTCTGGGAGGTGGTCGGCCGCGTCGCACTGGAGCAGGTTCTCGGCACTCCCGAAGCGCAGGCTCGCAACGGCGGCGCAGGTGCTTTAGAAGAAGATGCCCGCCTCACGGCCCTCTTTCTCTGGACGGTCCAGGCTACCGACGATCAGACGGAGGATTCGGGCGAGGACGATGAGGAGGAGGCCCCCGGCGATGAAGACGAGGAGGCCGCGCCGGGTAAGAAGAAGCCCGGTTTGACGCTCATCTACGATGTCGCTCGCCGATTCGCGCAACCACTTGGCATTCACCTGGCCGAATGGGAAGGCCGGATCATCGAAACGAAGAAGGGCGTCGTTCGCCTGCTGCCGGTTCGCGAGCGCTCGCAACAACTCTTTGGCGAGGCCGGCGCGGAACTCGCCGCCGACCGGATCGAGAGAGTCGCGAGGGGCGCGGAACAGTTGGACTTGTTTTCGGCCGCCGGATTGGTCGACGCCGCCGTTCCGGACATCGCGCCCAAGCGCGGGCGCAAGAAGGGAGGAGTCGCCGATGAGGCCTTGAAGACACGGCGCGAGGCCACCACTCTCGACCGGGTTCACGCCGCAATGCTCTTGCAGGCTGGGGGCCGCGCGAACGCTTTGCGGTCCATGCTCAAATCCGAGACCGACCGTAGCCCCGACTTCCTTCGCCTGGCGAACTCGCTCTCGGCGCTGTATCCGAAAGAGAGCGAAGAGAAGCGGCTGCTGGACGCGATGCTGCTGGCGGCGCCGCGGTGAGCCAGCGATTCCGCAACCAGCATTCTGATTGGTGCTGACAGCCCTTGCCTGCGCATCTGGAGTGCGCTCTGCTCAAACTGAGGCAAATTCGCATTCGCTAGGGGGCTTGTTTTTCGTTCCAATCTGAGATATTATTAATAT
>CAIRXZ010000304.1 GCA_903882645.1 uncultured Acidobacteriia bacterium | reverse complement strand
CCGGATCTGCTCCAGGCTGGTGGCTTCCGAATCGTCCATGCTGATGATCAATACCCAGCATCCCGATCTTTCCCCTTCAGGCTCATCTTGTGTGAGAATCCGGGCCTCGGTTCAGGCTCATCTTGCATGAGACAAGAGTGGAATGCCAGTGGTCCACGACTCTCGACGCGACCCATAAGAAGTGCGAAAGCCGATCTATGGAGAAGCCTGAATGAAAGCTCTTGGTCGCCTGCTCAAGCTGGTAGTTCCTTTTGCCTTAACGACGGAATCGGTGGCAAGATGGACATAGATATCCGGAGGGATCTACCCCAACAGTTGGGGCTGGCTCTGAAGCCAGAACAGGCCGAAGTGCCGTTCGTAGTGATCGACAAGGCGGCTCGTCCGGAGGCGCAATAACCCGCAGCGGTCAAGCACTGCGAAGTGGAGTGCGCCGCTCAGCCGTATTGCGTGGCCCGAAGGGGCGCCCTACTTGGCCGTAAACGCCGTCCACGGCCGCGAATCCATGTCGTGGAGGATGTCCTTCATCCAGGCGAAGTCGGGGTACTTGGCGAGGTGCGGCGCGGCTTTGAAACCGACGCCGCAGGAGTGGCCCAGCGCCGCCATGAACGACATCTTCATGGCGCCCGCCGCATCGGTGACCTTGCTCTGCACAGCGCCGGCGGGTCCGTAGGCGGATTGCCACGCGCCCGATCCGCGCGGGGAAAGGTCGATGTGCCCGCAGAGCGTGCGCTCGTCGGGGTCGTTGCGCCCCTCAAAGGAATCGAAGTGGTCGGCCAGAAACTCCCGGCCCGCCGCCACGTCGATCTTTCCCTTGTACTGCTCCATGAGCGCCAGCCAGCGCTCGTGGCGGGCGTTCTCGCCGCGCGCGCGGTCCGCGGGATCGAAGTTGGTCTCCTCCGCGATCAGCTTCGGGTCGGCGGGGAAGTTCGAGCCGACGAAGAACCCGTCCGAGGTCCGCCGCAGGGTCACGTTCTTCAGGCCCAGTTCCAGGCTGGCGATCTCGTTTTTCCGGGAGTCGGCCACCAACCAGGTATTGGCGTAGCCGCCGTTGTTCCCGTCCTTCATGATTCGCGCGAAATCGTCGATGGAGTTGGCGTACTGCATGGCCTTCCGCGCGCGAACGAACTCGGGAACGCCGCTCGGGTCGAACCCTTTGAAACCGCCGATGGTGGTTTCGGTGATGACAATTCCGACCGAGTTCACGCCGAAATCGTCGCCGCTCTGGATCAGGCCCGCCATTCCGTCCATGAGGATGCGGTTGCCCCGCGCCGGGGCGATATCGAAAATGACGTTCCAGCGCTCGCCCGAGGAGTAGCTGGTCCAATTGTTGTGGCCGATCACGATGCGCCCGCCGCTGGTGTAGCTGCCCGTGGCCACGAAGGCGCTGCAATGTTCCGCGGTGGCGGCCGGCTCGCCGCCGTTGAGCGTTCTGTCGTAGTAGGACTGCTCAAGCCACGCGTTGAGGGCGACGACGTCCCAGATGTCGAGCTTTACGTTGCGCGCGTTGAGGCCCTCCACGATCCCGGTCAGCTCGTCGCGGTACTCCTGTTCGACGCGCGGCCAGAAGACTTCGCGCGCGGTCTGGCGGAAGAATTCCCAATCCCGCTTTTCGTCGTGCGCCGCCTCCGTGGAGACGTCCCGGAACGTGTCCTTGATCTCGGGCGCCAGCAGGTAGCCATGCTGGAAGCCGATCTGGCCCGGCGATCCTTCCAGGTGCGCCATGATCCAGCCGTTTTGCTCGGGCGCGCGCCAAGCCTTCTTGAGACGGGCGTCGGCTTGCGGGTCGCGCGAGATCAGGGCGGCGGCCAAACCCAGCAGCAGAACGGAAACCAGAACCGACGTGCGCCTCATTCCCGTTATTATAGTAAGGATCGACGGACGGCCACACCCAAACGCGGCGTGAAACCGGTATGCCTCATCTAAAAGCGAACCCCATCATCGTGGCGCTCGACGTCGAGTCGGCCGAAGACGCCCGCGTACTGGTCTCGCGTCTGGGCAACCGCATCCAAATCTACAAAGTCGGCATGGAGCTGTATGCCGCTGCCGGCATGGACTTCGTCCGTGAGCTGCTCGCCGGGGGCAAGGACGTGTTCCTCGACATGAAGTTTTACGACATCCCCGAAACCGTGAAGCGCGCGGTGTCGCTGGTGGCGGCCACTGGCGCGCGATTCCTGACCGTGCATGGCAGCGGGCCGGTGATGCGCGCGGCGGTGGAGGGCAAGGGCGGCTCGGGTCTGAAGCTGCTTGCCGTGACGGTGCTCACGAGCTTCGACCGGCAGGACTTGGAAGATCTAGGGTACCCATGCGAAGTCGCCGAACTTGCGGCCCTGCGCGCGCGGAAGGCGATGGAGGCGGGCATGGACGGACTGGTCGCTTCGCCGCTCGACGCGGCGGCGGTTCGAAGCATCGTTGGCCCCGGACCGATTCTGGTGACGCCGGGCGTGCGCTCGGGTGGAAGTCCGACAGGCGACCAGAAGCGCGTAGCCACGCCCGCCGAGGCGCTCCGCAATGGAGCGGACTACATTGTGATGGGTCGCCAGATCACCCGCGCGTCCGACCCCGCCGCGGAAGCCGCGCGGGTGCTCGAAGAGATCGCCTCGGCTTGAGTGGCGCGGACACTGTGTCCGCCGCGCCGACACTCGTGCCGGCGCATGGGCTTCACAGCTTTTGTGTTCCCGCGGTCTTGCCGAGTGCGCGGTCAAACGTGCCGAGCGGCAAATGCCCGGCCTTGCGGGCGAGATGCAGCATCAGGCAATCGGAAAAACCCAGCGCCGGCCGCAAACGAAATAGATCGAGCGCAGCCGCTACAACATCCGAATCCTGCAGCGTCAGGTCCTTGTGGTTCAGCAGCATATGGAGCGCTGTGGCCATCTCGGCGGCGTTGAACTCGTACACCGTCCCGAGGACCCAGGTGGCTTCGGCCAGCGCGAGAATGGATACCCAGGCGCCCTTCTCGACGAAACGGTCGGCGGCTCGGGCTTGGCGAGGATCGTCTCGCGCAATGAGCCGGACCAGAACATTCGTGTCAACGGCGCGCATGGCGCTTCCGGATGTGCTGCCGGATCCCCTGTCTCATGTCATCGATCGTCCGTGGTTCCGGCACCTGCGTGGGGAACAACGCCCGATGGATGTCCTCGGACGAAAACCGGGCAGAACGACGCACGACGATGTTTTGGCCATCTTCATCCCATTCCAGGACTGAGCCGGGGCCTACGCCAAGCTTTTGACGGACGCCGGCGGGGACCGAAATCTGCCCCTGCGCCGTGAGCTTCGAGTGAGCGATCGCCATGCCTCTACATTACCACGGTAATGCGGCCCTGACTCTCGTGGCCCCAATCGGAGCCGCGACCGTGAGGGAGCGGTTTCCGCAAGCGCGCAACAGCGCGAGGTCGAGGGCTAGCGGCGCTGGATCGATACCACGCCGTGGTCCACCAGCACGCCGTCGCCCGGATTCAAATGTCCGTAGGACTGCCCGTTCACCGTCAATTCCTCGTCGCGAATCAAAACGTCCGCGTCGCGGCAGGGAGTGAAGCGGTACGCCGTGCGGCCGAGATCCTCGAACTGCCGGGGCGGCGGGACGCTGGTGCGATAGCAGTCCGTAACGACCACGGTATGGCCGCCGACGGGCGCTTCCACGCGGCCGAGGAGCAAGTTGTTGGATTTGCCGCACGCGAGCGATAGCGCCGCCGCGAAGCACAGGCAGGCAAGCGAAAGAGCTTTCATTCCGGTTCTCCGCTTATCACTGTAATGTACTTTACAACAAAAAGGTGAGGCCCTCTCCGCTACTTCAGCTTGCTCAACACCCGGTCTTTGATCCAGTGTTCGTCCCACCATTCGCGGGGGTTGATCTGGACGCCGTCGATCTGCATGCTGAAGTGAACGTGGACTCCGCCGGCGAGGCCCGTTTGCCCGGCGATCCCCATCTTCTGGCCCTTCTTCACCATGTCGCCGGGTTTGACGCCGATCTCGCGCAGGTGTCCGTAGATCGATTGCAGCGCGTACCCGTGATCCACGACGATGCAGTTGCCGTAGATGCCCAGATCGGAGGCCCACACCACGCGGCCGTCGTTGGCGGCGTTTACCGGCGCGTTCTGCGTGTCGGAAAGGTCGAAGCCGAGGTGAACCTGCTGGTCGATCTTTTGCCCATGGTAGATGTAGTTGCGCACATCCGCGAAATCCGCCTCCTCCTTGCCGTAGTGGATGAACGGCCCGTCCCACAGGACCTTCTCTTCGGTTTTGAGGCGCAGGTCGGCAAGCTGCTGGTTGTTCTTGCGGCGCAGCTCGCCGTTGATGTACAGGAAGCGCGAGAGCAGGTCCTTGCCCGGCGCCAGCGCGCCGGCGGGATCGACCGAGTTCACCAGTCTCTCCATCAGGGCGTCGTCGATGGGGAAATCGCGCACGCGGAATCTCTTGGGAAAGAGTTTGAACCAGAAGTGCGCGGTGGCCTCCGCGCCGGCCGCGTTGCGGGCGAAAACCAGCGGCTGAAGATCGGGCGGCAGATCCCACGAGTAGGCGAACATGGCGAAGCGCTGGTTCGGGTCGCCGCCGGGCAACGGGAAGCTGCGAAAGCTGTACTTGTCGACCTTCACGCCGGCTTCGTTCCAGGCGCCGCTTGTGGTGAAGGTGACAAGCTCCATCCCGCCCTGGTTGATGTAATGCTGCAAGCCGTCGGGAATCGCGCGCGGCGCGGTGAGCACCACGGTCACGTCGTTCGAAGCCGTGTCCATTTGGCCGCGGAAGTCGTTTGAGACTGCCTCCACAACCAGCCGCGCCTTGCCCTCCTTCAGGTCCGGGGCTTTGCTCTTGCCGGCCTGAAAAGCGATTGCGCGGGGCGGAACGCGCCGCGCCGGCAAGAAGCGCCGCGCCGGAGCCGTTTCCTCGAACAACCCGTACCGCGCGCCATTCTGCTCGAGGTATGCGCTCACGCGGCGCACCCCGTGCGGGTTGCTCACGCGCACCGTCACGGGAGTGCTCACCCCGATGGCCTTCACCTCCGGGGCGACGACGATCACAGTGCGGGCGGACGATACAAACAGCCCAATCGCCGCGCCTGCCGCTAAGAGCGCCAGCGCGAGCGCGAGTGTCTTCAGCCTCACTTCTTCACCCAGGAATCCAGCCAGTCGAGGAACGTCTTGTACCACAGGAGCGTGTTTTGCGGCTTCAGCACCCAGTGGCCCTCATCGGGGAACACGAGCAGCTTCGATGGGACTTTCTGCATTTGCAGAGCGGTGAACAGTTGCAGGCCCTGCCCGTAAGGCACGCGGAAATCCTGCTCGCCGTGGATCACCAGCGTGGGGGTGTGGAAGTCCTTGACGTACGTGGAAGGCGACCACTTGGCGTAGTCTTCGCGCTTGTCCCACGGCGTGCCGCCGAACTCCCACAACGGAAACCAGAGTTCCTCGGTGGCGCCGAATTCGCTCGGCAGATCGTAGACGCCGGCGTGCGAAATGAGGGCCTTGAAGCGCCCCGTATGGCCCAGCATCCAATCGATCATGTAGCCGCCGTAAGAGCCGCCGGCGGCGGTCATGCGCGCGCCGTCGGCGTACGGCAGGTTGGCCAGCGCATGATCCGCCACGGCCATGATGTCGTCATACGGGCGCCCGCCCCAATCGCCGTTGATTTCATCGATGAATTTCTGCCCGTAGCCCGTCGAGCCGCGCGGATTCGGCTCGATGACCACGTATCCGGCGGCGGCGAATACCTGCGCGTTCCAGCGGTAGGTCCAGCTATAACCCCAAGCCCCCTGCGGTCCGCCGTGGATCAGCATCAGCACGGGGTACTTGGCGCCCGGCTGGAATCCGTACGGCTTCACGACGTAGTAGTACACGCGCGAGCCGTCCGGAACATCCACCCAGTACTCTTCGAGCGGCGTCAGTTGGCAGGCGTTCAGCGCCTGGTCGTTCAGATGCGTGAGCGCCACGGGAACGCCGCCGGTCGACGCCGCGCGAAAGATCTCCGTTGGCGATACGCCGGTCTGCTGCGTGTAAACCATGGTCTTGCCGTCGCGCGTCAACTGCATGTCGTCGAGTTCGCTGTCGCCGCTGGCCGCGATGCGGCTCTCGCCGCCGGTTAAGGGCACGAAACGAATGGCCTGCCGGCCGCGGTCGCCGGCGGTGAAGAACAACGCCGCCGAGTCCGCGCTCCAGGCGAAACCATTCACCCAACGGTCCAGGTCTCCGGTCGGGCTGACGACTCTGCCGGTGGCGCGCTCGATGGTCATCAGCCGCCAGCGGTCGCTCTCATAGCCCGCGCGGTTCTGAGCGCGCCAGGCGATGTACTTGCCGTCGGGCGAGTAGCGCGGGCCGGCGTCCGCCCCCGGGGTGAGGGTAATTTTGCGCGTCTCGCCGCCCTTGATGGAAACCACGTACAAGTCGGAGTTGGTGCTGGTGGCGGGCGCGGGATCGGCGTTCATGGAATAGCAGACTTCCTGGCCGTCGGGCGAAACATCGTAATCGTCCGAACCGCCAAGGGAAAAGGGCGGAACCTCGTGCGCGCCGGGAGTCAGGTCCCTGGGCGCGCCGCCCGCAACCGCGACCACCAGCAGATGGCTTCGGCGTTTGGTCTGCCACGCGGTCCAGTGACGGTAGAGCAGCTCGGTGTACTCACGGGCCTTTACCGGGCTGGCTTTGCCGGCGTCGATGTTCTTCTTATTGCAGGCATCGTCGGCGCCGCACTCCGGATACACTTCGCTCGTGAAGAGCAGGTTGGCGCCGTCGGGCGAGAACAGAACGCCGCCGGCCTCGGTCGCAAGGTCGGTGATCTGCCTGGCGTTGGACCCGTCCGCGTCCATGAGCCAGATCTGCGAAGATCCGCCGCGGTCGGAAATGAAGGCCATGCGCTTGGAATCCGGCGACCAGCGCGCGCGTTGGTTGGCTTCGCCATCGTGGGTGAGTTGGCGCGGCGCGCCGCCGGCCAGCGGCGCGATCCAGATCTGGCTGGGTTTCTTGTTGGCCGCCAGGTCGACGGTCTGAACCGTGAAGGCGACCCACTTGCCGTCGGGAGAGAGTTGCGGATCGGAGATCCGCTTCAACTCCATCATGGCGTTGACGTCGAACGGCCGCTTCTGGGCGAGAAGCGGCGCTGCAATAAGCAGGAAGAAGAGAAGCCTGCGGCGCATAAGACACGATTGTAGCTTGCCGCCATGCCAACAAGAGGCAGGCTGCGCGACCTGGAAGCGATGCGGACCTTGGTGTTTGGTGGGGCGGACCCCCCGGTCCGCGGCCGACGCCCCCGTCGGCCTCCGGTCGAAGGCCGGCCGGGGGGCCGGTCGCGCGCCAGGAGGTCCGCCCCACTGGATGCGCCCATGCCGCTCCATTCGGCCCTTAACCTCTCCCCCGAAGCCAATCGATCTTGCGCCGGTCGCGTTTCGATGGTTTCCCTTCCCGGAACCCTTCGAAATGCGGCATCGCTTTGCGCTCTTCCGCCAACTTGAGCCGCAACTCCCGGCTCGCCTCTGTCTCGCGATAGAGCGTCCGCGCAACCGCCGCCGGGCCGCGCATCTCACTGAGAGCCAGGACCTCCACCTGAAAGTCGCCCCCGTCGTTTTTCACCTGTAACATGTCGCCGGCGCGGACCTCGCGCGCGGCCTTGGCTTGCTTTCCGTTGGACTCGATCCTGCCCAGTTCACATGCCCGCGCGGCCCGCGCCCGCGTCTTGAAGAACCGCGCCGCCCAGAGCCACTTGTCCATTCTCACGCCGGTCATGATCCCATTCTCGTACCCGGCCGTACGCCGAGGCGCCTTTAGCTGAGAGCTGAAAGCTGATAGCTGACGGCTGCCCCCCCCTTGACATGCCGCGCGCTACAATTTAAGGTAAAATTGTCTGAAAGTCGATTAGGGGATACCCACCGCTCAGACCTTGGAGGGTTCATGGCTGCAATCGCGGGCCAAACTGCGCTCTCGCTCGAGGAGCAGAGTTTCGCCGACCGCACCATCGCCGCGCACTCCGGCAAGCCCGGAGCGTTGCTCGGAATCCTGGAGAGCCTGCAGGACCATCATCCGCACAAATATCTCTCTTCCGAAATCCTGGAATACGTCGCCGAAAGAACCGATATTCCGTTGGCGCAGATCTTCAGCGTTGTCACGTTTTACGCGCTGTTCAACCTGGAGCCGCAGGGCGACCACAGCATTTGCATCTGCCGCGGCACGGCCTGCCACACGCGCGGCTCGCGCAACCTGTTGCAGCGCCTCCGTCTGGAGCTGGGGCTGCCGGAAGAGAGCGAGGAGGGCGCCGATAAGCTCTGCCTCACCACGCCCGACCGCCGCTACTCGTTGCGCACCGTGGCGTGCTTCGGACAGTGCGCGCTCGCTCCCGTCGTTGAGGTGGACCACGAGATCTACGGCCACATGAACGAGCGCACGCTTCACCGCGAGCTGGAGCACCTTGAGAGCGGGAGGAAAAAGGCGTGATCCGCATCCAGGATTTCAGCACGTTCAACGCCGTGCGCGAGGCCGGCCTCGCCAAGCTCGTTCCGTCGCGGCCCAGGGTGGGCGTCGGCATGGGCACGTGCGGCGCGGGCAACGGCGCCGAAGGCGTTTACCATGCCTTCGCCGAAGCCATCAACCGCGGCGGCCGCGATATGAAGCTGGCCTCGGTGGGGTGCTTCGGCTTCTGCGCGCAGGAGCCGCTGGTCAACGTGCGCCTCCCCGGAAAGCCGCTCGTGATCCTGCGGCGCGTCGAGGTCTCCGACGTTCCCCGCATTCTCGACGACATGGCGGTGGGCGAGGTCCCCGGGGATCTGGCGCTCTGCAAAGTCGAATCCTGGGACCATCTGACCGCGCACGTGCAGTATGGCGAGGGCTTTCCCAGGATTCCCTTGTGGCAGGAAGTGCCGTTCTTCAAGCCGCAGAAGAAAATCGTGCTGCGCAACTGCGGTCTCATCAGCCCCGACGATATCGAGGAGTACATCGCCATCGGCGGCTACCAGTCTCTCTACAAGGTCCTCATCGACGCCAACCCGGACCTGGTCATCGAGCAGATCAAGGCCTCCAAGCTGCGCGGGCGCGGCGGAGCGGGCTTCCTCACCGGGTTGAAGTGGAGTTTCCTGCGCGCGGCCGTGTCCGACCAGAAGTACATCGTCTGCAACGCGGACGAGGGCGACCCGGGCGCCTACATGAACCGCAACGAGATCGAAAGCGACCCGCACTCCCTGCTCGAGGGAATGATCGCCGGCGCCTATGTGATGGGAGCCTCCGAAGGCATCATCTACGTGCGCGCGGAGTACCCGCTCGCGGTGCACCGTCTGAACCGCGCCATCGACCAGGCGCGCCAGTCCGGCATCCTCGGCGACAACATTCTCGGACGCGGCTTCAAGTTCGACATCCGCCTGGTGGAAGGCGCCGGGGCGTTCGTGTGCGGCGAGGAGACCGCCCTGATCGCTTCGCTCGAGGGCTATTCCGGACGCCCCCGGCCGCGCCCGCCGTTTCCGGCGCAGAAGGGCCTTTACGGCAAGCCCACCGTCATCAACAACGTCGAGACCTGGTACAACATCGCGCCGATCATCGCCAAGGGGCCGGCCTGGTTCACCGAAACCGGCAGCACCAAGAGCGCCGGCACCAAGGTTTTCTCGCTGGTGGGCAAGGTCTCCAATACCGGCCTGGTGGAGATGCCCCTGGGCACGCCGCTCAAGACCTTCATCTACGACGTGGGCGAGGGCGGAACCAACGGCAAGCACGTCAAGGCCGTGCAGACCGGCGGCCCCTCCGGCGGCTGCATTCCGCTCGAGATGTTCGACACGCCCGTGGACTACGAGACCCTCGCGCAGCTCGGCTCGATCATGGGCTCCGGCGGCATGGTCGTGATGGACGACGACAACTGCATGGTCGATGTGGCCCGCTACTTCATCGAGTTCACGCACTCGGAATCCTGCGGCAAGTGCATCCCCTGCCGCGTCGGTCTGGACAAGTCCCTCCGCATCCTCAACGCCTTCACCCGCGGCGAAGCCAAGGAAAGCGATCTGGACCGCCTCGACGAGATGGGCCGCATGATCCGCGAGACCTCGCTGTGCGGCCTGGGACAGAGCGCTCCCAACCCGCTGCTGACCACCATGCGGCACTTCCGCCACGAGTTCGAGGACCACATCCGGGCGAACCGCTGCCGCGCGGGGGTCTGCGAGGACCTGGCGCTTACGCCCTGCGAAAACAGTTGCCCGCTGCACATGAACATCCCGCGGTTCCTCCAACTCTATAAGGAGGGCCGCCTGGAAGAGGCGTTCGAAGCGGTGGTGCTCGATAACCCGCTGCCCGCATCCACCGGCCGCGTCTGCCAGCACCCCTGCGAAGACCGCTGCCGGCGGCGGATGGTCGACGAGCCGCTGAACATGCGCGAGGTGCACCGCTTCATCGCCGACTCCATCTACGCCTCGGACCGCTTCGACGCCCTGGCCGAGCGGATCGTCAATCGGAAGCTGCCGTCCACCGACCGCAAGGTGGCCGTAGTCGGCGCCGGCCCCACCGGTCTGACCGCGGCCTTCTACCTGGCGCTGCTGGGCCACGCGGTCACGGTTTACGAATCCAACCCCGAGCCCGGCGGCATGCTCCGCTACGCGCTTCCCGACTACCGCCTGCCGAAGGACGTGGTGCGCCGGGAGGTGGAACTGATCCGGCGCCTGGGCGTGGAGTTCCTTTGCGGCGTCGCGGTAGGCTCCGATATCACGCTCAACGACCTGGATAGCCAGTACAACGCCGTCTTCATGGCCATCGGCACCTGGAAGGAATCCTGGGTCTATCTGCCCGGAACCGAGCTGCAAAACGTGTATCCCGCGTTGCTGTTCCTGGAAGCGGTGGCCAAGCGGGAACCCGTGCACCCGGGCAAGCGGGTGGTCGTGATCGGCGGCGGCAATGCGGCCATCGATTCCGCGCGAACCTCGCTCCGCATGGGCGCCGAAGTGACCGTCATCTACCGCCGCGAACGCAAGGACATGCCCGCTATCCGCGAAGAGACCGACGCGGCCGAAGCCGAGGGCGCGAAATATGCGTTCCTGGCCACGCCGCACCGCATCGTCGGCGACGAAAACGGCAAGGTCAAGGCCATCGAGGTGGTCAAGACCCGCCTGGGCGAATTCGACGCCACCGGCCGCCGCCGCCCCGTACCCACCAACGAGATCCGCCGCTACGAGTGCGACGCCGTGATTCTGGCGGTCGGAGAAGCCGTGGACATGGATTTCGTCCGCGCCTCCGGCCTGCGCATCAAGGAGAACGGCACGCTCGAAGTGGACCGCTTCTCGCTCGAAACCAGCCGCAGCAAGTTCTACGCCGGCGGCGACCTCATCAGCGGCGCCTCCAACGTCTCCAACGCCATGGGGTTCGGCAAGAAGGCCGCGCGGAACATCGACCGGAGGCTCATGGGTCCCAAGCGCTGGGATCTCATCGCCTCCGCCTTCGAGTACGACAACTCGCCTCCCGAGCAACCCGTTCCGGGCCGCCGCCACGCCACCGAAGAGCTGCCGCCCCAGGAGCGCGTCGAGACCTTCGCCGAAGCCGTAACCGGCTTCGCCGCCGAGGAGGCGCTCGAAGAAGCCTGCCGTTGCCTGCGCTGCGACGTCAAGGAACACCACTAGAGGAGAAATCGCTTGCCTGAGAAAATCTCTATCCGCATCGACGGCGAATACGTCGCCGCGCAGGAAGGCCAGACGATTCTGGAAGTGGCGCGCGCCAGCGGCAAGTACATCCCCACCCTGTGCTGGCTGGAAAGCATCACTCCGGTCGGCGCGTGCCGCCTGTGCATCGTGGAAGTGTCCGGCGTCAACCGCCTGCTGCCCGCCTGCACCACGCCCGTCCAGGACGGCATGAGCGTCACCACGCATTCGGAGAAGCTGGCCGCCTACCGCCGCATCGCCCTCGAGTTCCTGTTCACCGAGCGGAACCATCAGTGCGCCGTCTGCGTTTCCAACAACCACTGCGAGCTGCAGGCCATGGCGCAGCGCCTGGGCGTGAACAGCGTCCGCTACGCCTACACGTTCCCCAAGCTGCCGGTGGACGTCTCGCACGAGCGCTTCGTGCTCGACCACAACCGCTGCATCCTTTGCACCCGTTGCGTGCGCGTGTGCGCGGAGGTGGAAGGCGCGCACGTCTGGGATCTCAGTTCCCGCGGCATCCGCTCCATGGTGATTTGCGACATGAGCAAGCCGTGGGGCGAGTCGAGGAACTGTACCAACTGCGGCAAGTGCGTCCAGGTGTGCCCCACCGGAGCGCTCGCCGAAAAGGGATTCGCTGTGGAGGAAATGGTCAAGCGCGACGCCAAGGTGACGCGCCTGGCCTCCCGGCGCGGAGGCCATCAATGAAGAAGACCCGGCTTGCCACCGTTTGGCTGGACGGCTGCGCGGGCTGCCACATGTCGATTCTCGACATCGACGAAGCCATCCTCAACGTAGCCGCGCGCGCCGACGTGGTCTACGGCCCGCTGGTGGACGCGCAGGAGTTTCCCAAAGCGGTGGATGTGACCATCATCGAAGGAGCCATCAGCTCTCAGGAAGATCTGGAGAAGGTGCACGCCATCCGCAAGCGCAGCAAGCTGATCGTGTCGCTCGGCGATTGCGCCGTCACCGCCAACGTCCCGGGCATGCGCAACAATATCCCGCCGCGCAAGCTGCTGGAGCGCATCTACATCGAAGGCGCCCAGGAGAACAAAGTGATTCCGTCCGAGGGCGTGCCGGCGCTGCTGCGGCAGGCCGTGCCGGTCCACCAGGTGGTGAAAGTGGATCTGCACGTGCCCGGCTGCCCGCCGCCCGCCTCGGCCATCGCCTTCGTGCTGGGCGAACTGCTCGAAGGCCGCGTCCCCAACCTCACGGCGAAGGTGAAATTTGGCTAGAAAAACCAGGCCGCGCGCCGCCGGTCCTGCCGCCGCTGTCTCACCGTCCGGCGCCGCCGCCGGTTCTGCCGGCGTTGTCATGTCTCCCGGCGCCGCCGTTGGCGCGCCCCCCGTAGGGGCCGGGCATGCCCCACCCTCTTTGCCCCCGGAACCCAAGGTCACTCCCATGAAGAAGATCACCATCGATCCCGTCACCCGCATCGAAGGCCACGCCAAGATCGACATCTACCTCGACGATGCCGGCCATGTCGCGGACACGCACTTTCACGTCACCCAGGTGCGCGGTTTCGAGAAGTTCACCGAAGGCCGCCCGTTCTACGAGATGCCGTCCATTACCGCGCGCATCTGCGGCATCTGCCCGGTGAGCCACCTGCTGGCCTCGTCCAAAGCCTGCGACGCCATCATGGCGGTGGCGCCGCCCGAGGCGGGTGCCAAGCTGCGCGAGTTGGTCCACTGCGCCCAGTTCGTGCAGTCGCACGCCCTCAGTTTCTTCCATCTCTCCGCGCCCGACCTGCTTCTTGGCTTCGATTCCGACCCCGCGCGCCGCAACGTCTTCGGCCTCATCGATCAGAACCCGGAGATGGCCAAGATGGGCGTGGCCCTGCGCAAGTACGGCCAGCAGATCATCGAAGGCCTCGCCAAGGAGCGCATCCACGCGTCCTGGATCGTGCCCGGCGGCGTCAACGCGCCCATGTCCCCCGAGGTTCGTGAGCGCACCCTCGCCGGCCTGCCCGCCGCCCGCGCGCTGGCGGATAAGACGTTGGCGTTCTTCAAGACGGTGGTGGACCAGTTCCAGGAGGAGATCTCGAACTTCGGGACCGCCCCAACCATGTTTGCCGGCATGGTGGATCGGGACGGCGGCTTGCAGTGGTACGACGGCCGCCTGAAGTTCAAGGACGCCGAGGGCGCCACGGTCTCGGCTGGCATGAGGGCGCGCGACTACGCCAAGTTCATCGGCGAAGCCTCCTTGCGCGATTCCTACCTGAAAGCGCCCTACTACAAGCCGCTCGGCTACCCCGCCGGGGTCTACCGCGTCGGCCCATTGGCCCGTCTGAACGTGGCCGATGGCTTCGGAACCCCCGCCGCCGACCGCGAGCTGGCCGAGTTCCGCCAGCGCTGCGGCCCGGTGGTCCACAGCTCCTTCCACTACCATTACGCGCGCCTGATCGAGTTGCTGCACGGCCTGGAGAAGATCGAGCGCCTGCTGGCCGACCCCTCGATTCTCAGTACCCACGTGCGCGCCCACGCCGCCGTGAACTGCCTGGAAGGCGTCGGTATGATCGAAGCCCCGCGCGGCGTGCTCATCCACCACTACAAAGTCAACGAGCAGGGCGCCATCACCTGGGCCAACCTCATCGTCGCCACCGGCCACAACAACCTCGCGATCAACCGCGGCGTGATGCAGGTAGCCAAGCACTTCATCGAAGGCGACAAACTAAAAGAGGGCATGCTCAACCGCGTCTCCGCCCTGGTCCGCGCCTACGACCCCTGCCTGAGCTGCTCCACCCACGCCGACGGCACCCTGGCGATGGAGATCGCGCTGAGAGGACCGGACGGAACGGTGCTGGACCGGATGGGTTGAGGGCCAGTCACGTCCCGAGGCGGTCCCGGTCGAGCACTTCCCCAAACAGGGCCATACTGATCTTCTTCGCGACCTCCATGCCGTCCGCGTAGAGTGGATTGCTCGTCCTGCACCACCTTGCCAATTGGAGTACGGGCAAAAGGGGGGCAAAAGGGGGTCCCCGGTTTCCCCAAGAATCAACATCACCCCTGGTCTCGCGGTGATATTTTGCGCTCTTGCATTAGCTTTCGATATCGCCCGTCGTACAGTTCTTTGGCCTCGTCCAGCGGCAGGAGCGCATTCCATACTTTGCAGATGCGCTCGTCGATGTTCGCCCCTTCAAACCGGTAGTGCGCCTGGAGTTCCGTTATGATGCAGAGCAAAACAGTAGCCGCTCGCCCTAGATGCGTCGTCACGAACACTTCATAGCTCTCGTCCACCTTTGGTCGATCTTCGTGCGGGAGCAGATCGGTTACGTAGTAAGACCCCACGGGAACATGGCCAAGGGAGCCAATAAAGGCCTCATACGCTCCGTGCGACAGGGCCGAATACTGCCTCCAGTTCAGGTGCGTAAACGTCTTCAGAAAGCCTTGGTGTTCGCTGACGATCTTGCTCTCCTGTTTCATTCGCAGGTACGTTCCGAGTGTCGGCCACATCGGCTCCTTCATCACGTCTTCAGACGCCAGACCGCTCCTGCACATCAGCATCTCCACGCCTTCTCGACGTTGTTCGAGATACGCGGCCCACTCAAGCTGATCGCCATACTTCCCGAGGTCTTCATTCAGATCCTCGAGCGTCCGTCGGAGCCCGCTCCTTCGGTATGCTGGCCCTTTCTGTTCGGGGTCTAACAGAATGGCTGTCGTGTTATACAGGCAGTCGATTAGGGACCGCACTAGTGGCATAGCCGACACGCCGTCGACCACATGCCAATAGCAATCGCCTTTACGACGCTCGTCGGCGTTTAAGTAAAACAAGAGGTGGTAGATGCCCAGAGCGTACCTCAGCATCATCGAGAGGTCTTCGGCGAGGTACCGTGGCCCTGCGAGTCTGCCTACGCCCTCGCGGAATACCTTTTCCGTCATGGCTTCGCCAAGCGTGCGAAGAGGCTCTTGAAACGTTTTCGCGTCGATCACTACACGTTCCTCGTGAGTTGTCATTTCAGTCTGATGACCTCCTCTGTTTAAGCATACTCGCAAGGCTCCCTTCCAGTGCGGCTTGGCCTGTTGCACGCATAGAAAGGAGGCAGAGGATTATGGGGCGAAAAGAAGGGGTCAGACGGGATTTCCGCCCGCAGCACGGCACTCCGCCCGCCGCGGCGCCCCATGGTAGACTTCAGGCAGGTAAGCTTGAGGCAAATTAAGATCATTGTCGAGAAACACGCGGACGGCTATGTGGCCTACCCCCTCGGCCTGAAGGGGGTCGTCGTGGGCGAAGGCGGCAGCTACGAGGAAGCCCTCGCCGATGTCAAATCCGCCATCCGGTTTCACATCGAGACGTTTGGCGCTGAGGTCCTGGCCGACGATTCGCCCCTCCTGGAGGCGTTCGTCGCGGAAGCGACCATTCCAGCCTGATGGCCAAGTTCCCTGTCGATGCCCCAAAGTCAAGAGTGCTCGCCGCGTTCCGCGCGCTTGGGTTCGAGTTGGCGCGCGAGGCTGAGCACATTGCCATGCGGCGTCCGAACCGGACGGGAGGTTCCGACTTTCTCACCATGCCGAACCACTCGACCATCAGGGCTTCCACTTTGCGCACCATCCTGACGCAGGCCGGCATTGCCCGGGACGAGTTTCTACGCGCCTACGAGCGATACTGACATCCCCTTTTTCGTTCACCACAACTTACAATTTTTTATCCCATTCAAACCAAACCACTTACGCAAATCGTCTACCCCGCCCCCGCCCGCTCGCCTGCTACTCTCAGCTTGGAAGTGAGTATGTCGTCTATCAAGCAAATACAGGCCAACCAACAAAACGCTCAGAAGTCCACCGGCCCCCGCACCCTCCAGGGCAAGGCCGTCTCCCGCTTCAATGCCCTCAAGTCCGGCATTGACGCCGAATCCCAGACCATCCCCGGCGAAGATCCCGCCGGGCTCGACAACCTCGCCGAAGAGTACCACCAGCGCTG
>CAIRXZ010000303.1 GCA_903882645.1 uncultured Acidobacteriia bacterium | reverse complement strand
GTCGATCACTGTTTCACACTGAGAGAGCCCTGCGTCGCTTCGCTCCGTTCTGATCGGCATCAGATCGGAATGACTGATCGACATCATCGGAATGCGCAGACCACGGCCGATTTCATGGGGCGGCGCCCGCGCTCACGCCCAAACAGCACAATGTCCTGATGAAGAGAATGGGCATCACAAAAGAGTAGGACGAGGAGTGGCGCCGCGCCCACCTCACGCTCGCGCAGCAACGCGTGAAGGGCTGAAGCATATCGATCCTTTCGCGCTTGGCGCCGGCTTCCTTGCGTGGTGCGGGAAGCAGGGATGGCTGGTTCAACAAGACAGGAAGCATTTCGCTTGTATCAGGGCACGGCTTGAGCCGTGCCGCGGAGTTTGAGGAATTGAGGGGCTTTAGCCCCTGGTCTTCTTCTTCGGAGAGGCTCGCGTGATGGTCGCGCTTCCACCGGGGCGATAGCCCAGAGCCCTTCCGAATCGGTCCGGCGCGGCTCAAGCCGGGCCCTGATACAAAGCTCGTTTCTTCAGTGAATTGCCTTGTGTGAGTTCGATTCCGCCGAAACTGACTTCGGAATTCAGGATAATTGCAGCGCCTCGTAAACCACCGCGCCATCCACGGCGGCCGCGTCATGGGAGCGCGCCTATGCAGCCTCCCGGATCTCCACGGAGAGTTGTTTACCGAGCGCCCGGAAGGCGGCTTCGAGTTGGTCGAGCCGGGAGGCGTGGCGCAGATCCAGGAGGCGGTCGATTTGGGGCAGGTGACAGTTGAGCCGGCGCGCTAGTGCGGCTTTTCCTACCTTGGCGGCCTGCATGGCGGTATAGAGGCCCAGCTTGGCTTCCGTGAGCGCCGGCAGTGTGGCGAATGGCCCCTTGGCGCCGGCCCGGGGCATTGGAATCTCGCGACGATCCGCCATATAGCCGATGAGGACAGTCTCAATGGCATCGGCGGCGCGCAGGATCGCTTCTTCCCGATCCTCGCCGAAAGTGAGCGCGCCGGGAACGTCTGGAACCTCGACCAGGATCGTACCGTTCGTGTCCTTGGAAAGTTTGACGGAATAACGCAGCATAACTGGCTTTCCTTTCTTTCTATTTCAGCCCCAACGCCTTCTTGATACGCCGCTCCAGGCCCTTTCCGATTTCTTTGCCCGATCCATGCATTGGCAAGGAGGTAATGTGAGCGCCCAGGCGAACCGTCAGATGACCGCCTTTGCCGGGTTCGAACGAGCAGCCTTGTCTTTCGAGCCAACGTTTGAATTCCGCGCTGGTCACGGTTTGAGAATACAACAGATCGGCCGCAATGTCAACAGATCTGTTGCGTCTAGGGCATGTGGCATGCGGCGAGTGTCTTGGTTTGGAACGGAAGAAGAAAGCATGGGCCTTCGTTGGAGCACGGCCCGCCAGTCCTCCCAACCGCGGCTCGTCGGACCGAACTGTCGAAAACCATTTCAGCCCCGATTTCCCAGGGCCGCTTGCGACATTTTGCCCGCCGGAAGCCACCAATCGCTCTTGCGGCGGCTCCCGTTGACTGCGTAGCAGCCGCCTTTGGCCCTGGTTTTCGACTTTCGGGCCTGAAGCCCCGTCTAGCATGCCTGTTTGAGCCATTCTTATCAGCGACTTACACAACTGTCGCACGAGGCGCCCCGGGGGAAGTCGAAAATCGATTTGTGAAGGCCGGTCAACCTGACTATAACCTACTGATTCTACTTGAGATGGTTATTAGGGCCGGTTTCCCTGTGAAAGATAACTTCAACGATTCGTACTGTTTCCGCCGCTTCCCAGAATAGCGATACTGGGAACTCATGCACCACGACGCAAATTCGAGCGGCTGCGGGTCGTCGTCCCCTCCACGAGTTGTCACGCAGGAAGTAATCCTTCGGATTTTTCGCCAGAGGCCTTACGACGTGGCCGGCAGGCGCCACGGTCGGCTTCGATGCCAAGTAGGCACCTGCGCATTTTGGAGCAGCCACTCGCCAGGGGCATCGCGTTTCCCAGCCTACCGCTTCGTATGCGCGCTTACCAAGTCCAGTATTTCCTTGTGCCTTTCCAGCTTTTCATGCCGCCAGGTGAAACCCCTCAGCACCACTCCGTCCTCTCGGAAGTCAATCGTCGCTCCCTCGTATTTTGAGGTATAAGCGTATCCGCCGTTTCTGAAGGTTATGTTTGGCTTCTCGAACGTCCAATGAGAACCTACTCCATCAGAAGTTTGTCTACCGTCAAACGACATCGCCGTTGTGCCGCTGGCCCGGATCAGGCCGTCCTCGGCACCAGAAACGGATAGACGAGCGGCGAAGCGTTCATTTTTCGCATAGAGGAATCCCTCCGTGACCAGCACCGAATCCTCGCCCATCTCTTTGGTCTTAATCGCGAGCCGCTGCTCCACATCCAGAGCCTCTTTCGCCAGGTCTTGCGCGGGCTTCCCTTCACGGTTTCGGAGGCTGGTATCAGCGCCAACCTCTAACAGCAGCTTTACCGTATCGTAATCGCAGTTCTGGATCGCATACGCCAGCGCCGATTGGCCTGCCTTGTCCTGGACGTTGATGTTCGGTTTCTGCGTCAAGAGATCCCTGACGACCTCAGGTTGCGAGTTCCCCGCCGCGAGCATCAGTGGGGTGAGGCCGTCATTCGTGGCCTGGTTCGGGTCGGCGCCCCTCTCCAACAGAAAAGCGGTCTTCTGCGGACTCCATGCCGAATGGTGAAGCGCTGTCCAGCCATCGGCGTCCTTGGCATCGATCGGTATCCTGGCGGCCAAGAGGACAGCCAAACAGTCGTTCACGTTGGCCTGCCTTAGGGCCGCGGCAAGCATTAACAACGTCATGCCGTACTTTGGCTCCGTAGTTGCCGCACCGTGCTCCAGGAGCAGCTTCACAACGGCGGGCTTGTTCGCCCACACCGCAAACATGACTGGCGTCGCGCCGGCCTGGTCCCGCAGGTCCACCGTTGCGCCTTGCGCTATCAGGTAGCCCGCGATATCAAAGTGCCCTTCGTGGGCAGCCCAGAATAGAGGTGTCCAGCCAACCCCGAGCATCCCGTTGAAACCGCGTTTCTCGTATCTGGGTGGAGCGAAAAGAGCCAGAAGGTCCCCGCGTTCCCGATGTCTCGCATTGACCGGCGCGCCCTTCGTGATTGCGATCTCCACACCCGCTAGGTCGCCCGTCCGGACCAGGTCAGCGAGAACTTCGGGTTCGCGCGCGATCATTTTCAGGTCGGGGTCCGTCGGGAGGTCGGTAGAGGCGCCCTGAATGAGGGTCGTGCCCCCGACCCTGCGAACGGTCGTGCCCGATCCTTGCAGCAACTTCAGTGACCTTGCCACGGCCACAAGCCGCACCTCCGGGTCCTTGTCGGAAACGGACACCTTCTCAACCACCGCGGTGTCATTGATCCAACGGACGGCCCATTTCCGGGCCGCAGCATCCGGATCCGCGAGAGCGATCTCGGCCAGACGCGCCTCGCCGATTCCTTGCGCGAGTTCAGGGCTGTAAAAGCCAAGGCGAAAGCACAGCACGGCTGTATCCATCGGCGCGCCGGTGAGCTTTTTCCGAAAGCTGTCTTGCCTATCGGCCCGTTTGCGACTGTCTTTTTCGCGAAAAATCCGGGCCAAGTCTTCGGCCAGCGGCTTTGGCACACCGGCAGCCAAGCACGCCGCTGCCTCGCCATTCCGGCAGCCTTCAAGGGTGCGCGAACTGGCGCTCTGTTGCTCGCCGGCCCAGCCTGCCGCCAGGCACAACATCAAAGAGATCAGAATGGGAATCATGGCTGAACCTCCAATCTGAACAGGCGCATTGTTGCCTGCCCCCCGCTTCAGTTTATTTGGGTTTCCGCGACTTCCCGGAATAGCAATACTGGGAACTATCACTAATCCCCCCTTTCTGTAAGTCATCTTCCGCAAGTTATGTAACTCCCCGCCCGCTCGGCTTCTCCCTTTTCGACCGCCAGCGCGAGGGGGCGGAAGATCGCGGCGGCGGCCTCAAGTTCTCGCATACGCGCCAGCCATCGGGATCTTTGCGGAGCACGTAAAGCTGGTGGTTTGTCTCACGATAAGGGTAGACGTAGGTGTTCTCGCGGTTGCCCCACCATCGCAGATACCAGTACTCCGAGGTTGCCACGGTAGCCTCAGACCCATCGGCCTTTTTCACCTTGACGCCGAGGAGCCTCTTGGTGGATGGATTCATCGCATTTGAAATGACCCACCCGCGGCGCTGGCGCCGCGTGACCAGGTTGCGGATATCCCGGTACGCCGGGCCATCGGCGCGGAACCAGCGCTCGACTTCGTCTAATCTGATCTCAGGCAGCGCGGCGTACGCCGCGAACTCCGCATCGATGCACGCGGCGACGACCTTCTCCAGATACGGCGCGGTATCTTCGCGCTTGCCTGGCGCCTCGCCGATACCGTCCTCCGAAAGGTCGCGCACCAGCAGGCAGTAACCAGCCAATTCCGGATACTTGCAGCCATCCTCCAGGCCATACAGACCAAGCTCGGATTGGCGCGCCAGCGTGAACACGAACTCCGGCGCACGGCCTGGGCGCAGATAGAACCTCCGGAGCTTGTCCTCAACCTCGAACTTGAGCTGCGCCGCCTGAACCCGCGGGATCGTGTCGAATTCGGAGGAATGGCCGCCGGAGAGGAGAGCCTCCAGGGCGTCGCGAAAGAACCGCCACTGGCGGGCCTTCGGCTTTCCGGCCACCGCTCTGGCAGCGAGCAGGGTTTCCATCTCCGCCCGGCATCCGGCGGATCTGGCGCGGATCTGGTCCGGGGAAAGGTACTCCATGACCGTCCCTCTTAAGGCCCGATTATCGAATGAATCGACTCCAATTGCAATCTCCAATCGGAATCTAACGCGCGGCCGCGCGGCGTTTCCTCTTGAGAGACGGGCGCCGCGGACGTACCCTTTCTGTAGGGCTGAACGGGCCCGGATACCTTGGGCCTTGTGGCGCGCGCTTTAGCGTGCCGTGGCGAGCTTCAGCTCGCCATGTTCGGAGGATCGCGGGACCGTGGGCTGAAGCCCACGGCGGCACGCTGAAGCGTGCGCCACTTTAGCCCCGAAGGTAATAGAAGGAGGTTCGGAATGCCCAAGTGCTTCTTCACCGGAATCGAGATTCAAATGGAGGACGCCTACCTCCTCGATTGCGGCGCGGCCAAACGGGCCCTTCGCAACTTGAAGCTGCGCGTGGCGGCCGTGGAACGGATCGTTTCGCAGTTGAGCCCCAAGGACGAGGTCGAGGCGTACGACCGCAAGTCCAAGACCACCAAGGTGCGCGCCGAAAGACGGCTGGTCTGCGCTACGGTCGCCGGAGCGCTGTCCGCGTCGTATCCCGAATCCCCGCTATTCGTGGCTTGGCCCAAGTTCGCGGAGAGGCGGCCGCCGGTTTTCCCGGAACTAGCCGCGGTTGCGGGGGCGGCGAAGAAGGCAGGCCAGGAGGCCCGCCCCACCGAGGCAGACGATGCCGCTCCTCAATGAAACGCTGACCGTGTTGGGTTGCGGCCCGGCGGCGGCATCCTTGGCTCTCCGCGAGGCTCTGCGGTTCAAGACCCGGAACGGCTCGCTTGTCGTCCAGGACGCCACGGGGAGGGCGGCCATGATGCTCTCCGCCGCCAACAAGATGGGACTCGATCACCGCCGGATGGTCTGGGTCGACCTGGCGGACAGGCGCCATCCCGTGTCCCTGTTCCGGACCCGGCGCTCGGAGCGCCTCCGCGGCATTTGGGCCAGGGTGCTGAGATCGATTCGCTTCGTAGCGAAAACCAAACTCTCCGACAGTTCCCTGGATTGGGCCGCGGAGGCCGCCTATTCGCTGTCCTCCGATGGCTCGGTCGGGCTCGGCGCACTCTTCCGATGCCTTTCGTCCGCGGAGACCCGCCGCTGGTTTCTGGAAACCGGGAACGAGCCGTCGGACCTCGGCAAGCTCCTCGACATGCTCGCCTGGGCGCTGTCTTTCCCTGGCGTGCATGCCGTCTCGGTGTTAGCGGCGGGATAAAAGGGAGCCACTTCCGGCGGCGATTGTGGGCGCCAGCAACGGCGGGATCGGCTTTGGCGCACACGTCGGCGCCGGCGGCCTGAACGACAAGCCACGGCCGGGCGCGAGCTTTTTTCCAGCCAGCCTCCTCAGCGCATAGCCGACCCTCCCGCGCCGTCAGCAGGAACAGGAGCATTGGAAGACTGGGCGTGTTTGGCGTCCGGCCGGAT
>CAIRXZ010000302.1 GCA_903882645.1 uncultured Acidobacteriia bacterium | reverse complement strand
TGCTGATCTTCACGGTGGCCGTGGTGGTCTCGGTAGTGCTGGTCGAATGGGCCGTATCGGTCACCACGCGCCGCGCCTTCGAATCCCTGGAAGCGCAGCGCGCCGGCGAGATGGTTGCGCAGTTTCGCCGCGAGTTCGAGCGCCGGGGCGACGAAATCGTGCGCGCGGTGAACGGCATCGCGGCTTCCGAAGCGGCGATCGACATCGCCATGGCGCCGGACGTTTCGCCCTACTATGGCGAAGCCGCCGCGCTGGCCGCGGCCCACGGCCTGGACCTGCTGGAGTTGGTGGCCGGGGACGGCGCCATCGTGTCCTCCTCGGAGTGGCCCGCCCGCTTCGGTTACAAGGAGGATTGGCTGGCTGCCGGCGGCTGGCCGGCCAACCGCGCCTTTCTCCGCCGCGAGGAGTTGCCGGACGGTTTCACCCTCGCGCTGGCCGCGGTGGGCACGGCCGCGGCCGGCGATCGCAAGCTGTACATCGTGGGCGGCCGTCGGCTCGACCGCGATTTCCTCTCCACGCTGGCGCTGCCGGCCGGCATGCGGGTCCTGCTGTATCGCAACCTCGACTCCCAGTTCTCTCCGGCCAACCTGATCGAGGGCGGGACGAACCCCGGGCCCCTCCCGGTCGCGCGGCTCCGGCCGTTCCTCGAAGGGGTCCTGAAGGATTCGCGGGAGCGGGCCGGGGCCGTCGGGTCGGGAGCGGATGCCGCAACCCTGCACGCCATACCGCTCACCGGGCCTGAGAACAGTCCGCTGGGAGTTTTGCTGATCTCGAGTTCACGGCGCGAGTTGGCGCGGCTCGAAGCGTTCCTGCGGTGGACCGGCATCGCCGTCGCGGCGTGTGGCATTGCGCTGGGAATCGCGCTGAGCTGGTGGGCCACCGCGCGCGTCACGCGGCCGGTGCGCAAGCTCGCCGAAAGCGCCGGCCAGGTGGCCGCGGGAAACTGGGGAACCACCGTCGAGATTGCCTCGGCCGACGAAATCGGCCAGCTCGCGCGCGCCTTCAACCGCATGACCCACCAACTCGTCGAGCAACGCGAGCGCCTGGTGCAAGCCGAACGCGTGGCGGCCTGGCGCGAGCTGGCGCGGCGTCTGGCGCACGAGCTGAAGAACCCGCTGTTCCCTTTGCAGATCACCGTGGAAAACATGCAGCGCGCCCGAGAGAGCCACCCGGAGCAGTTCGAGGAGGTGTTTCGCGAGGGGGCGGCCACCCTGCTCGCGGAACTGGCGAACCTCAAACAGATCGTTGGCCGCTTCAGCGACTTCGCCAAAATGCCCGCGCCCGAAATGCAGCCCGTGAACCTCTCAAGTCTGGCCGCCGAAGCGTTGAAACTGATGGCGCCGCAGCTCGCGCGGGCGCGCATTGAGACCCGCCTGGAACTCGACCCCCGCCTGCCTGCGGTCTCCGCCGACGCCGAACAGATGACCCGCGCGCTGCGCAACCTGGTATTCAACGCCATCGACGCCATGCCGGATGGCGGCACGTTGACCGTGCGCACCATCGCGCAACCGCCCGGCGTGCGCGTCGAGGTCTCCGACACCGGCCAGGGCCTCACCCGCGAAGAGTGCCAGCGCCTTTTCACGCCCTACTACACCACCAAAACGCACGGAACCGGCCTGGGCCTGGCGATCGTGCAATCGGTAGTAGCCGACCACGGCGGCCGCGTCTCGGTCGAGAGCGAGCCGGGCAAGGGGACGACGTTCCGCATCGACCTGGGCTAATGACATGATATAGTGAAATCACTATATTGCCATCCATGACCGACGATCTCCCTTTCAAGCCGGTGATCTGGGTCGGATCGAGCCGCAAAGATCTGCGCGACTTCCCCAAACCTGTACAGGATCGCATTGGCTATGCCCTGTATGTCGCGCAGCGAGGTGGCAAGCACCAGGACACGAAGCCGCTGACCGGCTTCGGCGGGGCGGGAATTGTGGAAATCCTCGAAGACTATCGCGGTGATACATTCCGCGCGGTTTATACCCTGCGGTACGCCGGGGCGGTGTATGTACTTCACGCCTTCCAGAAGAAGTCGAAGACCGGACGGGAGACGCCGCGCCGAGACATGGAATTGATAAGGCAGCGGCTGCGCGAAGCCGAACAGATTGCAGAAGAGAGGAACCCATGAGCGACAAGGGACACGAAATCGGGAGTGGCAACGTGTTCAAAGACATCGGCGTGCCGAATGCCGAAGAGCACTTCGTCAAGGCGCAACTGGTGTTCAAGATCGACACGATCATGAGAGAGCGCGGCATGAAGCAGGCGGACGCCGCCGATCTATTTGGCGTTCGCCAGCCCGATATATCGAAGATGTTGCGCGGCGAATTCCGCCAGTTTTCCGTCGAACGCCTTCTCCGCTTCCTCGTGGCGCTCAATCATGATGTCGAGATTGTCATAACGCCGCACCGCGGCGGAAACCATGCTCCGGCCCTGCGTGTGGCGTGAAGGAGCCTATTGAGATCAGTGCGGCGTTCCGGTCCCCAGCAGGCGCTCTATCCGTCGAGCCACGGAGCGCGCGCGCAGGCCGAACGCGTTTCGCCTCGCCGGCCACGGGGCCACTGTCCGCCGTGAAATCGCAGGCCTGGGCCTGGCGATCGTGCAATTGGCAGTAGCCGACCACGGCGGCCGCATCTCGGTGGAAAGCGAGCCGGGCAAGGGGACGACGTTCAGGATTGATTTGGGGTGAGATGATTCGCAGCCCGATCAGTAGATTATTTCCATGCGCAGCCCGACTTGGTCGACGTCGGGTTGACGTGGCAATCTTTCAGCTTTCCCTAAGGCGGCCCGGTAACCCGTCAGAGCCGCGACCGCAGCGTCGAGAACATCGTCGGGTTGTGCACCTGTGCGGACCCCTACGGATCGCCAGAGCGATCGGTCCGGGAACTCGTGTCCAAGACCATCGCCGAGCAATCGCCGCCGTTCTTCGTAGCCCTCTCGAGTCTTCTTGCTGTGGCACATCGCGCGGCGTGTAATTCCCCAAAAGCAGATCTCCGGATGCACCTCGAGGACCCAGTCCTGGAGTTCCGGAGTCATTAGCCGATCCACCTCGGCGATTTTCGGGTAGATCGCGTGTGCCTGCTTGCTGATCCCCTTGCCAAACATCCTCCGGGACTGTTCACACGCGGCCGTGTAGCTGGGTTCATCAAGCAGGCACCTGGGCGGTGCCGGGAAAACACTGCTCGACCGCGGACCCGCGAGAGGACGCCGTGCCTCCACGTCGCAGCGACGCGGCCGACCATCATCCCATAACCCTATGGGGATGTCTACGGCGACATACTTAGCGTCCCGGTGACGGTCCAACAGCTCGGAGAAACTGGGGGACTTACCGAAGCTCACGCACCTTGTTGGAATCTCGTAACGGCAGAAGAGCCAACCCGAACGGCAACCATCTACTCCCAGAACATAGTCGCCCATCGAGGATCATATTAACGCAGCGCGGGCGCCGGCACGTTAGCGGCCATGAGTGGCGTACACTGTATGTACAGGAGTTTGACGCTATGCCTTCTGCCTTAAGGTCGCCCCGGTCCCGCCGGCTGAATCTCCGGGCGTCGCCGGACCAGCGTCGATTCTTGTTGTCAGCCGGGCAGTGGAAGGCCTTCGTTGCCGCATTGGATCGGCCCCCCCAGCCGAACCCACGGCTGCGCCGTTTGCTTAGCGAGCCGAGCATTCTCGATCGCCGCTTCTGACCTGTTACCCTCGTACTTGGCCCACATCCTGATCGTCGATGACGACGCCAATACGCTGGCGTCGCTGGCGCGCGCGTTTCGCCTCGCGGGACACGAGGCCACGGTCTGCGACAACGCCGTGCGCGCCCTGGAACTTGTGAAATCGCACGCGTTCGACATGATGCTCTCGGACGTGGTCATGCCCGGCAAGGACGGCCTTTCGCTGCTCGAAGACCTGCGCAACCTGGGAGTCGCGCTTCCGGTGGTGATGATCTCCGGGCAGGCCAACATCGAGATGGCGGTGCGCGCCACGCGGCTCGGCGCCGTGGATTTTCTGGAGAAGCCGCTCTCCACCGGCAAGCTGCTGCTCACGGTGGACAACGTACTCAAGCTCAAACGCCTGGAGGACGAGAACCGCGAACTGCGCCAGCGCGTGGGCAAGCACGAGATCGTCTACGGGGGCGCCGCCATGCGGCGCGTCATGGCGCAGGTGGATCGCGTGGCCGCCAGCGAAGCGCGCGTCTGCATCCTGGGCGAGACCGGCACGGGCAAGGAACTCATTGCCCGCGCGCTGCACGAGCGCAGCCCCCGGCGCGGCGGGCCGTTCGTGACACTCAACTGCGCCGCCGTTCCCGGCGAGCTGATCGAATCCGAGCTGTTCGGGCACGAGAAGGGATCGTTCACCGGGGCCGCATCGCGGCACACGGGCAAGTTCGAGCAGGCCAACCGCGGAACGCTTTTCCTGGACGAAATCGGCGACATGCCCATGACGATGCAGGCCAAGCTGCTGCGCGTTCTGGAAGAGAGCCAGGTGGAGCGCGTGGGCGGCGACCGCGCCGTTCCCGTGGACGTGCGCGCCATCGTGGCCACCCACCGCAACCTCGACGAACTGGTGAAGCGAGGCGCGTTCCGGCAGGACCTCTACCACCGCATCTACGTCTTCCCGCTGCTGCTGCCGCCGCTGCGCGAGCGCGTGGAAGACATCCCCGCGCTGGCCGAGCACTTCGCCGCTCAGGTGTCCGAGCAGAACGGCTGGAAGCCCAAGCCTTTCGCTCCGGATGCGATCGAGGAGTTGCAGCGTTATTCGTGGCCGGGGAACGTGCGCGAGCTGCGCAACGTGGTGGAGCGCCTGCTGCTGCTGGCCGATGGCCCCGTGGACCGCGCGGCCGTACGAGTGGCCCTGCCGCCGGGCGCATCCGCCGGAAGCGGCGCGGAAGCTCCCGTTCAGAGCGGTCCGCTGGCCGGGCGCGTGGATTCCTTCGAGCGCGAGCAGATTCTCTCCGAGCTAAAGCGCCACAGCCAGCGCATGACGGACACCGCCAAGGCGTTGGGCCTGGAGCGAAGCCACCTGTACAAGAAATGCCAGGCCCTCGGCATCGATCTCCGCGCGCTGCGGAAGACCGGAGACGCCTGAAGGGGCGCTTGCCCGTCCCACGGCTGTCATCGAGGATTTGGCGCCAAGTCATGCCCGCGGCGAGCCAACTCGGCCCTACTTCAGTTCTTTGCTGTTGGCGGTGGCGGGTTCGGCGCCGTCGTTCACGCGGATCACCATGGTTTGATCCGAGAAAAAGGTCCGTGTCCCGGTGGTGCCGAAGATGAGGGGGCTCGCGTTGACGGTGTAGCCGCTTTGGTTGGCGGAGACGCTGAGTTTGTAGCCGCTCTTTTCCCCGGCGGCGTACACAGCGTCGATCAGGTCGGCGGCGGCGGGACTCGCGGCGCCGCTTTGCGGGGGGCCGAGCTCAGCCAGCGACGTCGCATAGCGCCCGTATTGGGAATAATACTGGACCTGCACCGCGTTGATGTTCCGAACCGCCTGGATGGCCCCGGTTTCGTTCGCGAACTGCTTGGCCTTGTTGAACTTGGGAACGGCCATCGTGATGATGATGAGGATGATCGCGATGACGATCAGCAGTTCGATGAGGGAGAAGCCCCGGCGGGATCGGCGTTGACTTAGTCGGCTGCGCATACTGGTCCTCTCGCTATTATTCTAAGACGAACCGCGCCCGTGAAACGTGCAAACTCCACGTTGGGGTGCGCGCTACACGGCATGAATGGCTTTCGGACGCTCCCAAAATCCGGATGAAGGCATCGACTTCGGAGGGATCGCCGTCGTCGGACGGGCCGAAGTCCCGCACTGGGGGCTTGAGTCCCGGGATGGACGCCTTCGGTTCAGGCGGAGTTCTCGGGTTGACAACCTTCGCCATGACTTCAACGTATCGGATTTGCGATGGGCAGTCGATCCAAATCGGGGCCATTTCGCCCCACTCGTGGAGATGAACCGCCTCCGCGCCCGCCGTTCGAGCGCTCCGCGTCCCCCCGCCGTTTGCTCTAATAGAAGCTCACCCCCGCCATGATCGAAGTCGAGCGGCTTCGCAAGTCCTTCGTGGATCTCACGGCGGTGGATGGCGTCTCCTTCACCGCCCGCCCCGGCGAAATCTTCGGTCTGCTGGGGCCGAACGGCGCGGGAAAGACCACCACCATCGGCTGCATCTCCGGTCTGCTGACGCCCACCGCCGGACGTGTTCGCGTCATGGGGCACGACGTGGTCCGCGACGGCCGCGCGGCCCGGCAGGCGCTCGGCGTGGTCCCCCAGGAAATCGCCCTCTACGAGGATCTATCCGCCCTCGAGAACCTCAGCTACTGGGGCGGCGCCCAGGGCATGCGCAACCCGCTGCTGCGGGACCGCATCGCCAAGGTCCTCGAAATCACCGGTCTCCAGGACCGCGCCCGCGAGCCGGTGAAGCGCTTCAGCGGGGGCATGAAGCGCCGTCTGAATCTCGCCTGCGGCATCGTCCACCAGCCCAGGGTCCTGCTGCTCGACGAACCCACCGTGGGGGTCGACCCGCAGAGCCGCATGCGCCTCCTCGAACTGATCCGCGCCGAAGCGCGCGCCGGCGTTTGCGTCCTCTACACCACGCACTACATGGAGGAGGCCGAAACGCTCTGCGACCGCCTCGCCATCGTCGACCACGGCAAGGTGATCGCGGCGGGCGACCTGGCCCAACTGCGCTCCATGCTGGCCGAGCGCGATCTGCTTCGCCTCTCCGGCGTCTTCCATCCCGCCGCCGCGCGCGCCGCGCTGGAGCGGATCGGCGCCATCGAGGTGCTCCAGGCCGACGAGGGCCTGCTGATCCTCTCGCTCGCCGGCGCGTCCGGGAAGCTGCCGTCCATCTTCGCGGCGCTGGCGGCCTGCGGCGCCGACGTGCGCGGCACAACCCTGACTCAGCCCAGCCTGGAGAGCCTCTTCATCAAGCTCACCGGCAAGGAGCTTCGCGAATAGGCCATGCGCTTCGTCTGGATCGCCGCGCTCAAGGAGCTGCGCTGCCTGCGCCGCGATCCGTTTTCGGTCCTCACCTGGATGGGCATCCCGCTCTCCATCGCGCTGCTGATCCACCTGATCTTCGGCGGCGGCCAGGCGGTCCCTCAAGGGCGCTTGCTGGTGGCCGATGAAGACAACACCATCGTAAGCGACATGCTGACCAGCGCGTTCGGTCGCGATCCGCTGGGCAAGATGCTGACCGTGGAGAAAGTGGATGCGCCCGCCGGCCGCGCCCGCATCGATCGAGGCGATGGTTCCGCGTTCCTGCTTATCCCCAAAGGCCTCCAGGACGCTTTCCTGCGCAACCAGCCCTTCCGGATTCAATTGTTCTCCAATCCGTCGCAGCGCATCCTGCCGAAGATGGTCGAAGAGACGCTGCTCATCATGACCGATGGCGCCTTCTACATCCAGAAGGTGGCGGCCGGCGAGCTGCGCCCTTTTGACTCCGGTCGATCCCCCTCCGACGATGCCATCGCCCAAAGAAGCGTCGACATCCGCCACCTCGTGACCGGCCTGAACAAGTACCTCTCCCCGCCGCTGATTGAACTGGAAACCACCGTCGTCGTGGAGAAGCAACGGAATGTAACCAGGCCCTCGTTCTACTTCCCCAGCATGATCTTCATGGGCCTGTTGCTGATGGCCGGCGGGTTCGCCTCGGAGGCATGGAAGGAACGCACCTTCCACACGCTGCGCCGTCTGGCCGCCACGCCGGCGCCGCTCGCCTCCTTCCTCGCCGGCCGGCTCGCCGCCGTGGCCTTGCTGTATTTTGCCGTGGCGGCGCTCGGAGTGGCCACCCTGCGCTGGCTCGCGCCCGGCGAAGTCTCCCATCCGCTCGCCGCCGTGGTTTGGGCCGCGCTCTCGGGCACGGCGTTCTTTCTGTTGATGCTGCCGGTCTCCATGTCCGCCTCCAGCCAGCGCGCGGCGCAGGTGCTCGGCAACCTGGTGATCTTCCCGCTGGCTCTTGTGGGCGGGTGCTTTTTTCCGCTCGAGATCGCGCCGGCTTGGATGGCTTCCATCGGCCGGCTGACTCCCAACGGGTGGGCCGTGACCCAGTTCAAGGCGATTCTCTCCGGCTCTCTGCGCCCGGCCCATCTGGCGGTCGCGATGGGCGGGCTGGTGGCGGTGGGCATCCTGGCGTTTCTGCTCGCGTTGCGCAGCCTGCGCCGCGGACTACTGGCATGAGGACCGGCATGCTGCGCGACGCGTCGTTCCTGGCCCGCGAGGACGCCTGGCGCCTGTTTCGCCTCCGCGAAACCTGGATGTGGACGTTCCTCATGCCGGTGGTCTTCTTCTATTTCCTGGGCATGGCCAATTCCGGCGGCTCGCCGGATTCCAAAGACGATCTCGCCGTGAGCGTCGCCCCGGACGCCGGTTTTCTCGCCGATCAGTTGATCGCGCGGCTGGGAAAGCGCGATTACCGGATCGTCCGTCCCGACACGCGGCAAAAGTTCCTGGCGAGCCGGCGCCGCCTGGAAATACCCGCCGGCTTTACGCAGTCGGTCCTGGACGGCAAGCCCGTGAAAGTCTCGTTCTCCCGCACCGGCGAAGACCCCGGCGCGGACTATGACCGCGTCCGGCTTACCCGCGCCGTCTACACCGTCCTCGCCGACCTCACCGTCATCGAGCGCCCGGGCGGCGTTGCCACCCCCGAAGACTTCGAGCGGCTGGCCGCCGAACCGCGCGCGTTAACCCTCGACGTGAAGCCGGCCGGCAAGCGCATCGTACCGCCCACCGGCTACGAACAATCGGTGCCCGGCTCCATGGTGATGTTCACGCTCACCGTGCTTTTCACCGTCGGCGGCGTCAGCCTGACCATCGAGCGCAACCACGGCATCCTGCGCCGCCTGGCCTCGTCGCCCATGACGCGCGGCGCCGTGGTGTTGGGCAAGTGGGGCGCGCGCATGGCCATCGGCGCCGTCCAGATCGTCTTCGCCATGATCGCCGGCAGCGTGCTGTTTCGCGTTCATTGGGGACCGAACCTGCCCGCGGTCCTGGCGGTCCTGATGGCCTATGGAGGTCTGGCGGCGGCCCTGGGCATGCTGCTCGGAAACTTCGCGCGCACCGACGCGCAGGCCATCGGCTTCGGCGTCATCGCCAGCAACCTGCTCGCCGGCCTGGGAGGCTGCTGGTGGCCCATCGAGATCACGCCGCTCTGGACCCAGCGGCTGGCTCTCGTCTTCCCCACCGGCTGGGCCATGGACGCCCTTCACAAACTGGTCAGTTTCCGCGACTCCCCGGTCTCCGTCCTCCCGCACTTCTGCGCCATGTCCGCCGCCGCCCTGGCCGCCGGATACGCGATCTCGCGCAAGTTCCGTTTCCAGTAGGGGACTTACTTCCCCAGCTCGAACATCCCCTGCAACCGGATGTCCCTCGAAGACGCTCCCACCATCGCCTCGAACACGCCCGGTTCCGCCACCCAGTCCTTTTTCGACACGCTGTAGAACGACATGGCGCTCCGGTCGATGACGAAGTTGACGCGCCGCGCCTCCCCGGGCCGCAATACCACCCGGCGGAAGCCTTTCAACTCCTTCACCGGCCGGTCCACGCTGGCTGTCACGTCGCGCAGGTAAAGCTGCACTACCTCCGCGCCGGCGCGCGGCCCGCTGTTGCGTACCCGCACGCTCACTGTCACGGGCTGGCCGGGCCCCGCTTCGACCGGCGCGATCCGCAGGCCGCTGAAGCGGAACCTGGTGTAGGAAAGGCCGTAGCCGAACGGAAACAGCGGCTCGATGTTGCGTTTGTCGAAGTGCCGGTACCCCACGTAGATCCCTTCCGCGTATTCCACGTGCAGGTTCTCGCCGGGATAGTGGCCGTAGGCGGGCGAATCCTCCCACCGCTTGGGGAACGTGACGGGCAACTTGCCGGATGGGTTGGCGTCGCCGAAGAGGATCGCCGCGATCGCGTGGCCGCCTTCCTGTCCGCCGTACCACATGTCCAGAACCGCGGCCGCCTGGTCGAGCCACTTTCCCATGGTCACCGGCGCTCCCGCGTTGACCACCACGATGGTCCGCTTGTTCGCCGCCGCGACAGCCTGAATCAGCTCGTCCTGCCCCGATGGGAGGCTGAGCGACTTGCGGTCGAAGCTCTCGGACTCGAGCGCGGGCGCGTAGCCTACCACCACAATGGCCACGTCCGCTTTCGCCGCCAGGGCGGCCGCTTCATTTCTAAGTTGCGCTTGCGCGGCCGGGGTGTCCTTGCTCGCGTCTTCCCCTTCCATCGCAACCCCCAGCGCGTAGCCGACCTGCACGGCCGCCCCGGCGCGTTCGCGAATGCCGTCGAGCGGAGTGACGGCGTACTTGGGCCGGACCAGCGAACTTCCGCCTCCGCCCGTCCGCGCCACCGCCGCGTTGGGCCCGATCACCGCGATGGAATGAATTTCCGAAGCGTCGAGCGGCAGCGCGTCGCCCGCGTTCTTCAACAGCACGATGCTCTCGGTGGCCGCCTCGCGCGCCACGGCCTTCTGTTCGGCCGTGTCCACTTCGCCGCCCGCCGTGTGCGGCGCGTCGAATAGCCCGTTCGCGAACATCGCGCGCAGAATGCGGTTCACGTTGTCGTCGATCGCCGTGACGCCGATCTTCCCGGCCGCAACCAGCGGCAGGACTTTCTCCGGCGCGAGCCACCCCGCGCCGTTCCCGTCCTCCTGGGTCTTGGGCCTCGCGAACCAGGCTTTCATCGGATCGCCGCCCGGCATTTCCAGGTCCATCCCGGCGTTCACTGTGTCCGCCGTGCTGTAGGTGCTGCCCCAATCGGAAACCACAAAACCCTTGAACCCCCACAGTTTCTTCAGCACGTCGCGCAGCAGGTAGGAGTTTTCGCCGCAGTAGGCTCCGTTCACCTTGTTGTAGGCGTTCATCACCGCCCACACGCCCGCTTCCTGCACGGCCGCCCGGAACGCCGGAAGGTAGATTTCCTGCAGCGCGCGCTCGTCGATCTTCTCGTCGATCCGGTGCCGTTCGAACTCCTGGTTGTTGGCCGCGAAGTGCTTCACCGTGGCGATCACGCCCTCGCTCTGCACGCCTTTGATGTACGCCACCGCCAGGCGCGCGGCCAGGTACGGGTCTTCGCCGTAGCCTTCGAAGTTCCGGCCCCACAGGGGGACGCGGTCGATGTTGACGGTCGGCCCGAGTATCATGTCGCGCCCCAGCGCCTTGACCTCCTGGCCGATGGCCTTGCCCTGCCGCCCGACCAGCTCGGGGTCCCAGGCCGCGGCCATGCCCGCGCCCGCCGGGAACGCCGTGCTGGTGACCTGGACCGCGCCCGCCGCGTTGGTCACCGCGGAGCTGCCCGCCCAGGACCTCACGCCCATCGGCCCATCGGCCATCTTGATGGAAGGAATGCCCAGCCGCGCGTTCGGCGTGCTCTCCATCCACCCGGAGCCGGCCAGCATGGCGACTTTCTCTTCCAGCGTCATGCGGCGCAGCAGCTCGAAAACCCGCTGCTCCACGGGGAGTCTGGGATCTTTGTATGGCATCACAGCGGACCCAGTCTGAGATTGCGCGGCACCCGTCGCGGCCGCAAAAACCAAACCAACGGAATAGAAGCGCTTCATCTGAATGCTCCTCCTGCCGGCTTTGGAACTGTTCCGAATTTAGCAGATTGTATCGCCGCCGGATAGCGCCGCGCAATAGCGCCCGGTCCCAGGCGGAGACCCCGCTCGACTTGCGCAATCCCGGCGCCCCATGGACCGCTTCGCGCCGCCCCCCCTTGCGCGCGCCCGGCCAACCGCTGAAACTAAAACGAGGGAACGGGAATCCCACCAGTATGCGCTACTGGGCCTATTTCGCGGCCAAGCTCGCCGCGGCCGCCGCGGCGCTTTGCGCGCTGTTGTGGGTGATCGACGGCATCTGGCCCGCGGAAGCGCACCCTCCCGCCCTGGCCCCCCTGCGCGACGCTCCCAAAATCCTGGCGTACAACATCGTGGTCCTTGGCTGGTTCCTTCTGTGCGCGGGCGCCTTGGCCGCCATCGTCTTCGACCAGCGCCGCCGCTGCCGCGTCTGCCTGCGCCGCCTGCGCATGCCGCTCGAGACCGGTTCGTGGGGAAGCATGCTGCTCTCGGGCCGGCCCCGCATCGAGTACATCTGCCCGTACGGACACGGTACCCTGAAGGAGGAAGAACTGCGGATCTCCGGCATCCGGACGCCGGAATGGACCGCCCACGATGGCGGCCTGTGGGAGGAGCTTCGCGCTTCCGGCAAGGAGTCCGATAACAAGCCGTGAACCGCGTACCCCGCTGGCGCATCGTGGCGGCCGTCGCCGTGCTCGCCGCCCTGGCCGCCTTCGCCGCTATGGTCGCGCCCATCTATTACCGTAACCTCGAATTGCAAAGCTTCGTAACGGCCTTGCCGCAGCGGGTCGAGGATCGTACGAAGAGCGGAGCGCCCGCTTCCGACGACCTGGTGCGCGCGTGGGTGCTCAATGAGGCCTCCCGGCTCGGAATCCCGGTAAAGTCCGACGACGTGCGGGTCTTCCGTTCCGCCGGGAGCGGCCAGGTCGAGCGCATTGAAGTCCGCTATTTCGTGCAGTTGGACTTGCCGGGATACGCCGTCACCCTGCATTTCTATCCGGGAGCCGGCAGCCGCTAGCATCGCAGCTTGGCTGTTCCGTCGCGCGCCGATTCGTGGAGTGGGCCTCCAAACCCGCCACGCCGGCGTCCTTCCCGCGAAACTTCCGTGAAATTGGTCTGCACGATTTCGCCCTGGAATCGGTTCTCTATTGTAGGAAGGATGAGAAGCCTTGGCGATGGCGGCGATGGTCGCTTCCATGGATGACCCCGATAACCGGTCGCCCGTCGTCGCGGCTGCCCGGGCTGGCGATCTGGCGGCTTTCGATTCGCTCATGCGCCGGCATGAGCGGCTCGTGCTGGCGACCGCGCTGCGCCTGCTGGGCAACCTGACCGACGCCCAGGACGCCTCGCAGGAGGTTTTCCTCAAGCTCTACCGCAACCTGGGGAAGCTGGAACGGCCGGGCAACATTCCGGCGTGGCTGTACAAGGTGACGGTCAACGTCTGCCACGACGCGCGCCGCCGCCGGTTGGCTTCGGCGCCGGTGGAAGAAGCCGAGGCGTTGCCGGCCCTGGCGGCCGACCCGCAGCAGTCCGCCGGCCAGGCCGAGCGGCGCCACGCCCTGGACTTGAGCCTGCGGCTGCTCTCCGAGCGGGAGCGGGCGGCCGTGGTGCTGCGCGACCTGGAAGGGCTTTCGACCGAGGAAGTCGCCCGCGCCATGGGAACGCGCGAAGCCACCGTGCGGTCGCAGATACGCCAGGGGCGGATGAAGATGAAGGGTTTTCTGGAGAGCTACTTCCGGAGGCGCGCATGAGTTGCAGGGATTGGGAAGAACGGATCGCCCTCCACGCGGGTGGCGATCTGACGCAAGAGGAAGCCGCGGCGGTGGACCGTCACCTGGCGGAATGCGCCCAGTGCCGGGAAACGGCCGCGGCATACGGTTGGGGCCTGGACTTGCTCCGCGAAACGCACCGGGAACCAATCCCCGAGGCGCATTTCGCCGCCGTCCGGGCGCGCGTTCTGGCGGAGTTGGGCCGCGAGCGCCGGCCCGTTTGGCGGCGGCCGTGGGCCTGGGCGCTTGCGGCAACCGTCGCGGCGGTTCTGGTTGCCTGGGTGGTCGTTCCGGTAAGGCAGCTCGCTCCGCGCATCGCCACGGCGCGGCAGGCGGCGTCCGCGATCGCGCCCGCGGTTTCGGAACCGCCCGCCGCCGGCGCCCCGGCGCCCAAGTCAGCGCGCCTGGTGCGGGTTCGGAGGGCGCCGGTGGCCCGCCAGCCCGAAACCCGCTCCACCGACGAGGCCCTCCTCGTCAAGCTCTATACCGACGACCCGAGCGTAATCATCTACTGGATTGCAGACAGAAAAGGAGAATGAAATGAAACGTCTATTAGCGGTCTTGGCCTTGCTCGCGCTGCCCCTGGCGGCGCAGGTAAACCCCCTGGTCGGTAATACGGAACCGAAGGTTCAGAAGCTGTTCGTCCTTAAGTACGCCGACCCCGAGCAGATCAGAAGTCTCATCGGGATTTTCGGCAACGTGACGCCGAATTCGCAGATGCACGCGTTGGCGGTCTCCGCCACGCCCGAAGCCATGACGGCTATCGACGATGCCATCAAGCGCCTGGACGTACCGTCCGCGGCTTCGCAAAACGTCGAGTTGACGGCCTACCTCCTGATTGGGAGCCAGGGGGAGAACGCCGCCGCCTCTCCTCTGCCAAAGGACCTTGACGGCGTGGTGGCGCAACTGAAGACTGCGTTCAGCTATAAGAACTACAACCTGATGGACGTGCTGAGCCTCCGGACGCGCGCAGGGCAGCAGGCGTCCACAAGCGGCATGGGAGGAGCGGTGCAGCTCGACAACGTTGGTCGGCCTTCCTCCGTGACCACCAGTTTCACAATTGAATCCGCCAATATCGCCTCGGACGGTACGGTCCGGATCAACCGGCTGTCGATATCAAGCCGCGTCGAAGGCAACGGCGCTACCCCCTCGGCGAGCATCCGCGCGGACGTGGATCTCAAGGAAGGTCAGAAGGTCGTGGTCGGCAAAACCGGCATGACGCCCAACGCCGCCGTGTTCGTGGTGCTGACGGCCCACGTGGCGCAGTAGAACCAGTGGGGCGGACCTCCTGGTCTGTTGGGGAGGGCCTGCGGCCCGCGGACTTTCATGAAAAACACTGCTGGCCCCCCGGTTCCCTCCCGTGGAGTGGGCCTCCAGGCATGCCATGCCCGCTTTCTTGCGGGCATCTGCCGGTCGAGAGGATGCCGCCAGGAATGGCGGCATGGCAAGCCGGAGGCTCGCTCCACGAAGGCGCGCCGATGCCTACGCTGGTTTTTCGACCCTGCCTTCCGTCGGGCATGCCTCGCGCCCAACCGTAGGGGTCGGGCATGCCCGGCCCCTACAGCGGCGCTCCGGACCCCGGTCCCTCCAGCCTCACCGTCCGCGTCGTAAACGGAATCGCGATGCCCTCCTCCTTGAACCGCCGGAAAATCCGCTTCCGCAGCTCGTTCCGCACGCTGAACTGATCGGCGAACTCGGCGATCCGGTAGTTCAGCGTGAACCCCAGCGCCGATTCGCCGAACCCCGGGTCGAACGCCACCGAAGGCGCCGGGTCCGCCAGCATGCCGGGAATCTCGCGCGCGCCCTGCGTTCCCACTTCCACCAGGACCCGTTCGATGCGATCCGGGTCGGAATCGTAGCTCACCCCCACCTGCAAAGACGCGGACATGCATTTCTCCGGCAGGTGGTAGTTGGTGACAATGGCCTGGGCCAGCTTCGAATTCGGCACGATGATGAGGTTGTTCGACAAGGCCCGCATGGTGGCGCTGCGCCAGCCGATATCGGTGACATAACCTTCCTCGCCGGTGTTCAGCTTGATGTAATCCCCCAGCCGCACGTGCCCCGCCATCGCCACGTGAAAGCCCGCGAAAAGGTTCGATAGCGTGTCCTGAAGGGCCAGCGCCACGGCCAGGCCGCCCACGCCCAGCGCGGTCAGCATGGGGGCGAGTTCCACGCCGAGCAACCGCAGCAGCGGCACGAGGCCCAGCGCCAGAACGGCCAACTGCGCCAGGTTCTGAGTCAGGCTCGTCACCGGCAGCGCGCCCGGAATCTGGCCGCCGTAGTGCCGCACCAGGTCCCGGGCGATCCGCATGCACACCGTGGTCAGGAGCACGATCCACAGCGCCGCCATCACAGTTGGTACGATTCGGGTCACCGGCTCCGGAAGGTGCGAGAACTCGATTGCCAGGTGCACCCCCAGAATCGCAATGCCGAGCAGCGTCGGCACGCGCAGGGCCTCGGCCAGAATCGCGCCCGCGCTGCTCTCGGCGCGCTTGGCCCAAGCCCGTAGCGCGCGCAACAAAAGCTGCCTTCCGAGGCCCGCCGTCAGGACCGTCGCCACGAAAATGGCCGCCGGCTCGATCCACGCCGCGGGGTTCTCCGTCAGCCAGCGCAGGGTAGCTTGCATTCCGGTCCTCCTAGCATAAGAGTCTCACAACAAAACCCTTGCACGCACGGCGAAGCCCGCGCGTCAATTGAGTGTGCGGCTCTCGGCCATCCTTCTCTGGCTCCTCGCCGTTGGGGGGCTGGCCGCCGCCGGACCTTCGGCGGCGGATCTGTTCTCCAGAGGGCGCAAAGCGCAGGCCGCCGGCCACATGGCCGATGCCTACCTGCTGTATTCGGCGGCGGCTGCCATGGATCCCCGGAACACCGGCTATTGGGCGCGCAGCCTGGCCGTCCGGCCGTTTGCCGAGCTGGAAACCAAGTCCGCCGCGCCGCCGCTCGCGGCGGGCCTGGAACCGTCTCCCCCGCCGGCGCCCGGCTCTCCGCCGCCCGAGGACAATTCCGATGCGCGCATGCTCCTGCCTCCCGTCGAGCTGAGCGCCGAATCGGGATTGAAGGACTTCGACCTGCGCGGCGACGCCCGGCTGTTGTTCGATAATGCGGCGCGCGCCTTCGGGCTGGAGTGCATCTTCGACGAGGACTACCAGGCCGGCGGCCAGATCCGCTTCCGGTTGACCGGCGCGGACTACCGCACCGCCCTCCACGGCCTCGAGGCCGTCACCGGCTCCTTCATCGTCCCGATCTCCCCCAAGCGGTTCATGGTGGTCAAGGACACGCCCCAGAAGCGCATCGAACGCGAACCAGTGGTGGCCGTGGAAGTGCATTTGCCGCAAACGACCAGCCAGCCGGAATTCGAGGCCATCAGGACCGCCGTGCAACAGGCGATGGCCATACAGAAGGTCGGCTGGAACGCCCAGAGCAACACCATCATCCTGCGCGACACCGTCTCCAAGGTGCTGCCGGCGCGCGACATGTTCGAGAACTTCATGTACCCGCGCGCCCAGGTCATGATCGAGACCCAATTCCTCGAAGTCAGCCGCAACGACGCCGTCACCTACGGGCTCAATTTGCAGAACGCGTTTTCTCTTGTGCCCTTGACTGCCTGGTTTAACAACCAGGTTTCGCTTCCCCAGGCGGCCGCCGGCTTTCTGGCGTTCGGCGGCGGCAAAACGCTCCTGGGCCTCGGCGTGGTGAACCCGTCCCTGGTGGCGGCCATGTCGCAATCCTCGGGCCGGGTTCTGCTCGATTCCATGGCCCGCTCGGTGGATGGACAAGCCGTCTCGGTCCACGTCGGCGACCGGTACCCGATCCTCACCGCCGGCTACTACGGATCGTCGGGCTCCACCTCCGCCGGCACGGTCTATAACCCGCCGCCGGCGATCAACTATGAGGACCTCGGCCTGACGCTCAAGATCACTCCGGCCGTGCACGACGCCCGGGAGACCACGCTCGATATCGACGCCGAGTTCAAGCTGCTCGCCGGAACGTCCGTGAACGGCATTCCGGTGATCTCCAGCCGCGAACTGAAATCCAAGGCCCGGCTCCAATTCGGAGAATGGGCCCTCGTCGCCGGGCTGCTGAACACCCAGGAAGCGCGCACCATCGCCGGGCTGGCGGGCCTGTCGCGGATTCCGTTCCTCGGCCCGCTCACCCGCACGAGCGACCGGACCGGCGGCGACGACGAGGTGTTCATCCTCATCCGCCCTACCCTGCTGACGCCGCCGCCCAGCGCCATGCCGTCCTGGTCGTTCCACCTGGGTTCGGACGCCAAGCCTCTCACGCCGCTGTGACGCCCGCCTACCGCCCCCCGCTCTCCATCTTCCGCGCGATCAGAAAGGCCAGTTCCAGCGATTGCTCGTAGTTCAGCCGCGGATCGATCTCCGATTCGTAGGCCCGCCCCAGGTCCGCGTGGTTTTGGCCGCGCGCGCCTCCCGTGCACTCCGTCACGTTCTCGCCGGTCAGCTCCAGGTGTACGCCGCCCAACTCCCCGCCCGTCGCGCGGTGGATATCGAAGGACTGCTCGACCTCCGAGTACACGTCCTCGAAGCGCCGCGTCTTGACGCCGCCGGAGGTGGTTTGCGTGTTGCCGTGCATCGCGTCGCAGATCCACACCGGCCGGCCGCCTTCCGCGCGCGCCGCCTCGATCAGGCCCGGCAGCGCGTCCGCGATGCGCTCCGCGCCGAAGCGGTGAATCAGGCTCAAGCGCCCGGGGCTGCGTTGAGGGTCCAGAATCTCGATCCATCGCGCCACTTCGTCTCGCTTGAAATCCGGCCCCACTTTTACCCCCACCGGATTCTCGATGCCGCGCAGGTACTCGACGTGCGCGCCGGCTGGATCGCCGGTCCGCATTCCCGCCCAGGGAAAGTGCGTCGAGAGGTTGAACCAGCCCGGCCGCCGCGGAACCTGGCGCGTCTGCGCCTCCTCATAGCCCAGGTGCAGGGCTTCGTGGGCCGTGAAGAAATCGATGCGGTCCGTCGCCCCCGCCCGGATGCCCAGCACGTGCTCCATGAAGCGCAACGAATCTCCGATGGTCTGCACCGTGCGGTGGTATTCGTCCGCCAGCGGCGAGTGCCGCACCCAGTCGAGATCGAAATACTCGGGATGGTGCAGGTCCGCGAACCCGCCTTTCACCAGCGCGCGAATGAAGTTCAGCGTCAGCCCCGCGCGCTCGTAGCCCCGCAAGAGCCGCCGTGGATCGGGCGTGCGCGCCTCGGCGGAAAACTCCGCGCCGTTGACCAGGTCGCCGCGATAGGACGGCAGCCGCGCGCCGCCGCGTTCCTCGAAATCGGCCGACCGGGGCTTGGCGTATTGCCCCCCGAACCGCCCGATGCGGATCACCGGCCGTTGCGCGCCCACCACCAGCACCAGGCTCATTTGCAGCAGGACCTTCAGCATGTTGGTGATGCGCGGCGAGGAGCAGTCCGCGAACCGCTCGGCGCAATCTCCGCCCTGGAGAACGAAGCCGCGCCCCGCCGCGGCTTCCGCCATTTGCTCGCGCAGCATCACGACTTCCCAACTCGTGACCAGCGGCGGCAGCCGGCGCAGTTCGGCGAGCGCGCGGTCCAGCGCCGCCGGGTCCGGGTACTCCGGCTGTTGCAGCGCCCTCCGCCGGCGCCACGAATCCGGCGTCCAGTCGGAGACCGCTGCTGCGCTTTCGGTGCCCATGGGTTTTCAGGTTAGCACAGGGGCGCTTCCCGGCCCCGAGCCACTCTTGTCTCATGCAAGATGAGCCTGAACCGAGGCCCGGATTCTCACACAAGATGAGCCTGAAGGGGAAAGATCGGGATGCTGGGTATTGATCATCAGCATGGACGATTCGGAAGCCACCAGCCTGGAGCAGATCCGG
>CAIRXZ010000301.1 GCA_903882645.1 uncultured Acidobacteriia bacterium | reverse complement strand
GGTTGCCCGGCTCCCCCCATTCGTCCTTTTCGTGCTAAACTGAAGGCCCGGACATTTGAGGAGCCAGGCATGGCGCACTTCATCTTCATCACGGGCGGTGTGGTTTCCAGTCTGGGGAAGGGGATCGCGGCGGCCTCCATCGGGAGGCTGCTGGAGTCCCGGGGCTTCAACGTCTCCATCCAGAAACTGGATCCCTACATCAACGTGGACCCGGGGACCATGTCCCCCTTCCAGCACGGCGAGGTCTTCGTCACCGACGACGGCGCCGAGACCGACCTCGACCTCGGCCACTACGAGCGTTTCACCCACGCCCGTCTCTCCCGCGACAACAACCTCACCTCCGGCCGCATCTACGAGCAGATCATCGCCCGCGAACGGCGGGGAGACTACCTCGGCAAGACCGTGCAGGTGATCCCCCACGTCACCAACGAGATCAAGGCCGCCATGAAGCGCGTGGCGCGCGACGTCGATGTCGTCATCTGCGAAATCGGCGGCACCGTGGGCGACATCGAATCGCTGCCGTTTCTCGAAGCCATCCGCCAGATGCGCCATGAGGAGGGCCGCGAGAACTGTCTCTACGTACACGTGACGCTGGTGCCGTGGATCGCCGCGGCGCAGGAGATGAAGACCAAGCCCACCCAGCACAGCGTCAAGGAGCTGCGCGCCATCGGCATTCAGCCGGACATCCTGCTGTGCCGCTCCGAGCGGTTCATCCCGCAGGAGATGAAGGAGAAAATCGCGCTCTTCTGCGACGTGGACGTGCGCGCGGTGATCACCGCCCGAGACGTGCCTTCGGTCTACCAGGTGCCCGTGACGTTCGCCGCCGAGGGCGTCGACGAAATCGTGCTGCGGCTGTTGCGCATCGACGCCGGCCCGCGCGACCTGACCCAGTGGACCGCCATGCTCGAACGCCTCGAAAAGCCGCGCGACGAAGTGGCCATCGGGCTGGTCGGAAAATACACCGAGTACGAGGATTCCTATAAGAGCCTGAAGGAAGCCCTGCTGCATGGCGGGCTGGCCCACGAGTTGAAGGTCAACATCAACTGGATCGAAGCCGAGGGCGTGGTGGGCGAGGCATGGGACCGCCAATTGGAGGGTTACGACGGCATTCTGGTTCCGGGCGGCTTCGGCAAGCGCGGGATCGAGGGCATGATCAACGCCATTCGCTTCGCCCGCGAGCGCAAGGTCCCCTACTTCGGAATCTGCCTGGGCATGCAGACCATGGTGATCGAGTACGCGCGCAACGTGTGCGGCCTGGCGGCGGCCGATTCCACCGAATTCAACCCCGGCACTCCCCACCGCGTTATCTTCAAGCTGCGCGAGTTGAAGGGCGTCGACGAGCTGGGCGGAACCATGCGCCTGGGCAGTTGGCCGTGCCGCCTGGCCGAGGACAGCTTCGCCTGCCGCGCCTACGGCATGCGCGAAATCGCCGAGCGGCACCGCCACCGCTACGAATTCAACCGGGAGTACGAAGAGGTCCTGAAAGCCTCCGGCCTGCGGATCACCGGGGAGACGCCGGACCAGACCTACGTGGAGATCTGCGAGCTGGCCAGCCACCCCTGGTACCTCGGCTGCCAGTTCCATCCCGAGTTCAAGTCCAAGCCCATGCATCCGCATCCGCTCTTCAAAGCGTTCATCGGGGCCGCCTACGACTACCGGATGCGGCGCCTGGCGGCCCAGGAGGAGCCGCTTTTCTCCCGTGCCGATTAATTACAGCGCGTTCGATAAGGGCAGGCCGCTCGTGCTCATCGCCGGGCCGTGCGTGATCGAAAGCGAGGAGCATGTCCACCGCATGGCGCGCGGCATCCGCGAGGCCGTGGGCGACTTCGTCTTCAAGGCTTCCTTCGACAAGGCCAACCGCACCAGCGGCTCGGCGTACCGCGGCCCCGGTCTGAAGGAAGGCCTGCGCATCCTGGCGGGAGTCAAGGCCGAGGGCTTCCCCATCCTGACCGACATTCACGAATGCTGGCAGGCAGAGCCGGTGGCCGAGGTGGCCGACATTCTGCAGATCCCCGCGTTCCTCTGCCGCCAGACCGACCTGCTGCTCGCGGCCGGACGCACAGGCCGCATCGTCAACATCAAGAAGGGCCAGTTCGTGGCCCCGCACGATATCCACCGCGCCGCCGAGAAAGTCGCGTCCACCGGTAATCGCCAGGTGGTGCTGACCGAGCGCGGCTCCTCGTTCGGCTACAACAACCTGGTAGTAGACATGCGCGGCCTGAAGATCATGCGCGACGCCGGCTGGCCGGTGGTTTTCGACGCGACACACAGCGTGCAATTACCCGGAGGCGCTGGTGAGACCTCGGGGGGGCGGCCGGAGTTCATCGAGCCGTTGGCGCGCGCGGCGGTGGCCGTGGGAGTGAACGGGGTATTCGTGGAGGTACACGACGAGCCGGAGAAGGCGCTGTCGGACGGGGCGAATGCGCTGAGGCTGGAGCTACTGGCGGGATTTTGGGAGAGGGTGAGGGCGATACATGGGGTGGTGGGCGGGGGTTCGCGGTAGGGAGAAACTCGTCTGTAACGGGATTACCCGATAGAATCGAAAAAGAGCGGAAATCGTGAGCGAAGCCCAGCACATTACGTTCATCCTCGGGTTCGCCGCAACCATAGCGGCGATCCTTATCGCTCTCCTGATCAACAATGCCCGCCTCAACGACGCAAAGGAAGCCCTGCGCGCGGAACTCAAGGCCGGCGACTCGGGAATTCGCGCCGAACTCAAGGCCGGCGACTCGGAAATCCTGGCACAGATGGCCACCTACCACCTGGCCGTCGTTACCCGGACTGCCGAGCTAGACAACCGGGTCACCCGGCTAGAGCGGTAGCCGCGAGCGTCAGTTCTCAACCAAGCGGGGCGTTGCGCCCGTTCCTTCCTCTTGCTCCGAAGATCATGCGCGACGCCGGCCGGCCCGTGGTTTTCGACGCAACACACAGCGTGCAGTTGCCGGGGGGCGCGGGCGACGCGTCAGGCGGACGGCCGGAGTTTATCGAGCCGCTGGCGCGCGCGGCGGTTGCCGTTGGGGTGAACGGTGTCTTTGGGAAAAGGGGACGGACGCATTTTCCCGAGGCCGCGCGGCTTACCGGCTCTGGTGGAGATGGGGAAACGGGTCTGGGCGGAAAACGGGTCGGGAAAACGCGGGAAAACGGGTCAGCCTGAACCGCGCGATTTGTCCGAAGGCAACTGCTTCAAGACGAGCACTTGGATCTCGGACACGTTCGCCAACTCGGCATCGTTGGTCAGAAACCACGAAGCGCCGGAGCGGATGGCTGTCGCGAGTTGTATCGCATCTGGTGTTCGGAGGTTGTGGCGCGCCCGTAGACCCGCAGCCTCCGCGGCGATGCCTTCGTCCAACGGAATCGCCGTCAGAGCGGGCGACTGGAGGAGGATACTGTGGTATTCCTCAGCCAACTCGGGCCGGCCTTCGCGAAGCGGGTGGACCAGGACTTCAATGAGCGTCACGAACGAGGTCACAACGCGGAATTCGCCGCGCTCGGCGGCTTCGAAGAACGGCTTGATCCTGGCGAGGAAGGTCGGGTGTTCTTCGATCTAGTAGATCAGCCGCCCTGTGTCAAGACCGACGGTCGAGCCGCGAAGCCCCTCTATCCATTCCACGACGAGCGCTCCCGGCGCAGGTACTCATCGACATCGACGGCTTGCCAGACGCCCTTGCCCAAGCCCTGAAGCTCCAGCAGGCTCCGGCGCGGCTGGCGGCCAAGCTCGCCACCCAGCCGCCCAGCCAGTTCGGCAATGAGACGCAACTGGTCGGCGGGTCCGAGGGCTTGTACGGATCTCCTTGCCTGGTCGTAACGTGGGTTCGGCATGTCGCTCATCCCCAACACCACACGATACCGCTGTTCGAGGCCGAGGCGCCACATGGATGGCTCTTGAACAGATAGGAAACTACGTCGGTATCGACAACGGCGGCATTCATGCGGCGCGGTCGGCCCGGTTATGCGCGCGCCATTCGTGGAGAGCGGCCAGGAACTCCTCGACGGGTTCGTCCTCCGGCCAGAAGTCGCCCAGCAGGGTCGTGGGATCGCCCATGGGCCCCTTGGCCTGTTGGGCGATCAACTCGTCCACCGAGGGGCTCGCATAGGGGGAAAACGGGTCAGCCTGAACTGCGCCATTTTCCCCGCCAGCCGGTGCGGGTGCTGCTGCGGGTCCGGGTGCAGTTTGCGTTCGATGCGGGCGACTCGCTGGACGCTGTGGCTGGACGCTGTGGCTGTCAGCCTACGCCATTTTGGCGTACCCTGAAAGAGAGGAGCGCCTCATGGCAAGTCTCGACAGCGCTACAAACGCCAACAGCGACATCGACTGGACAGGCTGTGAGCTGGTTGAGCGGATACCCGGCAAGGTTTCGGGACGCCCCCTCGTGCGTGGCACTCGGATTCTCGCGGACACCATCGTTCAGGACGCCGAGCTTGGTTCTCCGCTGGAAGAAATCCACGAGAACTATCCCGAGTTGCCGCTCACCGCGATTCAGCGGCTCGTCTCGTTCGCCCACTCTCGACTCGGGCAGCGCGTGGCGTGAGAGTATTGTTCGATCAGAATCTGCCGCAAGAGCTAAGAACGAGCCTCGCCAGCCTCGGCCCCCGGCACGAGATTGTCACCGCCGCTTACATGGGATGGGGCGAACTCACGGCGTACTCGTGACGCACGGATCGTCACGGTTTCACTTCGGACTCCGCAATCGTGGGGGAACTGTCGAAGCGCATGCCGGTGGAACAGATCCGAGCGTGCCTGTACGTACGGGTCCCGGTACGTGGTGGGGCGGCCCTCCCTGGCCGGCCTTCGGAGGGAGGCCGGCGGGGGCGTCGGCCGCGGACCAGGGGGTCCGCCCCATAAGCGCTAAGATAATAATGAACCTCTATTCATCATCGCACTCAAGCGTTTGCGGGGCGCCTCGTTCAATTCGGCGGAGAGTTGATTCCAATCGTCAAGGATTTGGCGGAGGGGCAGG
>CAIRXZ010000300.1 GCA_903882645.1 uncultured Acidobacteriia bacterium | reverse complement strand
TCGCTTTGCGCTGCTGCCGCCTTAGCCACAGGTTCGAAGACTACTGGGAAACCCGTTCCCGAGCCGCCTGATTACCCACTTTTTTGTCGTGCACCCGATGACGCGATCCATAAGCTGCTTCTGCGAGAGGCTGTGAAAGAATCGCGAAACGCAGGCGAAACCGCCTGCGCCACCTCTGGAAGTCCTGTGTTTGCAGTGGTGGGGCGGGCGGTTTCGCCTGCCGGGCCCGCTTGCGGGCTATTCTTTCACAGCTTCTGAGGGAGCGGTTCCCACTCACCAGCGCAACATCGCGCGCTCGATGACCTGGCCGTGCCGCGCCGTCGCACGGCCGGTCAAGGTCCCGTATCGCCCCAGCGGCTATGAGGCCGAATCGCTATCCTGTAGATGATAGACACGGCGCATGGCCACTCGGCGCATTGAAGACGTACTCGAACGGCTGTCCGCTTTGCGCGGCGCTCCGGAATCGCAGGCCGTCCCCGCGCTACGGAAGAGTCTGGCCGACCGGGTTAACGTGGTCGTGGCCAAGGCAGCCCAGATCGCCGCCGAGCGCCAGTTGCGCGAGCTGGTTCCCGACCTGCTGATTGCCTTCGATCGTTTATTCGAGGATCCCGCGGAGCGCGATCCCCAATGCTGGGGCAAGAACGCCGTCGCGAAGGCGCTCAGGGACCTGGAGTATCGCGAATCGGCGCCCTTCTGCCGCGGCTTTCACCATATACAAATGGAGCCGGTTTGGGGGAAGCGCGAGGACACCGCGCAAGCGCTGCGCGGAATTTGTCTTCTGGCGCTGGTTGCATGCACGGACCTTCCTCGCGGTGAAATTCTCCGGAGCCTCGTGGAGGCATTGACCGAGCCGGAGGCGGTAGTGCGTGTTGAGGCGGTCCGAGGTCTGGCCGAAATCCAGGGCCACGAAGCGGCGCTGCTCTTGCGCATGAAAGCTCGGATTGGCGATGAAGAGCCGCGGATCGTCGGACAGGTGTTTGATGCTCTCTGGAAGCTGGAGGGCGAAGCCGCTCTGCGGTTCGTCGCGCATTTTCTGGAATCCCGAACCGAAGAGGTTCGCGAGGAAGCCGCTCTCGCCATGGGCGCCTCGCGATTTCCCGGAGCTGCGGATGTTTTGCGCGACGCGTGCAACGGAACCCGCGATCCTCGATTCCGCGAGGTGCTTTTTCGGGCGCTTAGCCTTTCCCGGCAGCCGCGGGCTTTGGACTTCTTGAAGGAGATTCTGAAAACCGGGCGTCGCGCGGACGTCAAACCGGTGCTGGAAGCGCTGGAACTGCATCGGGAGAACGCGGACATCCGCCGTTTGTTGGAAGAAGCGCAGGCCCGCAACGAGTGAGCGCGGCGCGTAACGCGAACCCTCGAAGGTGGCGTTGCCGTGGAGGTGCCCGAGCTACGGCAGCCTGGGAACTGTCGAATGAGGCCGAATTGCCCCCAGCCTGCCCTTTTCGCTGGCTTGGGGTCCGCATCACGCGGCCCCTACCCTCCCGCCCGCAGAAACTTCCTGAACCGCTCCATCGCCGGCTCCAAAATCGAACGCTCCGCGGCGTAGCAGATGCGCACCGATCCTTCGCCTCCCTCGCCGAAGGCCGAGCCGGGCGCCAGCCCCACGCGCGTCTCCTCCAGCAGGCGGAGGCAGAAGGCGAAGGAATCGCGCAGCCCGTCGATTCTCGGGAACAGGTAGAAGGCGCCGTCGGGCGCCGGCACGGTCAAGCCGTCGATTCCCTGCAACGCCTCCAGGCAGAAGTCGCGGTTCGCCTTCAGCCGTTCCAGCATCCCAACGATCTCGGGCTCGCCCTCCGCCAGGGCCGTTTCCCCGGCCTTCTGCGCGAAGCTCGCGGCGTGCGAAACAATGAATTCGTTCAACTGGGTGGCCTTGCCGGCCAGGTCCCGCCGCGCCGCCAGCCAGCCCACCCGCCAGCCCGTCATGCAGTAAGTCTTCGAGAACGATTGCACCACCATCACCGCGTCGTCACGCGTGGCCAGCCGCAGAATCGATGGCACAGGCTCGCCCAGCCGCGTTCCCGCATAGTACAGGCGGTCGTAAACCTCGTCCGCCAGCAGCCAGAGGTCGTGCCGGCGCGCGAAATCGAGCAGCCCCCGCTGCTCCCCGGCCGTGGCCGTCCAGCCCAGCGGGTTCGAAGGCGAGGTGTAGACGATCAGGCGCGTGCGCGGCGTCACGGCGGCCTCCAGCGCCTGGAAATCCACGCCGTACCGGCCCCCGCATAGCGGGTGCGCAACCTGCCGCGGAACGGCGTTTGCCATCGTCACGCTGGACGACCCGTTGGGCCATGCCGGCGTGAGCACCAGCGCCTGGTCGCCCGGATCGAGCGCGCAGCGAATCCCCAGGTGCAGCGCCTGCACCCCCGATGCCGTGACCACGATCTCGCCTGCCGGGTCCAGTTCCACGCCGTGCAGCCGGAGGTACTGCCCCGCGATCGCCCGCCGCAGCGATGGCAGGCCGGCATTCTCGGTGTAGAACGTGTACCCGTCCGCCAGCGCGCGCACGGCGGCCTCCTTGATGTAGTCGGGCGTCGGCATGTTGGATTCGCCGAAATACAGCCGCAGCACGCCATCCATGGACATGGCGATGTCGGCCAGCTCGCGAATGCGCGAGTGCGGCACGTTCTGCACGGAGCGGGCGACGGCGGGCATGAACCCCTTATTCTCGCACCGCCGCGCGCTTCTATAATGAGACTCTATGCCGATTCGCCTGGCCGCCATCACCGACGAGTTCTCACCCGATCTCGCAACCGCCGCGCGCGCCATCTCCGAGGCTGGTCTCGAAGGCGCGGAACTCCGTATGGTCTCCGGCAGGAACATCGTCGACCTCACGGACGAAGATCTCGCGCGCGCCATCGCCATCGTTCGCGGCTTCGGTCTGGAAATCGTCTCCATCGCCTCTCCGCTGCTGAAGTGCGTGCTCCCGGACGCTCCCGATGTGGACGAGCGCTTCCACAAGGACATGTTCGCATCGGCCCTCGGTTTCGACGACCAGCCGCGAATCGCCGCCCGCACGTTCGAAATCGCCCGGCGGACCGGTGCGAAGATCGTGCGCGTGTTCTCCTATTGGCGGACCGTCCGGCCCGAAGCGTGCTTCGCCCGAACTGTCGAGGCGCTATCCGGTCTGGCCGCCCAGGCCGCCCGCGAAGGTCTCGTCATCGGCCTCGAGAATGAGCACGCCTGCAACATCGCCACCGGCGCGGAACTCGCGCGCGTGCTGAAAACCGTGGACCATCCCAGCCTCAAGGCCGTCTGGGATCCCGCCAACGCCCTGGCGGCCGGTGAGTCCCCGTTCCCCGAGGGATACCAAGCCATCGGCGCCGGCCGCATCGCCCACGTCCACGCCAAGGACTGCTGGATTCGAAATGGCCAGCCCGTTTGGGGGCCGCTGGGCGAGTGCGAAATCGATTGGCGCGGCCAGATCCAGGCCCTCGTCGAGGACGCCTATCAAGGCTGGATCAGCCTGGAGACCCACTGGCCCGGTCCCGCCGGCGACAAGCTCCAAGGCAGCCGGATTTGCGCCCGCAATCTCAGAGATCTGCTGGCGTGAAAAAGAAGGCAGACCGGGAGGTCCGCCCCACCAAGCACGCCAGTTCAGTGGGGCGGACCTCCTGGTCTGCCTTCTTACCCGCGTTTATCCGCGTTAATCGGCGGCCCAATATGTTTTTTCGGACTTTTTGCCAGCCCTCTGGCGCCGTCCCCAACGATGCTAATATGAGGGACTAACCCGAAGCGGCCGTATGGACCACATCCTCTCGATCGTCCTCTTCACGCCCCTGGTTGGCCTTCTGGTCCTGCTGTTCATTCCTTCCTCGAACCCGCGCGCCATCAAGCTGTGGGCCAATATCGCGTCCTTCGTTGGCTTCCTGGTCTCCCTGCCCCTGGTCTTCAATTTCGACTCCGCCAGGGACTTTCAATTCGTCGAAAAGGCCCCCTGGATTCCCTCGATCGGCGCCACCTACCACATCGGCATCGATGGCCTCGGCCTGCTGCTGGTGATGCTCACCACTTTGCTCGGTTTCATCTCGATCCAAGCCAGTTGGAGCGCCATCACCGAGCGGCTGAAGGAGTACTACGCCTTTTTCCTGCTGTTGCAGGTTGGCATGCTGGGCGTCTTCATGGCGCTCGATTTCCTGCTCTTTTTCGTCTTCTGGGAAATCGTGCTGGTTCCCATGTACTTCATCATCGCGATCTGGGGCGGTCCGCGGCGCGTGTACGCCGCCATCAAGTTCGTGATCTACACGCTCATCGGAAGCGTGCTGATGTTCCTCGGCATCCTGGTCCTGTATTCCCAGCACTCCACCCAGTTCCAGACCCTCAGTTTCGATATCGCCGACCTGATGCGCCTCCAGCTTTCCCCGTCCCTCCAGTGGTGGGTCTTCTGGGCTTTCTTCGTGGGGTTCGCGGTCAAGGTGCCCATGTTCCCGTTCCATACCTGGCTGCCGGACGCCCATGTGGAAGCGCCCACGGCGGGGTCGGTCATCCTCGCCAGCGTGCTGTTGAAGATGGGGACGTACGGGTTCCTGCGCTTCTCCGTGCCGCTGCTGCCGGACGCCGCGAAGGATCACACTATCGTCACCGTGATGGCGGTGCTGTCAATCATCGGCATCGTCTACGGCGCCCTGGCCTCGCTGATGCAGAAGGATTGGAAGAAGCTGGTGGCGTATTCCTCGGTCAGTCACCTGGGCTTCTGCACGCTCGGCATCTTCGCGCTCAATCCCGCGGGCATCTCCGGCTCCATCATCCAGCAGATCAACCACGGCATCTCCACCGGCATGCTCTTCCTGATCGTCGGCATAGTCTATGAGCGCCGGCACACCCGCGAGATCTCCGAATACGGCGGGCTGTTGCGTATCATGCCGATTTTCACGGTGGTCTTCGCCGTGGCGGCCCTCAGTTCCATGGGCATGCCTCCGCTGAACGGGTTCATCGGCGAAATCACCATCTTGAGCGGCGCCTACCAGGTATCGAAAATGTGGGCCTTCTGGGGCGCGGTCGGAATCGCGCTCGGCGCGGCCTACCTCATATGGCTCTTCCAGCGCACCATGCTGGGCGAGGTGAAGGAAAAGAACAAGATCCTGAAGGACCTTTCCTGGCGCGAGATTGCCGTTTTCGCTCCCCTGATCGCCTGGGCCTTCTGGATCGGCCTGAACCCGCAGCCCTACTTCCGCATCCTCGAACGCCCCGTCGCCCAGATCGTGGAACGCGTCCATCCCGGCTACTACGCCGAGCGGCATCTGGCGGATCCGCTGGCGGCGAGGTAGAACCCGGCCAAACGACTCTATCCGTAATACCGGAAACGCTTCCAGAACTCCGGCCAACCCTGTCTTGGCGGGCCACAAACGAAAATGTCCGGGTTCCAAATGGTTTCTTCGGTTTTTACCCCGTACCTGTTCCAGATGCGCCCCGCCAGCCGGCACCCCTCAAAGTTCTCGTCCGCGAGCTGCCGACTCTGTCCGACTACGATCAGCGTCCGTGGCGCTGGGTCGCCGTACCCTCGCTGCCAAAAGGAATTGATCCCGCTGACCGCGCGCGGCAATCCGTATTGCGGACCAAACAGGTCGATCGCTCCCGCTTCACCGTAGCTCGTTGCCAGGATTCCCAGATGCGCCCGCTCTTCCGGGACGAGCGAATCGCGAATCCTCCCCACCTCCTGCGCCAGTTCCGGCCACCCGATTTCTCCAATATACGTTTCCTGAAGAGCGCTGGCTTTCTCCCACCAGCGCGAGTTCACCGGCGCTATCGGCAGAAAGTAAGGGCTTGTGCATAAATAAACGCTTCAGTTATCCGCTGGGCGATATGGTGTAGTTCCAGTCACCGTGGAATGCGTGGCGGGTGAGGTTGAGGGAGTCGAATGTAGCGTCGGAAACTTTGACGCCCTTGGGATATTTGTTC
>CAIRXZ010000299.1 GCA_903882645.1 uncultured Acidobacteriia bacterium | reverse complement strand
CCCGCCACCGGCGCCGCGGCCGCCGAAACCGCCGCCGGCGCCGCCCGGTCCGGCGCCGGCCGCTCCCACGCCAAAACCGCCATTGATGGCGTCGGCGCCGAATCCGCCGAGACCCAGACTGTCGTTCGTCAGGCTGGCCGTCATTCCGGGCGGAAGACCCACGCTGTTGGTGAGACCCTGAGCGGCGGAAACCGCGCCCCCGCCGCCGCCGGGACCGCCGGGGCCGCCGCGGCCGGCCATCATCTGCTGGCGCCTGGCTTCGTCGTCGAAGGATTGCGCCAGACCGCCGCTGGTGCTGCCGTTGACCAGAAAAGCGTCCTCCGATTCGGAGCCAAAATCCGCGGCCGGGGACGCGTCCGGCGCCGGTTGAGAATCCGCGGTGGGAGCCGCTTGCTGGCCTTCGAGCGTGGGTCGAACCGTGGCGCTTTGAAAACTCGGCTGCGGCTGGGCCTGGCCGGTCTGACCACCGGCGCCGCCACGGCCGCCCTGCACCGCCTGACCGTTTTGCGCCGCCTGACCGCCTCGGCCGCCGCCAAAGCCGCCGCGGCCCCCGCCGCCAAAGCCGCCGCGGCCCCCTCGGCCACCGAAACCGCCGCGGCCGCTGGTCTGACCCGGAATCGGGGCGAGCGACGCAGCCGAGGTTGCGCCGGCGATCTTCGGCATCGTCAGCACCCAATCCTGCGCGACGGCGGCATCCCCGATGGTGACTTGCGCCCTCTCGGGCGTGAACGCGAACATCTCTATCCGGACGTCCCAAACACCCGGCGCGAGATCCATGGCGTAGCGGCCGTTCTCGTCCGTGTAGACGGTGACCTTCTTGTCGCCCTGCCGCGCAGTCACGGCGGCGCCCGGCACAAACGCGTCGGCGGCTCGCACGGAACCGGCGTATTGGGCCGCAGTCAGAGCCAAGGGAGCGAAAGCGGCGGAGATCGAGAAGACGGAGAAGGCCAAGCGCATGAAATCAATCTACCAAGAGTGCAGAGTGGCGTCAGTTCCTTTTCGTTCAGGCAGGCCATTGCGCGCCGCAACCGGCCTTCGCCCGGAGTCCTTCCCCAGCAAACGGAAACACTCCATTACTATATTCAATTGTCCGCGCATCCAATAAAGTTCCCGGAATCTATTCGCCGCGCCGATTGGGAACAGCGCGGAACGAATCCGGCCGGAAACGTGAATTGATGTAACCGCGCTCGACCTTGGCGCCGTCCATCCTGGAGAATAGACCTTTCATGAGAACTGCGCGCTTGCTGCTCGTATGCCTGGCGGCGCTACCTGCCGCGGCCGATGAAGGACTCTGGCCATATAACCAGTTCCCCAAGGAAGCCGCCAAGCAGAAGCACGGCGCCGATGTCGACAGCGGCTTTCTCGACCGGCTTCGACTCGCATCCGTGAAGATTGCGAACGGGTCGGGTTCGTTCGTCTCCCCGTCCGGTCTCTTGCTCACCAGCCGGCAGATTGCGGGCGGATGTCTCACGGCCCTCAGTTCCCCCCGGCACGACTATTTTCGGGACGGCTTCCAGGCCGGGAGCCAGTCCGCCGAGCTGCCCTGCAAGGGCATGGACGCCAGCGTCCTGGTAAGCGTCGAAGAAGCGACCGGCCGGGTGAAGACCGCGGGCCAGTCGCTCCAGCAGCGCAACGATGCGATCGCGCGCGTGGAAAAGGAATGCGCCGCCAAAACGGGCAACGTCTGCTCCGTGGTGGGCCTCTTTTCCGGCGGACGCTACGATCTTTACACGTACCGGCGCTATAGCGACATCCGGCTGGTGTTCGCCCCCGAGTACACCGCGGCTTTTTTTGGCAAGGAGCGCGACAGCATTTCGTATCTCCGCTACGGCCTGAACATTGCGTTCTTGCGGGCCTACGAGAACGGGAAACCCGCGGCTACGCCCGATTACCTCAAGTGGAGCGCGGAGGGCGTCGCGGACGGGGACCTGGTGTTTGCAGCCGGCAATCCCGGCCCGACCGGACGCCTGTCCACGGCCGCGCAACTTACTTTCTACCGCGACGCTTTGTTTCCCACGCTCTTGACTCGCCTCCAGCCGCGCGTCCAGCAACTGAATGCCTTCGCGGCGGCGAACGAGGAGAACCTGCGCGCCGCGCAATCCACCCTGGCCGCGCTGTTGGCGGCTTACAAGTCCGACGCCGGCAAGCTCATCGGACTGCGCGACGACCGGCTGGTGACGCGCAAGACCAACTTCGAAGGCAAGATCAAGCGCGCGGTCCAGGCCGACCCGAAGCTGGACCAGAAGCTCGCCGCCGACGCGACCAAAGTATGGGAAGAAGTGGCAACCGCTTACAAGAAGTGGACGCCGTTCGAAAAGCCATACCAGATTCTGGAGTCGCCCGCGGCCATCGGCTCGCGGCTGTTCCGCATGGCGCGCCAGATTGTCCGGGGAGAGCCGATCGACGATTCCGGCGAGCCCATCAACGACGCGATGGAATCCATGATGCTCAGCCAGTATCTGGGAGAACTGGCGGGTCTCGGCGAAAAGGACGCTCCCATCAAGGCTGTCCTTGGCGGCGCGACGGCGCAGCAGGCGGCCGAGAAGATGGTAAAGGCCACCCGGCTGAAGGATGCCGCCGGGCGCGGCCAGCTCGCCTCCAATCGCGACGCGGCGCTGAAATCCGGAGACGCCATCGTCGCGCTCGCGGCCGCGCTGGAGGCCCCGGCGCAGCGTCTTCGCAAACAACGCGAGGAGATTATCGGAACACTCGAGGTCTCGGCCGCGGAGAAGATCGCGCAGTACCGCCTGCGCATATTCGGCGCGGCCGACTATCCCGACGGCACCTCGACCCCGCGCGTCGAGTTCGGCGTAGTCAAGGGCTATACCGACCGCGCGGCCGTGGCGCAGCCCTACGCCGCGACTTTCAGCGGCCTTTACTATCGCAAAGACAATGAAGGCCCCTGGCAGGTCGCGCAACAGTGGATCGACGTCAAGCAGGCCCTCGATGCCGTGATGCCGCTCGATTTCGTCAGCACCATCGACATTGGCGGCGGCGACTACGGCAGCCCGGTGGTGAATCGCGCGGGTGAATTGGTGGGCGTGACCTTCGATGGCAATCTCGAAAGCCTTCCCGTCACCTACCTCTACAGCGACGAGCAGGCCCGCGCCGTGCATGTGGATGCCCGCGGCATCGTGGAGGCGCTGGACAAGGTTTACAAAGCCAAAGGACTGCTGGAGGAAATCGGAGCCAAAGTGGGGCGGACCCCCATAAGCGCTAAGATAATGATTGACTTCTATTCATTTTTTGCGTACTCTGATTTCAGGGTGCGGAAGCATGGAAAACGCGGCCGACGAAAGTTGGGGATTACTGCTGAGTTTGTTGCCTTTGGGCT
>CAIRXZ010000298.1 GCA_903882645.1 uncultured Acidobacteriia bacterium | reverse complement strand
CCGGATCTGCTCCAGGCTGGTGGCTTCCGAATCGTCCATGCTGATGATCAATACCCAGCATCCCGATCTTTCCCCTTCAGGCTCATCTTGTGTGAGAATCCGGGCCTCGGTTCAGGCTCATCTTGCATGAGACAAGAGTGAGCCGTCCGGAGGAACAGCGGCGCGGTAAGCTATGGGTATGGCGTCTGTCGTCGAGATCGGATCTTTGACCGACCGCGACCCCAAGGTTCGTGGCGGGCGGCCCAAAGTCGCCGGTACGGGGCTGACCGTCAGCAGAATCGCTGGTTGGTACAAGACGGGCATGAACCCGGAAGAGATTGCCCTGGAGTACCCGCACCTGACTCTGGCGCAGGTTCACGCCGCCTTGGCGTACTATCACAGCAACCGGGATGAGGTCGAAGCCGATATCGCCCAGGAGGAAGCCGGGGCGCGGCACTGGGAGCGGCAGCTCGGGAACAAGAAGCTTCGCCGACGAGCCGAGTCCCGCTCGTCTCGGGCTACGCCGGATGCTTCGCGATGTCCCTGTGGTTCACCTTGGCCTTGAATCCCGCCTCGGCCAGGTTCTTGCGGATCTGGTCGGCCATCATCACCGAGCGGTGCTGGCCTCCCGTGCAGCCGAATGCGATGGTCAGGTAGCTCTTGCCTTCGCGAATATAGTGCGGCAGCAGATAGATGAGCAGCTCGGAAATGCGTTCGACGAATTCCACGGTCTGCGGAAACGAACGAATGTACCGGGCCACGCTCGGGTGCCTGCCCGTCAGGCGCTTGAAACGCGGGATGTAGTTGGGGTTCGGAAGAAAGCGTACGTCGAACACCAGGTCGCTGTCGGCCGGCACGCCATTGCGGTAGCCGAAGCTGGTCACGTAGATCAGGATCTTCGATTCGTCGCGCTGCCCGCGGAACCGTTCGCCGATGAACTCGCGCAATTCGTGGACCGTGAACTTCGACGTGTTGATGATCAGGTCCGCCATGTCGCGTATGGGCGCGAGCTGGAGCTTCTCGGAGCGGATGCTCTTGACGATCGACCGGTCCGCGCCAAGCGGGTGCGGCCGCCGCGTTTCGCTGAAGCGGCGCACCAGCGCGCTCTCGTCGGCCTCCAGGAAGATCAGTCTGGCGTCCACCGATTTCCGTATGGCCGAGAGAACTTCCGGAAAGCGCTTCAGGCCTTCCCCTTCGCGGATGTCCACCACCAGCGCGGCGGCCTGGATGCTCGGGTTGTCGCGCGTGAGTTCCGCGAACTTGGGGATCAGATCCACGGGCAGGTTGTCCACGGAATAGAACCCCAGGTCTTCGAGCGACCTGAGAACGGAGCCTTTGCCCGACCCGCTCAAGCCGGTGATCACCACCAGTTCCGCCCTCGGCCCCGCCATCCGCCTTCCTCCGGGCGGAGCGCCGGCCCCGCCGCGCGCGGAGGCGGGGACCTTTCGCGCTCTCGGAACAAGCGCCTTTGGCGGCATATGCGAGGCTACCCTTCGACCAGGTCGAAGTTTCCGTCCGGGCGGCGGACCAGGACCGAGACCCGGTCTGTTTCGGCGTCTCTGTAGACCACGTAGTCGCGCTTCTTGTCCATCTCGAGGAGGGCCTCTTCCAGCGTCATCGGTTTCCGTTTTTCGTGCTGATTGACGCGGTGTACCTGCCTTTCCGGTTCCTGCGCGGGTTCCGGCTCCCCCGGCGCGTCGGGAACGGATGGCCGCGGCGCGCGCCTGGTATCGCGCCATTTGACGCGGGCCTTGATAGCCTGTTTTTCCAGCTTCTCGGCGGCGGAATGAATCGCCGTGAACAGATCGACGCTCGCGCCCACCCCCACAAGCTGGTGGCCGTAGTATGCGACCGTGGCTTCGGCCTGCTGCATGTGGCGCTCGATCGATAGAACCACGTGCGCCTCGCATTCCCCCCTGCCATCCAGAAGCTTTCCGATCTTGGCGAACCGGGCTTCCAGTTTCCTCAACTGCGCCGGAGCCAGCTCGATCTGTCTCCCCGTATACGTGATCTTCATGCGGTTCTCCTTCCGAGCGGCCTAGAAAACACGCGTTCCTTACTCCTACTGTATAACTTCCCGGCGGGGGATTGGTCAGTTCCGCACGCGCCGCTGGTGCGTGGACGGAATCCTCATGTCCTCGCGGTACTTCGCCACGGTGCGCCGGGTGACATTGATGCCCTGGGTTTGCAGCATCGCGGTGATCTGCTCGTCGGTCAGGGGCTTGGCGCGGTCTTCGTCCTCGATCATTTTCTTGACCATGCGCTTTAGCAGCAGCAGCGGAGTGGCGCCTCCCAGAGGGCCCTGCACGGCCTCGGAGAAGAAATACCGAAGCTCGAACACGCCTTGCGGCGTATGCACGTACTTGCTGGACACCGCCCGGCTGACCGTCGAGGGGTGGACGCCGACTTCCTCGGCCACTTCCTTGATCATCATGGGTTTGAGACGGTCGATCCCGTATTCCAGAAAGTCCCGCTGCCGCCGGACGATCGCCTGGCAGACCTTGAAGATGGTCTGCTTGCGCTGCTCGATGTTCTTCATGAGCTGAATGGCCGACGTATAGCGCTCGCGCACGTAGTCGCGGACCTCTTTCGTCGCGCCGTTCTCCCGGTCGAGCATGCGCCGGTACTGGGCGTTCAGGCGGAGCTGCGGAACATCCTCGTCGTTCATCTGGATGATGAAGTCGTCGCCGTCCTTGATGAAGGACACGTCCGGCGCCACAACCCGCGCGCCCGCTCCCGAATAACGCAGGCCCGGACGCGGGTTCAAGTGATGGATCGCGGCAATGGCAATTTCGACGTGTTCCGGGGGCCGGCCGAGCACCTTGGCCAGCTCCTTGTATTGCCGGGTTTCGAGCAGCCGCATGTGGTCCGAGACGATCTGCCAGGCCACGCCGCCCTTGCCGTTGTCGCTCTCGATCTGGAGCAGCATGCATTCCCGCAGGTCGCGCGCGCCCACGCCCGCCGGGTCGAGCGACTGCACCGCCCGCAGCGCTTCTTCCACGTGCTCGGGTTTGTGCCCGCCCGCCTGCGCAATCTCTTCAAGCGATGCGGAGAGGTACCCGTCCTCGTCCAGGTTGCCGATGACCGATTCGGCCGCGTCGCGGACCTCGCTCGAGATCAGGCTGACGCTCAACTGCGACCGCAGGTAATCGGCCAGGGTGACGGGCGAGGAGAGAAAGGTTTCGAAGGAAGGCTTCTCGACCGATTCCGAAGCCGGGCTGCGGTATCCGGGGTCGAGATAGTCGTCGAAGAACGAGCCGAAGTCGATTTCGTCGAAGGGGTCCGTAGAAGCCGGGATTTCCGGCGAGTCCGGCGCCGCCACGCCAGGCTCCGGCGCCGCGGCGGCGGTTTCCTCCGCGTCTGCGAAGACGCTGCCGTTGATGGCCACGTCGGCGAGCGCGCCATCGAGCGCGCTGGTTTCGCTCAGCACCGTCGACTCGAGAAGCTCCTTGTCGGCCGGGTCTGCGTTCCGCTCCTGCTCCTGCTCCAGCAGCGGCAGCAATTCCTCGGGAGTGATCTCCTCGCCAGGCTCCTCGGTGGCTTCCTCGAGGACCGGGTTCTTGACGATCTCCTGGGTGATCATCTCCTTTAGTTCCAGCTTGTTAAGCTGGAGCACGGTGACCATCTGGACCAGGCCCGGAGTCAGAATCTGCTTCTGCGCGACCCGAAGCTGCAAGCGTGGCGACAGATAGCTCATCCGACCTCTATGATACCAGTGGCGTGGGCCTCCCGGCCTGCGTGGGCGTTCTTCAGCGTCCTGCTACAGCAGCTCGCGCGGCCGCTTCTCCACCGGTTCCAACGCCGCGATCTCCGCGCCCAGAGGAGCCGTTTTCAGCTCCGCGAACTTGCGCGCGGTCACCATCACGCGGCTCTCCAGCGAGCCGGTGGCGCCGTTGAACGCTTCCACAGCCCGCTCCAGGCCCTTGCCCACCTTGTTCCAGTGCTCGCCCATGACGGAAAGACGCTCGAAAAGCTCCTTGCCGAGGGCGCTGATATCGGCGGCGTTTTTGGCCAGATCCTCCTGGCGCCAGCCGTAGGCCACCGCGCGCAGCAGCGCGATCAGGGTGGTGGGAGTGGCCAGGATGATGTTCTGTTCCGCGCCGAACTCGATCAGCGAAGGGTCATTCTCCAGGGCCGCGCTGAAGAAGCACTCGCCGGGCAGAAACAGGACCGCGAACTCGGGCGCGTGGTCGAACTGTTCCCAATAGGCCTTGCGGCTCAGGGCGGTCGCGTGCGCGCGCACCTGGCGCGCGTGATCGGCCATGCGCGCCGCCCGCGTCGGTTCGTCGGGCGCTTCCAGTGCTGCCAGATAGCCGTCCAAGGGCGTTTTGGCATCCACCACGACGCTCTTGCCTCCCGCCAGACGCACCACCAAATCCGGGCGAAGGCGTCTGTCCTCGGAGGTCACCGACTCCTGGGTGGAGAAATCGCAGCGGTCGAGCATGCCCGCCAGCTCCACCACGCGACGCAATTGCATCTCACCCCAGTGCCCGCGCACGCTGGGCGAGCGCAGCGCCGTGACCAGCTTGCCGGTCTCCGAGCGAAGCTGCGATTGCGTTTCCACCAGGCTCCGCACCTGCTCGCGGAGCTCGGAGTAGGCGCCCGCGCGGGCTTGCTCCAGCTCCTGGATCTTGCCGTCCATGGTTTCGAGCGAAGTGCCCAACGGCGCCACCAGCTCCCCAATAGCTTGCTGGCGCTTTTCGAGGTCGCCGCGCGCGGCCTCCTGCGTCTGCGCCAAAGTGGCGCGGGCGAGGTCGAGAAAAGCCTGGTTGTTCCGCGCCAGGGCGTCGGCCGAGAGGGCCTTGAACGCCGCCTCAGTTTCGTGCGCGCGCCGCCGCAGCATCAGCCACGCCAGCGCCAGCCCCGCGGCGAAACAGAGAACCGGCAAAATGGTCTGCATCGCAACCATTATCGCGCGGCTAAATAATTCGGGGAACCGGGGACAGAACGTTTCCGGGCAGTGCCGGGATTCCTGTCGTGACACGCCGTCCCGCCGGGCGGGCTCACGCGCGCCGCGCCGTGCCTTATCATGAAGTCCTATGCGCCTGCGCGTTTGTATGGCGTTGCTTGCTGCGGTCCCGCTGGCTGGACAGGTGCGTTTCGCGCGGCAGCCGGATCGAATCCTGGTCGCGATCGACGGCAAGCCATACACTGCGTTCTTTCTGGCGCCTGGCGGGAATAAGCCCTACCTGTACCCGTTGAGCACCGCTGCGGGAATCGTCGTCACGCGGCATTTCCCCATGGAGCCATTCCCCGGGGAGACGCAGGATCACCCTCACCAGCGCGGGCTGTTTTTCTCGCACGGCGACGTGAATGGGTACAACTTCTGGGCCACCGAGCCGGACTCCGGCATCCCCAAGATGGGGCGGATGGCGCTGGTGAAGGTGATCGCCGCCAAGGACGGGGCGAATTCCGGTACGATCCGCGCAGTCTTCGAGGGCCAGGACTCCGCGGGAAAGCCCATCACGACCGAGACTCGCGCCATCACGTTCTACTCCAGCCCCGTGCTGAGGACCATCGACTACGAGATCGAGATTCAGCCGGCCGATAGACTCACGTTCGGCGATACCAAGGAAGGAACGTTCGGAATCAGGCTCGCGACTTCCATGGCCGAGGACAAAGGCGGCCGCATGGTGAACGCGGAAGGCCGGGAGACCGAGAAAAACGTTTGGGGCAAGCGTTCGCCCTGGGTGGACTGCTATGGCAAGGTGGACGGCCAGACCGTGGGCGTCGCGATCTTCGATAACCCGTCCAATCCTCGCTACCCCATGTACTGGCACGCGCGGGCCTACGGTCTGTTTGCGGGCAACATCTTCGGCGTCCGCGATTTCACTGGCGACAAGTCGCGGGACGGCAGCCTGACGCTGGAACACGGTCACGGCATCCGTTTCCGCTACCGGGTGGTGATCCACGCAGGCGATACCCGCGCCGCGCATGTCGCGGAGTTGTTCGCCCGGTACGCGTCCGGCAAGTGACGGGTCAGCGAACCGCCGCCTGCCGCGCGTCCCACTCCTTTTCAAAGCGTTCCCGCGTCACGAACGATTTCTGCGTACCCGCGGCCATGGTGGAAAGCGCGGCATACAGGTTCGCGCGCGAGATCGCTTCAGCCTCCTCGCAGCCCGCGGCCAGGAAACACGCGAGACTTCCGATGAACGCATCGCCTGCGCCTGTGGTATCGACCGGAGCGACCGGAAATGCGGCAATGTGCCGGATGCCGTCGGCGCCCGCGCAGAGCGCCCCGTTGGCGCCAAGCGTCACGATCACCCGGCGCAGACCTCCCTCCAGCAGCCGCAACGCGCATACGCGCGCATCCTCCAGGCTGTGTACCGGCACGCCGCCCAGCGCCTCCGCCTCGGTTTCGTTGGGGATCACATAATCCGCGACGCCGGCCTGCCGGAGGTCGAGCGGTTGCCCGGGAGCCGGATTCAGAATGGTGCGAATCCCCTGCGCCCGCGCGAACCGCAGCGTGTAATACACGGTTTCGAGCGGGATTTCCAATTGCAGCACGATCATGTCCGCGCGCCACAGCAGATCCGCAGCCGCGTCCACGTCCTCGGGCAGTAGCCGGTCGTTGGCGCCTTTCACTACCCAAATGCGATTCTGTCCGGAACTTTCGACAAAAATGGGCGCCACGCCGCTGGAAACGCCCGGCGTGACCAGGACGCGGCTCGCATCGATCCCGCGGAAAACGAAATTCTCGATGGTCGCTGGCCCGAACAGATCGTCGCCCACGCGCGCCACCATCGACACCCTGGCGCCGCAGAGGCGCGCGGCGACTGCCTGATTCGCTCCTTTCCCGCCAAAGCCGAGGCTGAATTCCCGTCCGAAGATAGTCTCACCGGCGCGGGGAAAACTGTCGGTGTACGTGATCAGATCGATGTTGGCGCTGCCAACGACGGCGATGTGGGGTTGCCGGTCCATAAGCCTTTCCGCCAGCCTGGCGCTTGGCGCCTTTCCGCGGCTTCTTTGAATGCCCGCTGCTCCTTATTGTTCCACTTCCGCCGCGGGCATTCCGGCCGTGCGCGTGGCCGGCTTTCACGAGTGCGAGCTTCTCCTCCCCACCGCCGCCTTCTTCCTGCTGGGAGTGCTGGCGTTCTACCGGCGCTCCCGGATTCTCGCCGGCGTCTGCTGCTGCCTCGCGCTTCTTTGCGCGGGCGCCCTGACGGCCACGATCCACGCGCCCGGACCGCCGCCCCGCGCCGGTCTTCGGGAAACAGCACCCTTACGCAGCCGGCTGGATTTCGATATCTTTGGCTACACTGGTCGGCTGCGGAACCGGATCGCCGAATTCCCGGAGCGTTCTCAGATGCCCCTCGATCGCTTCCCGTATGTTCCGCTCCGTGTCTGGAAGCGTCCTCCCCGTTGTGATACAGCCCGGCAGATCGGGAACATAGGCTGCCCAATTGCTCTCTGCCCGCTCGAAAATAACTGCGTACCTCTGGCTCATTGTTTCTTCTCCAGCCCGGACGCCTTCAGAATCGATTTCAGCGTACCAGCAGGCACGTCATCGCCAGGGTGTCCCGGGATTGTGACGACGTTCGGCCTCGAGGCGTGCTTATAATGTCGATGGCTTCCAGTTGTCCTGACGTGCCTCCAACCCTCTGCCTCAACGAGTCGCATCAGATCACGAACCTTCACCGATCCCATTGTAGAACCGAATCCCGCCCAGAAATGCCGACGCATTGCCGCCCGCCTGGCCCCACGCTACAATCGGCGTAACTTGAAAGATCCGCTGGTCGTCCCGGTGGCCGCTATCGCGGCGGGCATTCTGGCCGCGCGCTTGGCCGGCTTTCACGAATCCGAGCTTTTCCTCGGCGCCGCCGCTTTCATCCTGCTGGGAGCGCTGGCGTTCTACCGGCGCTCCCGGATTCTCGCCGGCGTGTGCTGCTGCCTCGGGTTGCTTTGCGCGGGCGCCCTGACGGCGGTCATCCACGCCCCCGGGCCGGCGCCGGAGCTGGATGCCGAAGGCCGCGAGGTGGTGATTCTGGGCGGCTGCGTGGTCGAGCCGCCCGCGGTTTCCGGAGAGCGCGAACGGTTCGTGCTCGAGTTGGAACCCCACGCGCGAGCGCAGGTGACGCTCTACACACGCGAGGGCGAGACCCTTCCCGCGCTGGGCTACGGCCAGAACGTGGAGCTCGACGCGCGCGTCCGCAGACCGCGCAACTACGGCAACCCCGGCGCATTCGATTATGCCCGCTATCTGGAGCGCCAGGACATCTATTGGACCGCCTCCGGCCCGGCCGGCGCGGTGCGCGTCCTCCCCGGGCGCTGCGGCTCGCGCTTCCAAAGCTTCGCGATGAACCTGCGTGCCGCCGCGCTCGAGCGCATCGCGCGCCTCTATCGCGGCAACCACTACGACACCGGACTGATGCAGGCAATCCTCATCGGCCAGTCCTACCAGCTTCGGAGAATCTGGACCGAGGATTACCGTTCCACCGGCACCTTTCACGCCCTGGTGATCTCGGGGACGCACGTCGCCATACTGGCCGCGTTCTTCTTGTTCCTCCTGCGTCTTTGCTTCGTTCCGGAAGGCGCGGCGCTCCTGATCACGGTGGCGGCGGCTTGGCTGTACGCCTTCGTGAGCGGCGGACATGCCCCGGCGGTGCGCTCCGCCGGAGGTCTGACCGCGCTGATGATCTGCGGTTACTTCTACCGGAAGCGCCGCCCCATAAACCTGCTGGCGGCCGTGGCGCTCGGGTTCCTGGTCTTCGACCCCGAGCAACTGTTCGACGCCAGCTTCCAGCTCACGTTTCTGGCGGTCGCGTTCCTGGGCGCGTTCGCGGTTCCCCTCATTCAAGCCACCTCCGGCCCGCTGGCCCGCGGTCTCGACGGCTTGACCGACGCCGGCCGCGACCCGTACCTGCCCCCGCGCGTAGCGCAGTTCCGAATCGAGATGCGGCTCCTGGCGGAAACCTTGCGCCGCGCTCTGCGTCTTCCGGCGCATGCCGCGACGCTCGCCGTCACGCTGCCCGCGCGAATCGGGCTTTTCCTCTTCGAAATCGTCGTAATCTCGGCCGTGATCCAGCTCGGGCTGGCTCTTCCCATGGTGGTGTATTTCCATCGGGTGGGCCTCTCCGGCCTATCCGCGAACGCATTTGTCGTTCCGCTGTTGGGAATCGCCGTGCCTCTGGGCTTCGTGGCGGTTTTCACCGGTTGGATGTGGGTCGCGAAAGCCGCGGGCGCACTGCTCTGGCTTTCGCAGAAAGTCGTGTTCTGGCACGCGCGGATCGACCCGGATTGGCGCATTCCCACGCCGCCTCTGTGGCTCGCCCTGGCGCTCCCGGCGGCCATCCTCGCCGCGGCGCTGGCCCGCGGCCGATGGCTCCGCGCCGCGGCCGGCGCGGCGGTGGCGGCTCTTCTCGCGATTCTGCTCTGGAGCCCCTTTCCGCCGGACATCCGCCCCGGCCAATTGGAAATGACCACGATCGACGTGGGCCAGGGCGATAGCATCTTTGTCGCTCTGCCCGATGGCAAGCGCATGCTGGTGGATGGCGGTGGCATTCCCGCGTTCGGCGGGCAGACCCCTTCGCAGCTCGATATCGGCGAGGACGTCGTCGCGCCGTACCTATGGGACCGGCGCATCAAGCGCCTCGACGTGGTGGTTGCGTCGCACGGCCACGATGACCACATCGGCGGCCTGCCGGCGCTGATCGCCGATTTCCGTCCGAAAGAGCTGTGGACCGGCGCGGAGCCCGACAGCCCCGCCTGGCAGGCCGTGCGCGAAGCCGCCGCGCGAAACGGCGTGAGAATCGTTTCCATGGAAGCGCGGCGCAGCTTCGCGTTCGGCGGCGCTAACATCGAGGTGCTGGCGCCGCTCCCCGGCTACCTGCCCGCCGACACGGCCAAGAACAACGACTCGCTAGTGCTCCGCCTGAGCTGCGGCCGCAATGCGTTCCTGCTGACCGGAGACGTCGAGCGCCCCATCGAGCGCTGGATGCTCGGCGAGAACGAAATCCAGCACGCCGACGTGCTCAAAATCCCGCATCACGGCAGCCGAACATCCAGCACCGAGCAGTTTGTTCAGGCCGTTTCACCCGAGTTCGCAGTCATCTCGGTGGGATTCGAGAACAGCTACGGCCACCCCAACCGCGAGGTCCTCGACCGCCTGCGCGCCCACGGCGCCATGATCCTGCGCACCGACCAGGACGGCCTCATCACCATCCGCGGCGACGGCCACCGGCTGCAAGTGAAGACCAATCGGGATATGCGCGGATCTTCGATCACGCCGGCGTGGTAGGCGGCTCGAGAAGGAGGGCGGACGTCCGGCCCGCTGTGTGGCGCTGGCCGAGTTCCCAGCCAAGGCTCTCAGCAGCAGGCTCATCGCGGGGCGCAAGATTACTTGGCGGTGGACGCGCCGCCGAAGTGGGCGAGCACGCGGAGGGCGAAATAGGTCAACCATTTGCTGGGCTTTCCTTTTTCCTCGACGTCCGCCCACATCTTCCCGTTCAACGATCTCTCCATGATCCACTTGCCATCTGGCGTCATCTTCTCTTTGATCACTTGGAGAGGCTTTTCGAGGGCAGCCGACATGGGCGTGTTTAGTTCGGCGAGCGCGTACATAGCCTCGAGAATGTCCGAGTTGTAGTGCAGGGGGAAGCCAAACTTCAGCCACCCTGGCTTGGGTTTCGGCGCTCCGGGCCCGCGTTCGGCCAGGAACTGGTCCCGCCGATCGGATACCCACTGTTTCACGGTGTGGCCGGCGGGCAAGCCTCCACGTCCGGGGTTGCGCTCCAGAACTGCCAGCCATTCCTTTTGATTCCCCGGCACATACACGTAGACCTCGTGCTCGAGCATGCGGCCGGCCAGGATCTCGATTGCGGATTTCATGGCCGGAGTCCGGTCCTTCGGAGGCGCCTGCGAAAAACAGAGGAGCAGTTTAGGCTGAGCCATGTAGCATGCGGGCAGCAGGGAGTAGGCCATGGCGGCGCAATCGATGCCTCCGTCTTTCACGACTCTCCGCGCCAAGGCCTCCCGCTCCTGCTGAACCATCGGATGGCTCCCGTAACCCAAACGCGTCAGAGCGGCGAGGATGTTGGCAGTCAGGCACTGCGGGCCGTCTCCGCTCACCCACTTGCGGTGGTCCAATATCTCGGCGATCCCCGGTGCGATACGCGGGTCCTTCCCATCGGCCAGGAACTGGCCCAGGAAAATCAACTGCCAGTACTTGCCGTTGTATTTCTCGTAGGCCTTGTCGCCGTCACCCCAGAAGCGGTTTGCGTGTTTGAGTATCTCCAGGGTGACTCGGTAACGCATGAGGCGTGACCTCGCCCGCGCCAGCTCCGGATCCTTCTCCGGCGTTCTCAACAGGTTCTTCAAGGTCAGGTAGCGAACCGGGGGATTGTCCTCTTCGAGCAGCCAACCGATCACCCGCATGTCTCCACTGTAAACAATAAGAGCCGCCCCTGCGTGATCGCGCGCTATTTCGGCTTGGGGAGAACCTTCATGTCGGGCGGCAGCGTGAACAGATCGTCCGTCAGGTTCTTGTTTATCTCGACCGATTCGGAGTACATCTCGTAGATCTTCTCGCCGTTGCGCTCGCGGCGCACGTCGTAGGGCCATTTCACTCCGCCGCCGATATCGCGATACTTGGCGAAGATCGAGACCTCCGTGTCGAAGTCCTTGAACTGGGGGTTGCGGCGCTTGAACGTCTGCCGTATCGGAACCTTGTCGAACTGGTCGAAATAGGCCGTCACTGTCTCGCCGGCGGCGTCGGTGATGTCCACGATCTCCACTGGATGGTTTTCGAACCGGTCCGATCCTAGCGAGTAGTATTCCAGACCGGGCTCGCTCAGACGGCAGCGCAGAATGTAGAAAATGCTGCGCTCGGTCGAGTCCGTGTAGTTCTGGTAGCGCTGGTCCGTGAGCGGAAGCGCGCCGTGGTAGGTGAGTTCCCAAGCGCCCTCCGGCGTAAACAGCACCGCCGCGCCTTCCTCCCTGCGGCCGGTCCCCGAAAAGAAAGCTTCGCGTTCGCGCACCTGCAACTTGCCGGGCCCGGCGGCCGATAGATAGCGGGTGTAGATCCTGGCGACGGAAAGTCCGGTGATCTGCGAGCGATAGAACGAGTAGGCGCGGCCGTATTCGAGGCGGTCCTCCATCTTCAGGAACGCGTCTCCGCCGAGGGCCTGGATCGCCTCCTGCACCACGCGTTTTCCGCGCTCCGCGGCAGTTTCCGCGGCCTGGGCGGACGCCAGCGCGCAGCACGCCAGCAGGATTCGGGCGGACCGCATCATGGCCGTTTCTGCAACTCCTCCTGCTTCAATCCCGAGTTGATCTTGCAGTCTGTCACGGTAAGTTCCGCGAACTTCTGTCCGTTGCTCGTGATGGTGGTCTTATAGGGGATCTTCACCCCGCCGATCTCGCGGAAATCCGACCACAAGTCCTCCATCGCGGCAGGCGCTCCCGAGGTCTGCGGCAGATTGTACCGTACGCCTCGGGGCATTCCGCTGGCGGGATCGATCGTCAATTGCGCGAACTGCCCCGCGCCCTCGGCGATTTCAATCGTATCCTCGGCCACGCCGTTCACGGTTCGCCCCTCGACCCGGTCGCTGAGGAGCAGCCGGAAGTACAGCCGGAATACATCCCCCTGCATCTCCGTCAACTGGGCCCCCGTCGGCGGCCCGGATCCTTGCTGGTTGCCCGTCCAACCGCTTCGCCCATTCAGGTAAAGGGAGAGCCGCGCGGACCGCGTCTCCTGATCGCGGCGGTAGACCCCGGGCGCGAGCCACCGGATTGTCCACTTGCCCTGGGTTCCTCCAGCCGCGGGTTCCACGTCCACGGTGGCGCCCAGGGTGAAATCCTGGATCGCGGCCAGCCTGTCCGCGCCTCCGGCGGCCTGCTGCGCGCGTTCGAGCATTTGTTTGCCTTTGGCCATGCCCGCCGTGTCGGGCGGCGCCGCTTCCGGCCCCGGGATGGTCAGATCGATCGGATTCACCGGGCCGCCCAGCGAATCGAGCGGCCGCCCGAATCCCTGCGGATTGCCCACCGCCACAATGGCGAAGCTGGCCGGATCGAGGCGTTCCTTTGCCACCCGGAGCACGTCCGCGCGCGTCACCGCGGCCAGCGCTTTCTGATACTGCTGGATGAAGTCCTTTGGATACCCGTAGTACTCGTACGTCAGCATCCGGCCGAGCGTCTTGGTCTTGGTGTCGTAGGCGAACACCAGGCTGTTCAGCGCGGTATTCTTGGCCGCCGCGAGCTCCTCATCGGTCACCTCGGCGGAGCGGATACGCTCCACTTCTTCCCGAATCGCCCTGATGGTTTCGATGGTGGTCAGCGATTTCGTGCTTCCGGAGATCCGGAACAACCCCGGGTGGTCGTAGCCCGCGGACCAATCGGCCCCGACCTGGGAGGCGCTGCCCATCGTGGCGCGGACGCGCCGGAAAAGCCGGCCCCGGAAGCCGCCGCCCAGAATATCGGCCATCACCACCAGCGCCGGATAGTCCTTTTCGCCGATCTCGCCGCCCAGTTGACCGACGGCGAAGAAGGTCTGCGTCAGGTCCTTTTTCACAGCCAGGTAAGTCCCGGGATCGGCCTGCGTACGGACCTTGGGGAACGGCGGCGCGGGCGGCTGCTCCACCGTCCAATCGGCGAAGAGCTGTTCCACTTTGGTTTTCATCGCGGCGGTCTCGAAATCGCCCCACACGGCCAGCAGGACGCTCTTTGGGAAGAAGTAGCGCTTATGAAAGTCCTGAAGATCGCGGCGCGCGACGCGGCCGATGGTGGAGTATTCGTCCTGGCTGCCGTAAGGCGTGTCCTTGCCGTACACGATCCCGGTGAACTCACGCTCGGCGATGCGCTGGGCATCGTCGTTGCGCCGCGCGATGCCGCCGCGCAGTTGCGCTTTGGCCAGATCGAGCTTGTCCTGGCGGAATTCGGGCGCTGTGAGCGCGTCCTTGAAGATGGCCATGACGGCATCCGCGTTCTCCTTCAACGCCGAGAAGGACACTGTGCCGGCGGTTTCGTCGATGCGCGATTCCACGCTGGCGGCCAGGTTCTCCAGTTCCTCGTTCCATTGGTCGCCGGTTTTCGACTTGGTTCCGCCGGTGCGAATCACCATGCCGGCGAGCGTAGCCAGGCCAGTCTTGCCGGGGGGATCGAAGAGATTGCCGGTCCGGATCAGCGCCGCGCCGGAGATCATGGGCAACTCGCGATCTTCCAGCAGGTAGACCTTCATCCCGTTGGCCAGGGTGAACGCCGCGACCTCCGGAATGGGTATGGGCTTCAGCGCCGGGAACTTCAGGTCCTTGACCGAGGGAACGGACCCCGGCCTGGCGGCCTGGACCGGACGCCGGACAGGCGCGGGGCTCGCGGCCGGACGCGGAGGAGCGGTCTGCGCCGCGGCGCAAACGGCCGCCAGCGCGGCGGTCGCAAAGATGCAGCCGCGCAAAACCCTCCGTAGCGCACGCTTCAGCGTGCGGCCGCGGGCTTCAGCCCGCGGAGAGCCGGCGCGGCGAGTTGAAACTCGCCGCGGCGCGCTGAAGCGCGCGCCACGCGGTTCCGAGCGGCTGTATGTCTTCCTTGCCGGCTTCATGGACGGCCTCCGGGAGCGGGCGGCCGGGCGGCGGGCGGCGGCGCGGTGTAGGCGACGGTCCGGTTCTGCGGCGTGAAGTACGTCCGCGCCACGCGCTGCACGTCGTCGGCGGTCACTTTCTTGCGGTCGTTGAGCGCGGTGAAGAGCTTGCGCCAGTCGCCGTAATTGGCGTAGTAAGTGGCCAGGAGATCCGCCAACTGCGAGTTGTCGTCCAGACGGCGCAGCACCGCGACGCGCGCCTGGGCCTTTACGCGCTCCAGGGTTTGCGCGTCCACCTTCTGGGACTTGAGCCGCTCGATGAGGTCGTCCAGCGCCTTCTGGTTCTCTTCCACGCCATGCCCCTGCGCGGGCGCGTCGAAGAGCACGAACAGGTTCGGATAGCGGCCGCCGGGAAAGGTGGCGAGCGCCTGGGCGGACAGGGCCATGCGCTTCCCTTGCACCAGTTCCTTGTACATCCAGCTTGTGCGGCCGTTCGAAAGGATCATGGCGGCGATCTCGAAGACCGGGTCGTCCTTGTCGTACTGGTCGGGCCGCTTGTAGCCGTAGACCAGAAGCGGCTGCGCCGGCGACTCCACCAGCACCGCCTTCTGGCCCGGCTGCGCCGGTTCCTGGGTATGCCGCGGCGGCGGCAGCGGGCGCGCCGGCAGCGGGCCGAAATAGCCTTCCGCCATGCGCTTCGCCTCGGCCGGGTCCACGTCGCCCACGATGGCGATGGTCATGTTCGCTGGCACGTAGTGTTCCTGAAAGAACCGCCAGGCATCGGCGCGGCGCAGGTTGGAGATGTCCGAGGGCCAGCCGCCGGGCGGGTTGCGGTACGGGTGGGCTTCGAACGCGGCCGCCCGGAATTCCTGGAGCAGCTTCCCCTGCAGGCTCGACTCGACCCGCGTGCGGCGCTCCTCCATCGTCACGTCGCGCTCCTTGTAAAACTCCCGGAACACGGGATGAAGAAAACGTTGCGACTCGAGCAGGAACCAAAGCTCGATGCGGTTGGATGGCAGACTGCAGAAGTACTCCGTGGAATCCAGGCCGGTCTGGGCGTTGAGGCCGGCGCCGCCGTTTTCCGCGATGATGCTCGCGTACTCGTTCGGCCGCACGTAAACCTGTGCGCGGTCGATCGCCATGTTCAACTGGGTCTGGAGGGCCCCCAGCGCGCTCTGGCTGGCCTTGGGCCCCTTGTTGCGCTCGGCTTCCAGGCGGTCGTAGTAATCCTCGACCTCATCGAGCGCCCTCTTCTCGGCCGGCCAGTCCGACGTGCCGATGGTTTCGGTGCCTTTGAAGGCCAGGTGCTCGAACATGTGGGCGATGCCGGTCAGGCCGGAAGGATCGTCCACCGACCCGGCGTTCACGGAGGTATGAAAGGAGACCACGGGGGCCGCGCGCCGCTCCCACACGATGAAATGCAGGCCGTTGGCGAGCGTGAATTCGGTGACGTTCTTTTCGAACTGTCTGAGGTCCTGCCCCCGCGCCCCGAGGACCGCCAACGCCGGGACAAGCCAGAATCGAAGTGCTCTCAAGACGCGCCTCCTGATTTTGAGAATACCAGGGACCGCGAGGGCGAGGCATGCCCCGCCCCCACAAGCGCGCGCTGTAGGGGCCGGGCATGCCCGGCCCGAAGCGTCGAGGACCAGATCGAACGGCCGCGGCGCCGGCCCGCTCTACAGCTTGAACTCCGCCTTTACCACTTCGTCGTCCAGCGTGTGCTTCAGCGTAAAGCCCAGCTTCTCGCAAATGCGCATCACGTCGCGGTTGTCGGGCAGGATGTCGGCGGTGAGCTTGGAGAGTTTCTCGTCGGCGCCCACGGCCAACAGACGCGCCAGCAATTCCTTGCCGAGGCCGCGGCCTTGCCAGTGGTCGCTGATCAGGACCGCGACTTCCCCTTCATCGGTCCCGTGGACCTTCATCATGCGGCCCACGCCCAGGATCTCGGGTTCGCCGGTCTCGGCGTTGCGGCGTTCGGCGACCAGGGCCATCTCGCGGTCGTAGTCGATGAAGCAGATGCGCGTGAGGCGCTCGTGCATGACCCGCTGCTCCAGGTTCAACAGGTGGAAGTAGCGAAGGTAGACGCTGCGTTCGGAGAGCGTCTCGTGGAACCTCACCATGGCGGGCTCGTCTTCGGGGCGGATCGGCCGGATGGTCACGGCGGTGCCGTCCCGCAAGGTCCAGGACGCGATGTACTTGCTGGGATATGGCCGGATGGCGGTCTTGGGAATATCCGCCGCCTTGACGTCGGGCCCGTGAACCACCACGCGCGCGTCGAGCGCGATCAGCCCGTCGGGAGAGGCCAGCAACGGGTTGATATCGATCTCCTTGATCCAACGCTGCTCCGCCACCAGGGCGCTGAAGTGAACCATCAGGGCTTCGAGCGCCGCCAGGTCCACCGGCCGGCGGCCGCGGACGCCTTTCAGCGCGTTGTAGATCTTGGTCTGCTCCATCATGCGGCGCGCCAGCGTGGAGTTAAGCGGCGGCAGCCCCAGGGCGCGGTCCTGGAACACCTCGACAAGCTGGCCGCCGGTTCCGAACAGCAGCACCGGTCCGAACTGCGGGTCGAGGCTCGAGCCGATAATCAGCTCGTAGGCGTCCTTGAGCCGGATCATGGGCTGCACCGTCACGCCCTGGAAGTGCTGGGCGCCAACCTTCGCGGACACCGAGCTCCGGATAGCGTGGAAAGCGCGCTCCACCGCCTCGGCGTCGCTCAGGTTCAACTGCACGCCCCCCACGTCGGTCTTGTGGGTGACGGTCTCCGAATACAGCTTCAGCACCACCGGATAGCCGATCTCACCGGCCGCCTTCGCGGCGGCGGCAGCATCCGTGGCGACGATGGTCTGGGCCACGGGAATGCCGTAGGCGGCCAGGACCCGCTTGGATTCGAACTCGGTCAGAATCGTGCGCCCCTCGCCGCGGCTGCCCTGAATAATGTCCTCCACCACTTTGCGGTTGGGGGTCCATTCCGCCGAATCCTCGGCCAGCGAGGGCGTTTCGTACAGACTCTTCAGGTTGTAGCTGTACTGCCACATGTAGTTGAAGGCGCGCGCGGCGGTGTCGGGATAGGGGAACGTCGGGATGTTGGCGCGGTTGAGAATCTCCTCGCCGGCGGCCACATCCACGCCGCCCATCCAGCTCGCCAGCACCGGCTTGCCTTCCTGCTTGGCCAGCGGCTTCAACTGCTCGGCGATCTGGGTGGGGTCGGTCATGGCCTGGGGGGTGAGGATCACCAGCATGCCGTCGCTGTTTTCGTCCTTGGAAGCGATTTCGAGGGCTTTGGCGTAGCGTTCCGGAGAAGCGTCGCCGATGATATCGACGGGGTTGTTGTGGCTCCAGGTGGCCGGCAGCACGGCGTTGTACGCCGCCATGGTCTCCGGGCTGAGGTCGGCCAGTTCCCCGCCGCCCATGATGAGGGCGTCGGTGGCCAGCACGCCGGGGCCCCCGGCGTTGGTCACGATGGTGAGGCGCGGTCCCCTGGGGCTGGGCTGCTTGGAAAGAACCTCCGCCATGTAGAACAAGTCGGCGATGTTGTTCACGCGCAGCACGCCGCTGCGGCGGAAGGCGGCTTCCAGAACTTCATCGCTCCCCGTGAGCGAGCCGGTGTGCGACGCCGCGGCTTTGGCGGCCGCTGCCGAGCGGCCCGGCTTGATGACGATGATCGGCTTGTTCAGCGCCACCTCGCGCGCGGCCGACAGGAACGCGCGCGCGTTGCCGATGCTCTCCATGTAGATGACGATGGAGCGCGTCTTGGGGTCGTTGCCGAGATGGTAGATCAGGTCGCCCCAGCCCACGTCCACCATCGAGCCGATCGAGACGAAGGCGCTGAAGCCCACCATCTCCTTGAGGCTCCAGTCCAGCACGGCGGTACACAGCGCGCCGCTCTGGCTGAGGAACCCCACCGAGCCGGGGCGCGCGATCGTGGTGGCAAAGGTGGCGTTGAGGCCGGATAGCGGGCTCATCACGCCCAGGCAATTCGGGCCGATAATGCGGACGCCGGCTTCCCGCCCGGCCTCCGCCAACTGGCGCTCGAGCTCCGCGCCTTCGGCGCCGATTTCCTTGAAGCCGGCCGAGATCACGACCGCCGCGCGAACGCCGTTCTCCCCGCACTCCCGGATGATGCCGGGAATCGAGGGCGGCGGCGTCACCACCACCGCCAAATCCACCTGTTCCGGAATCTCCGAAACGGATTTGTAGGCCTTCACGCCCAACACGCTGGGCCGCTTGGGGTTGACCGGATACACCGTGCCGCCAAACGGGCTGGTCACAAGGTTCCACAAAACCGTCCGCCCGACGGTGTTGGGGTTCTCGGTCGCGCCGATCACCGCGACGGTTTTCGGGGAAAAGAAAACGTCCAACGGCTGATTTCCTTTGCGGTGCAGCTTCTTCCTAGAGGGTTTCATCGCTTGCATGATTCTTCGTATCCGCCTTGAACCCGAACGTGGTCCGGTTTAGGGCCTCCGGCACGTCCAGGGAATTGAATTCATTCTTGCGCGAGCTGTTTCGATGCCGCGGTCGCCGCATGCCGGACGAATACGAAATTGCCCGAAAACGGGGTAGTTTGGGGATAACTGCGCTTGATGTCACGAACTACCATATCCCGGCGGATCGACCGATCGAAGCGAAACATGAGGGCGCTTTAGAACCTTACAATGCCTGCGCCCCGCCTTCCAAAAGGGGCGCATATACGTACATTTCTAATTATACGCTTAGCGGGCCGCTCGCGCTCTGGCAGCACTGCGGCGTAGGCGATTTGCCCGCCAACGTGGGGCGGCCTTTCAGGCTGCGGACCCGCTTTCCAGCGGGTCCCTGGAGTTTCTACATTTTCCCCGCGGTTTGTTTTGATTCGATTGCCCCCAGCGGAGATCCGCGGTCCCCAAAGTGAGTCTGTCTATATTGAGT
>CAIRXZ010000297.1 GCA_903882645.1 uncultured Acidobacteriia bacterium | reverse complement strand
GAACAAATATCCCAAGGGCGTCAAAGTTTCCGACGCTACATTCGACTCCCTCAACCTCACCCGCCACGCATTCCACGGTGACTGGAACTACACCATATCGCCCAGCGGATAACTGAAGCGTTTATTTATGCACAAGCCCTTGGCTTCGTCGTAGAGATACTGCATCCGCCAATGCTGCGCCGCGATAGGCGGCGCGCAGGACGCCAACGCGCACAGCGCGAGAATGGGCCGGACATGCACGGCAGTCACCGATCCAATCGTTTCATCGATCCAATCGTTTCATCTTCAAGGCGCCAGCTTCAGAATCATGCCGTTATTGGCGGCCATCCACAAATCCTCGCCGGAGCCCGCCAGGATTACCCGGTTGGCGGCTGCCCGGTAGTCCACCGCCAGGGGTTTCCACTCCTTGAGATCCCGGCTCGTGAGGACCTTCACCTTTTGGGGAACGATGTCGCGGAGGCGGCTCGCGAGCGTGATGCCGGCCAGATAATACGCGCCTCCCGGCGTTACCCAGGCGTCGCTGACGAAGAAGTTCTTGTCGCGAAACACCACCCCGTTGTCTCCCGCGGGCCAGGATAGCGAAAAGACCTCGCTGGGATACTGGAAGGACTCGGCATGCTCGACCAGCCCAAGCCCCTTGCCCGGAGGCGCGAAGCGCGCCCGCGTGGTATGGCCGAACGTGGAAGCGGAACCGGACTTCCAGGTCTTTCCGCCATCGAGAGTCTGAAGCGTCAGCGCGAGGTGCGGCGTCTCCCGGCGGCCGAGGACGTTGTCCGGCTCGAGCCAGTCGGGGAGCCGCGCAGGCCGGGGAGGATCGTTGGAGCCGAGGATCAAACCAGCCTGGGGGGTGGCGAAGACGATCCATCTATAGGTGGTCGAGCGCGGATCGCCCAATTGCGGCGGGGCAGGCTTCAGGGGTTTCCAGCTTTGAGCGCCGTCGTGCGTCTCCCACGCCGTGCCGGAGGCGCCGGCTGCCCACCCGTTCTTTTCGTCGGCAAAATACACGCGCAGCACCGGCGCCTTGACCTTGGGCAGTTTGATCCAGGTCCTTCCCGATTCGGCGGTCCGCCAGAGACCTTTGTCCGTGACCATCCAGCCGATGCTGTCGTTCAGGAAGAACAGCGAAATGGGGTTCTCCTTGAACGGAACGGTCTGCCAGTGCGCGCCGCCATCGGAGGTGACCAGCGCCACGGGCTTTCGGCTATTCCGTTCCGTTATGGCACCCACCGCCACGCCACGGGACGCCGACGGGAACTGGAGATCTTCGATGGTCAGGCCGGACTTGGCTTCGTCGTACAGATACTGCATCCGCCACTGCTGAGCCGCAAGACGCGGCGCGCAAAACGCCAACGCGCACAACGCGAGAGTAAGCCGGACAAACACCGCAGTCACCGTTCTTGTTGTTTCATCGGGACCGGCTCCGTGGAAAGAGGGAATTCCGCGGGTTTGGCCGAATCCGGGGGGCCAGGGGCCAAACGGGCCAAAACCAGCACGCAGCCCACCTGCTCACCGACGGTCGTGAGGGCCTCCATCTCATCGCCGGTATGTTGATGGGGAAAGCGGTGCTGCACGTTGATGACCCCCACCACGCGGTTGCGCGCGATCAGCGGGGCCGAGAGGAATGCCTCAAAGGTATCCTCGGGAAGTTCGCCAAAGGACTTGAATCGCGGGTCCTTGAACGCCTCGCGCGAGATGGCCAGCAGCCGGCGCTCGCGCGCCACCCAGCCGGTAAGGCCCTCGCTGAGGCGCAGCCGGACCTTGCCGATCGCCGCCGGATGCGGGGTGTTCGCCGCGCAGAGCACCAACTCGCCGTTGTCCAGAAGGTAGACCAGGCAGGAATCGCACCGCGTGAACTCCACCACCAGCGACACAATGCCTTTCAGCACGTCCTGAACGCTCAGCTCACGCACCATGAGCCGGCTGATCTTCTGAAAAAGGCGCAACTGCTCCTCGGTTTTCTGCAGGCGCGCTTCGAGGTCCCTGGCTTTTGGCACAACCTCATTATAGCTTTGGCAATCCAGGCCGAAACGGCTATTTGGGGGGCGGCAGCCGATCGCCTACAATCAAGGGGAGCCGATGGCAAGAAACAAGGAAAGCGTCCTGGCTTTGTGGAGCGCGCCGCAGTGCCGCTTCACGGTCGCATACCTGCCCAGGGTGCTCGACGACATTCGTCTGGCTGTGGTGGACGCCTTTTTCTCACTGCCGCGGGGCGGCGCCGAGATCGGCGGAATTCTGCTGGGGGATTTCCGCAAGGGCCAGGTGCGGATCACGGGTTACGCCGCCATCGAGTGCGAGCACGCGTTCGGGCCGTCTTTCACGCTGTCCAGCCGCGACCAGGCGCGGCTGGCGGAGATTCTGGCGGAGACGCGCCGGAGTTCGCCGGGCCGGCTAGCCGCGGGGTGGTACCATTCCCACACGCGCAGCGAGATCTTCCTGTCCGACACGGATCGGGAAATCCACCGGCGGTTCTTCCCCGAAGCGTGGCAGACGGCGCTGGTGCTTCGGCCGAACACGTTCCAGCCCACGCGGGGGGGGTTTTTCTTTCGGGAGGAGGACGGCTCGATTCGCGGAGACGCCTCCTACCGCGAGTTCGACCTGGATCCCCTGCCGCCGCGGCCAACGGGAGCGGTCGCGGAACCGGCCAGCCCCCCGCGGGCTCCGGTGCCGCGGCGCGAGTCCACGCGCCCCAAACCGGTCGGCGCCGCGGCCGCCGGACTGCGGCCACCCGCGTCCGTCGAGGAGAACCCTCCGGCCAGTCCGCCGCCGGCGGCCCCAAGGAGGCCCCGGCCTGCCGCATCGCGCGGGGTCACGCCGGCTCCACCGGCGTCCCAACCGCAAACCCGGCCCGGACTGTCCCCGATCGTCGCGCCGAAGCCGTCCGAGACCCGGAGCCGGGCCCCACACCGCTGGCGCAATGTCTGGCTGGCGATCGTCGCGTGCGTGGCAATCGGCTTGATGGCGTATCTGGATGCCAGCCTGCGATCCGAGGTTGTCAGGCTGCGGTCGGATCTGAAAGCGCAGACGGAGCGCGCGCGAAAAGCCGAAAAAGCCCTTGCGGATGCGCGCACGGCTCCGGCGGAAAAAGGCGCGCCAGCAGGGGATACGGACAAATAGAAACGCTGGCGCCGGGGCCAGGCGTGGGTCGAACATGCCCGGCCCCTATAGCGGCGATTGGCCGCGCTAGTACCAAGACCGCCTAGTTCCTTCCCCGGCCCGGCTGTGGGAAGGATGTGGCGGGAGGGCGAGGCATGCCTCGCCCCTGCAACGGCCCTCTGCAGGGGCCGAGCACGCCCGGCCCGAGCGTTGGGGAACATATCAAACGGTCGCGACTAGGAGACCCACCCCCGCTTGCCTGCCGCTACTTCATCAACTCGCCGTTGGAGGCGTTGACGGTAGAAGCGTAGCCGCCCGACTTCGCGTCTCCCCACACAATCACCCAAACCGGCGCAGGGAAGCGGGAGGCATTTCCAAGGGTTATGGTGAACTTCTTGTCGGCGTGCTCCTTCAGCCAGTCGGCGGCTTTCGCGGCGGCCGTCTTATAGGCCGCGTCGGAGTCGATCTGGAAGGCGCTTTGTTGAATAACCCTGCTTTCTTTAGTCTCGCCGCTCCAAGCCTGTGGGCTGCTCGCCGTGACTCCTTTCTGAATGGAGCCGGCGTCGGCGATGGCATAGGTGAAGTTTCGAGCCTGCCGCAAGCTGGGCGAGACGAAAACGGCGGTCCACAACGCGGCCTTGCCATCCGCGTTCTTGAAGCCTTCGAGCTCGCCGCTCTTCAAGCTCAGCGCCGTCAAGTCGGCGGCCCAGGGGCGCGCCAGCTTGTAGATCTGATAGAAGGCCGTCTGACCGGTAACAGGCTCGACGGGCTTGGGAGCCTCCTTCTTGGCTTCCGCCGCCGGGGTCTCCGCCGGTTTCGGACTTTCCGAGCAGGCTGTCAACACGAACGCCGCGGCGACGGCGGCAACCGTTTTTAAGAGGTGTTTATCCATGTCTCCTCGCCATTCCATTGTACGGCGGCTCGACCGGGTATGCCAGCGGAAAGAAGACAGATCCGGGTTATTTCTTGAGAATCTCCATCAGGTAGTCGGCCGCTTCCGGCGATTTCATGCCGGCCAGGCGGCTCACGATGTAGCGCGCCATCTCGGGATCCTTCTCGGTGCGCGCCGCCGCGACTAACTGCTTGACGTTGTCCTGCGAGGCGAAGGAATTGACAATGGCGCGTTTGACATCCTTATCCTGCTCGGAGCCATACATGGAGACCAGGGCGTCGGTCACGCCGGGATTCTTCAGCGAGGTCAGGCGCTGGACGGCGTCTCGGCGGAGATCGGCAGATTTCTCGGTTTTGGCGATCTGCAACAGGCGGTCGCTGTCGCCGTTGCCTGCCAGCGAGTTGATGATCTGGCGCTTCACGTTGACGTCGCCGCTGGAATTGTAGATCTCCGAAAGAAGCTGGCCGTTGTTGGCCTTTGGCTGGCTGTCCTGGGAGCGCTTGGCAACGCCAAACACGCGATCGGCGGTCGTACGCGGCCCCAGGTATTGAATGGCCTTTGCCTGAAGGTCGGGATTGGCCGAGCCGCGCGCCACCTGTTCCAATGACTGCTGCGCCTTGGGCGAGCTGCTCTGGGCGAGGACAAACAAGACTCGCCCCTTCACGTTGGGCGACTGCGCGCTCTTGAGCAGGCTTTCGAGCGCGGGAATCGCGCGGTCGGGGTCGGACTGCATCAACCCGTTGATAGCCATCAGCTTGAGATCGTCGTCGGACTGGCTTTCGGGCGAGACCGGCTGGCCGTTGGCCTGTTTCACTTCCAGTTCCAGCGCCTTGGCATCGTCCAGCCAGCGGCTGGCGGCGTAGGATTTCCGCAGATCGGCGATGGCGGCCAGGGCTTCGTCGCGTCGGCCCAACTTATTGAGCGCGTAAGCTTTCCAGTACAGGGCGCCATCGGCGCGCTCGCCGCCGCTCGTTGCGGCCTGGGTGAAAGCCTGAAGCGCGTCCGCCCAGCGGCGCTGGTCGAGGGCGCTCAGACCTCGCTCGTAGGAGTTGGAGCCGAAGGGGGAGCCGATGCCTCCTCCGCTGCCGATCCCGTTACTGAGAATTCCCGCTTGCGCCAGCAATTCCTGGGCGCCGTAGGCGGATTGGCCGTTGGCGTAGCCGGCGCTGTACCTATTGAAATCCTGGAGGTAGTTGGATTGCAGGTCGAGCTGGTCCTTCAGCTTGACCTGGAGATCCTGCTGGGCTTGAGCCATCTTCTCCTGGGCTTCCATCAGTTTCTCTCGAGCTTTGGCCTGGAAATCTCTATCGAGTTTGTCCTTCAGCTTCACCTGGAGATCCTGCTGGGCCTGGACCATCTTCTCCTGGGCTTCCTTCAGTTTCTCTTGAGCTTTGGACTGGAGGTCCTTGTTCAGTTTCAAGCGATCGGCGCTGGGCGCCGGAGAGGGCGCGGGCTTTGGAGCTGGCAACACGAGCGGCGCCGGCGCCGCGGGCGGTTGAGGCGGAACGGGCGGGGCATCTTGGGCCGCGGCCAAGGCGGCGGCGGCCAGCAGGCAGCCAATCAGGCTGAGTATTCTCACGCGGAACGTCATATTTGCCTTTCTCATAATCTCTGGCCGGCGGGTGCTCCGGCCGGCTCTTCCTCGCGCCGGACATTCGAACCCAGCACCCGGATCCGGAACAGAATTCCTTCGTTCTTGAGCCTCTCCCGCAGTTTCTCCAGCGCCTCCGGCGAGATGCGCGAAGGCTCGTGTGCGATCCCCACCAGAACGCGCTCCAGGTCGTCGAGTACGCCGCCCACCGCGGCATCCCCGGCGTACGCGGCGGTCTGCCGGTAAAGACGCGCTTCGGAAACCAGGTTCGCGGCGCGCGCCTGCTCGGCGGAGATGTCCAGGGGGCCTTTGGGGTCGGCATTGACCAGCTCGACCAGCACCATTTGGGAGCGCTCCAGATAATCGCCCACGGCCGCCATCAAAATGCGCTCGCCAACCTGTGGATCGGCGGCCGCCACCGGCGTGGGACTCTGGGCGCGAGGCAAGGAGCGGCCGGCCAGGAACGCCAGGGCGAGCAACCCCGCGCAGGCCGCGCCGGCGGCCGCCCAGCGCCAGGGCGCCCATCCGAGCCACAACCGCGGGCGGGAGGCCAGCCGGCTCTCGATCCGCCGCCAGACCCGCTCGCCGAACTCGGGGCCGCGTTCGGGGACCGGAAGCGAATCCATTACGTTGAGCGTCCGTTGCAGCGAGGCATACAAGGCGCGGCACTCGCCGCACTCTTCCAGGCGGCGGCCGGCGTCCGCGGGATCGCGCTCCTCGCCGTAGTAGCGCAGAACCAGTTCTTCCTCGCTCAGGTGCTGGTGGTTCATTTCACGGGGCTCATGGCGGGCTCGAGGGCCCGCCGCAGTTTCTGCACGGCGCGGAATACGCTGTGCTTGGCCGCGCCGGGCTGGCAGCCCAGCGCGCGGCCCACTTCCTCGATGCGCATGCCTTCGAAGTGCCGTAGCACGAAGGCGGATCTTTCGGCATCGCTCAGGCGGGCCATGGCCGCGGCCACCAGGGAGCGAAGCTCGCCGCCCAGGGCGATTCGGTCCGGCGCGGGGCCGGTCGCGGGCAGCGCGTCGATCGGATCTTCCATTTCCGGGCCCGCTGGCCGTGGGGCTTCCGAGCGCCGCTGGCGGGAGCGCACCAGGTCGAGCGAGCAGTTCACGGCGATGCGGTAGACCCAGCTACCGAAACTCGACCGCTCGTCGAACTTTCCAAGCTGCCTGTAGGCGCGGAGGAAACTCTCCTGGACCACGTCCTCGGCATCCGATTCGTTGCCAGTCATACGATACGCCAGACCGAACAGAGCGCGGCTGTGGCGTTCCACGAGCACGCGGAACGCCTCGGCATCTCCCGTACGCGCGCTGGCGACGAAGGCCCGGTCGGTCGGCTCCATCCGGCTGTACTTTAGACTGCAACGGAAGAAAGCGGTTAGCAAGGAAAAAGCCGGCAGAAACCCGGGGACTTCGAGCGCAATCCGTCCGTGAGGGCGGGCAAGGCCCGACGGCTTTTCCAGATGGGCTCAGGGCACGGAAACTCATAGGCGGGAATATCTCCGCGGGAAACGGTCTACCCGCCCCCCAGTGGCTGACGGGCTGTCCGGCTAGGTTTCTCCATGCCGCGGCTGGCGGGCGCCGGTCATTGCCGCAAATCCGTTTGCGTCATCCAGATGTTCCCCGTGGCCTGCATCAAGGGGAAAAAGACTCTGTCGCGCGAGATCTCCAGAAACAACTCAAACCGTGGAGTCCACACCGCAAAGCTGTTGGAACGCAGGCGCAAGACGACGCGGGTTTCTCCAGCCGGCTGGCGCGTCGCGAGGTCGAATCGCCGCGCCCAGATGCAAACGTCGCCATCTATGTCCGAGTAATAGAGCAGCCACTTCCCGCCTGGAGCGATGCGCGGGCAGCTCAGCCATCCCGAGTTCTCCACTACTGGGATCCAGTCCTGCGGGGCCACCGGGAGATGCTCCATCGGCAGCATGAAAATGCCGCATTGGCCGCTCGGTTTGTCCACCAGGACCGCCAGCCACCGACCATCGTCGGACAGGCGTGTATCTCGCACCCGCGCGTTTGGCGGCCGCGAAAAGACAGGCGTACGCTGGGACGAAGCCGGATCCAGTTTCAGATACGCGGCCCCTTCGTTCACCAGGACGGACGTCCCTCCAGGGAACACGTCGAGCACCGAGCAATTCTCGCAGATCTGCCGCGCCCCGGATCCGTCCGGTGACACCATGAAGCCAGCGGCCTTGGATCCCATGTTGTCGGTATAAGCCAGAACGGTCCCTTCCGGGTTCATTCGTGGCGACACGAAGAAACGCGAGCCGGTAAGAGGGATCGCCGTCTCGTTCCCGGTGTTGATGTTCATGACTCGAAGCTGGCGCTGTGAACGCTCCAACCCGCCGATCGAGGCGAAAGCCAACGTGTTTCCGTCCAGCGAGACGGAAGCGCGGAACTTCTGCGCGGCGTCGCGAGTCAACCCGCGCGGTTCGCCCCCCGCGGTCGCGGAGCCGGCGTCGAACGGCGCCGCCGCCACCTGGAGCATCGCCGTGGCGGAGTCGAACAGCATCCGGCCGCCGGGCAAGAGCGCACTGCCGAACTTGACGCCCGGCCCGGAGGTGATCTGCCTGAATGGTTGTCCGAGCACCCAGGTCTTTTCCGCGATGGGCACGCTGAACAAGTTGTAGCCTTCCACGGTCGAACCTCGGAGAAACACGATGCGGCCGGGAGTCCATGCGATGGGCGGCTGCGAGGTTCCGGTCGCCAGGATCGCCTTTTGCATCTGCGCGCCGACCGGAGGCCCCCCGTCCACCGGTGCCACCCACCAATCCGTCACCTGAGGATTGCCGGGCTTGACCCCATAGAACAAGAGGTACTTGCCATCGGGAGACCAGACCGGCCCGAACGACCCCGGCGGCGACAGCGCCCCGAATTCCGGCTGGAACGGCTGCGGAGTCCCACCCTCGGCTGGAATGAGAAACATCCTGTTGGTCGAAGCCAGTCCGGAGGCCGAGTACTGAACGTACGCGACGTGCTTTCCGTCCGGGGAAAACCGCGGATACCAGCCCCCATCCACCAACTTGCGCGCATTGCCGCCCGCGGGCTCCCCGGCCAGCGTGTCCAGCAGGTACAGGCCGCCGCCGTCCCGATTCGAGCGGAACACGATGCGCGAGCCGTCCGGCGAGAGCGAAGCGCCCCAATCGTCGGCTGGATTGTTGGTGAGCCGAACGGGCTGACGCCCGGCCGCCGGATCCACCCATTGCACCCATATATCGAGGTTCCCCTCTCCGGAGCGGTCCGAGGCGTACGCCATCAGGCGTCCGTCGCGCGAAGCCGTAACGAACATGGTCCGTCCGGAATCGAATGTCATCCGGGCCACACGCTGCTCCTGCGGCGGGCTTTTCCCGCGCGATAGCCACCAAATGGCGGCTCCGGCGCCCGCGATCAGCAGTCCCAGCGTTAATAACGCCGCCCACAAGGGTATCCGCGCAGCCCTACGCCGCCCGGCGGGCACGCCTTTGCCGGATTCGGATTCCTCCTTCAGATCTTCCAGCACCACCTTCAGGTCCGTGAAGCTCTGCCAGCGCCGCCGCGGGTCCTTGCGCAGGCAGCGCAAAATCGCGTTCTCCAACTCCGGAGGCAGCCCCGGCGCCAACGCGCCAGGGGCCGCCGGCTCCTGCGCCAGCAAGGCCGCCATGGTGGCCCCCCGGCTGGCCCCCTGGAACGCCCGCCGCCCGGTCACCATCTCGTAGAGCACCGCCCCGAACGAAAAAATGTCGGAGCGCGAGTCCACCGCGCTGCCCTGGGCCTGCTCCGGCGACATGTAGGCCAGCGTGCCCACGATCATCCCCTCGTCCGACTGCGGCCGCTCCTCCAGCGGGATGGTCGAGCCCGCACCGGCCTCCAGCAGCTTCGCCAGCCCGAAATCCAAAACCTTCACCACCCCGTCGGGCGTCGCCATGATGTTGGACGGCTTCAGGTCGCGGTGTACGATGCCCGCCGCGTGCGCCTTGCCCAGCGCGTCCGCGACGGAAACCGCCATACGCAGGGCGTCGTTGAGCTTCATCCCCTTGGGCGGAATCAGCCGGTCCAGCGTGACCCCCTCGACAAATTCCATGGCGATGTAATCCACGCCGCCCGATTCCGCAATGTCGTAGATGTGAACGATGTTGGGGTGGTTCAAGGCCGAGGCCGCCTTGGCCTCCAGTACGAAGCGCTTCTTCTGCTCCGCGCCCGCCTTGCCCGGCTTCAATACCTTGATCGCCGCCGGACGCCCCAGGTGCGTGTCCAAAGCCCGGAACACGATCCCCATGCCGCCTTCGCCCAGTTTCTCCTCAAGCTGATAGTGGCCCAGGGTCTGGCCGATGACGACCGCCTCGCGCGCCGGCGGCTCCCTTTCCACCGTGATTGCCTGCGGCCGTGACTCCAGCAGCCTCTTCACCGAACGCAGGTCCACCAGGATGTCGGCCGCGTGCTGGTAGCGCTGCGCGGGATTCTTGGCCAGCGCCTTGGCCACGATGCGGTCCATCTCCAGCGGCACGCCGCTGCGCAGCGCCGTCAGCGGCTCCGGCTCCCTGTGGAGGATCGCGAAAATGGCAGCCGGCGCCGTGTTCCCGCCGAAGGGCAACTGGCCGCTCACCATCTCGTACAGCACCACGCCCAGCGACCAGATATCGCTGCGAGCGTCGGCGGCTTCGCTGCGCGCCTGCTCCGGCGACATGTACCCCGGCGTGCCCACGATCGCTCCGGTCTGCGTCAGCCGCGTCTGATCGGCCAGCATCGCCAGACCGAAGTCGGTAATCTTGGCCTGCCCCTTGGATGTCAGCAGGATGTTGGAACTCTTGATATCGCGGTGCACGATTCCCCGTTCGTGCGCCGCTTCCAACCCTTCGCCGATCTGGATGGCGATCTCGACGGCTTCCCCCAGTTGCAGGGGACGTTGCGAGATCTTCTTCTGTAAGGTGGGACCGTCGATGTAGGCCATGGCGAGGAAGATCTCGCCATCCTGGTCGTCGACTTCGTAGACCGTGCAGATGTTGGAATGGTCGAGGGAGGCTGCGGCCTGGGCCTCGTGGAGGAAGCGCTGCCGCAACCCGGCATCCGTCACCCGGCCGGCGGCCAGGAACTTGAGGGCCACCGTGCGCTTCAGGCGGGTGTCCTCGGCGCGGTAGACCTCACCCATGGCGCCCTCGCCTAGTTTCTCGAGGACATGATAGTGCGAGATGTCGCCCTCGCGCATGCTGCGACCCTCTATTCGGAACCTATTGTACTTTAGACCACTTGTCAATCTCCAACCGCCAGCGGGAATGCCCAGGCGCCTTCCACCTCACCTGACGCCGGCGATTCGCCCAGCGACGCGAGCAGCGCGGACGGATTTGCAATATCGTAAGTATAAAGATGCCCGAGCCCTACATTTCCGCGCGCAACCTCACCAAGGCGTACCGGTCCGGCGCGGCGGAACTGGTCGTTTTTTCGAATCTCAGCTTCGACGTCGAACGCGGCGAGATGCTGGCGCTGGTGGGCGAGTCGGGCGCCGGCAAGTCCACCCTGCTGCATCTGTTGGGCGGCTTGGACACCCCGTCGAGCGGGGAGATCTACTACGGCGGCAGGCCGATATCCGGTCTCTCCGGTCCCGAACAGGCGGATTTCCGGAACCGGGGAATTGGGTTCGTCTGGCAAGTCCACTACCTCCTTCCGGAATTCACCGCGCTTGAGAACGTGATGATGCCGCTGCTGATTCGCGGCTGGGGGCGCGCGCGCGCCGCTTCGGAATCCCTCGCGAGGTTGGATGAGGTGGGGCTTCGGGCGCGGGCGCCGCACCGCGCCGGCGAACTGTCCGGGGGGGAACAGCAACGCGTCGTGCTGGCCCGCGCGCTGGTGGGCAAGCCGTCCGTCCTGCTGGCGGATGAACCAACCGGGAACCTGGACTTCCGGACGGCCGACGCCGTTTTCGGCCTTCTCGAGGAGTTGCACCGTTCCCACCGGCTCACCTCGGTGTTCGTCACGCACAACCTGACCTTCGCGCGGCGGTGCAGCCGCATCCTGAGCCTGGAAAACGGCGGACTTGGCGCCGCTTAGCCCGACCCGTTCGCATCCGCGGGGCGAGCCGGGGTATCTTTAAATAGGGGGCTTCGCAACTTATGTTCGAGCGTTATACCGAAAAGGCGAGGAGGGTGATCTTCTTTGCGCGGTACGAGGCCAGCCAGTTCGGCAGTCCCTTCATCGAAACCGAACACCTGCTGCTCGGCCTGCTGCGGGAAGATAAGGCGCTGGCGAACCGGTTCCTCCGCTCGCACGCCGCCGTGGAATCCATCCGCAAACAAATCGAAGGGCATACCACCATTCGCGAGAAGGTATCCACTTCGGTGGACCTGCCGCTCAGCCATGAGTGCAAACGGGTCCTCGCTTACGGGGCCGAAGAGGCCGAACGCTTGAATCACAAGCACATCGGCACCGAGCACCTGCTGCTCGGCCTGTTGCGCGAGGAAAAGTGCTTCGCCGCGGAGATCCTCCACGAGCGCGGCCTTCGGCTCGCCACCATCCGGGAAGAACTGGCGCGTTCCCAGAGTGAAAAAGTGGCGTCCGCGCGGCCCAAGGAAAGTTCGCTGCTGGGAGAGTTCAGCCGCGACCTGACCCAGGCCGCCATGGACAACACCCTCGACCCGCTCATCGGACGCGACTACGAGCTGGAGCGGGTCGTCCAGATCCTGTGCCGCCGGACCAAAAACAACCCGGTGCTGATCGGCGAACCGGGCGTGGGCAAGACGGCCATCGTCGAAGGGCTGGCGCAACGCATCGCCGAGGGCGACGTGCCCTCGTTCCTGGCCGAGAAGCGCATCCTGGCGCTGGACCTTTCGCTGATCGTGGCGGGCACCAAGTACCGCGGGCAGTTCGAAGAGCGCCTCAAGACCATCATGAAGGAGCTGATGGAGAACCAGAACGCCATCATCTTCATCGACGAGCTGCACACGCTGGTGGGGGCCGGCTCGGCCGAAGGATCGCTCGACGCCGCCAACATCCTGAAGCCCGCGCTTTCCCGCGGCGAGATTCAGTGCATCGGCGCCACCACGCCGGCCGAATTCCGCAAGTCCATCGAGAAAGACCGCTCGCTCGAACGCCGTTTCCAGGCCGTGAAAGTGCCGCCGCCGAGCGAGGCGGACGCCATCAAGATCCTGTTCGGCATCAAGGACCGCTACGAGAAGTTTCACGCCGTGGCCTACGCCGACGACGCCATCGAAACCGCCGTCTTCACTTCCAGCCGCTACATCCCCGACCGCTTCCTGCCCGACAAGGCGATCGACCTCATCGACGAAGCCGGCGCCCGCGTGAAGCTCCGCCAAACCACGCTGCCCGCCGACCTCGCGGACATCCAGAAGCGCATCAAGTTCATCGTGCACCGCATGGAGAACGCCATAGCGAACCACGAGTTCGAGAAGGCGCGCTTCTATTCCGACGAGGAGCGCAAGGAGCGCGAGAACATGCGCCTCCTGCGGGAGAAGTACAACCTGGACGATTCCTCGACCGGCTGCGTCACCAAGGACGATATCGAAGACGTGGTGGCGCGCTGGACGGGCGTCCCCATGACGTCCATCAAAGAGGAAGAGATCGCCAAGCTCCTGCGCATCGAAGTAGAGCTGCACAAGCGCATCATCAGCCAGGAAAAGGCCATCTCCGTGCTTGCGCGCGCCATCCGCCGTTCGCGCGCGGGTTTGAAATCCACCAGCCGGCCCGCCGGATCGTTCCTGTTCCTGGGGCCGACCGGCGTGGGCAAGACCGAAGTGGCGCGCGCTTTGGCCGCGTTCCTCTTCGGCAGCGAGAAGAGCCTGGTGCGCTTCGACATGTCCGAGTACATGGAGAAGCACTCGGTCTCGAAGTTAATCGGTTCGCCCCCCGGATACGTGGGCTACGAAGAGGGCGGCCAGCTCACCGAGCGCGTCAAGCGCAACCCGTACTCCATCATCCTGCTCGACGAAATCGAGAAGGCCCACCCGGACATTTACAACATCCTGTTGCAGGTGTTCGAGGACGGCCAATTGACCGACGGCCTCGGCAACCAGGTGGATTTCAAGAACACTATCGTCATCATGACCTCGAACCTGGGCGCGCGGTACCTGGAGAAGCGCGGGCGCCTGGGCTTCTCCGCGCCGTCGGGCGACGGCGTTGACGACAAGGTCGAGGAGATGGTGCGCGCCGAGGTGAAGAAGGCCTTCAACCCCGAGTTTCTCAACCGCCTGGACGACGTGATTCTGTTCAGTTCGCTCACCGACCCGGACCTGATCCAGATCATCGACCTGATGGTGGAGCAGGTGAACGTGAACCTGGTGGCCAAACAGGTGAAGATCAAGCTCGGCCCGGACGCCGCCAAGTACATTCTCGAAAAGACGTGCGGCGACCGCAGCTACGGCGCGCGCCCATTGCGCCGCGCCTTGCAGAAGTACATCGAGGACCCGCTCTCGGAGGCGCTGATCCAGGGTTCGCTTCCGCGCCCCTCGGAGTTGGAAGTCTACCTCGGCGACACCGGCATCTACTACCGGCGGATCGACGCGGAAGCCGAAGCCGCGGTAACCGCCGGGGCCCCGGCGGAACCGGTCCCGGGAACGCTGCTGTATACGTTCTAAGGGGATGGCCTTCCGGCCCGCTGACAGGTCAAGCGAGGCCTGGCGCGTTCAGTGAGATCGGCGGCGAGAACGGCTCCCGTGTGGAAATGTGGCTTCAGGCATTGCGCGAGGGATTCACCTCACAAGCCGAGCGCCTCCAGCCATGTTATCTGCCGGCCAGTTGGTCTCCTCTGGTTTGCGCCAACCGCTCCAGATCGCCCGCTTTCAGATGGAAGGCGGCTAGTCTGATCCGATACCAGACCCACGGGTCGCGGGTTTCCAACCTGCCCCACACAGTGCGGCCTGCCCCACAGGGCTTGCGAAGACGTTTGCACGGCTACCGGTACGCGAACACCATTGCGTAAACGATCAGCGCGATGAGCGTCAGGCCGATGCCCAGGGCCGTGAAGCCAAAGCGGCGCCACAGTTTGGCGGCCAGGGGGACGGGCGCCGGCATCAGGTTCTGCTCGAGTTCTCCGCGCTCCACCATCTCCCGATATTCCCTGGGCCGGTCCTGCTTGAACTCTTCGAGCGGCGCGCCGCCGGTGAAAACCACGGTATCGATGGGGAATTTCTCCGGGCGGAAGTGCGTATTGAAGAAGTGTACCGTGAAGATGAAGCCCACGGCCAGCAGCGCTTCGTCGCTATGGATCGTGGTGGCTACGTTGATCGCCCAACCGGGCAGCACGCGCGTGAAGAGAGTGGGCCACCAAAGCAGCATTCCGGTTCCGCCGATCACCGCCACGCCCCAGAACACGGCGAAGTAGTCGAACTTCTCCCAGTAGGTCCAGCGGCCGTAGTCCGGACGCGGACCCTTGCCTACAAACCATTTGAGGGAGCTGCGAAACTCCTTCCAGTCGCGCCGGTTGAAGAGCATGCTGTCCGGGCCGGTGAGGAACCGGCGCCACGCGAGGCCGCTCGCGCGGCGTTTGCGGCGCACGTCCCACAGGTGCGCTCCGAAGTAGCTGAACGTGAGCAGCGCGCACAGGCGGTGAATCCAGCCGGCCACTTCGAACCCGCCCAGCAGGCGCGCTCCCACGCTGGCCCACGGCGCATAGGAGAACTTCAGGATCATGCCGGTGGAGGCCAGTCCCAGGAAGCTGGTGATGACCATCAGGTGCAGGTTGCGCTCGTAGGTCCGGAAGCGGCGCACATAGACCTGGCCTTCGAGCGCGTGCTCCCGGATGAGCTTCCTCCGGTATTGCAGCGAACGCGGCAGCCACAGCGCGGTATGCGCTCCGGAGACCGCGAAGGTGCCCAGCAGCAGCGTGGTCATGCCCCAGAACGTGTAGAACAGGATGGGGTAGCGGACCGGGTCGTGATGCGTGGCGTGCGTCAGGTAGCCGGCGAACTGGCGGTGAGCGCTGGTATGGCACTGGGCGCAGGTCTTGACGATGTTGTTGCGGCTGAGCCTGGACCGCGGGTCGGTCACCGGCAGCACGTCGTGCGAGCCGTGGCAATCGTAGCACTTGGCGGTCTTCAGATATCCGAGCTTGGAGATCTTGCCGTGGTACGTCTCGAAATAGCTCGCGGTGATGGCTTCGTGGCAGCGCCCGCATTGATCCATGATGTGCAGCCGGAAATCCGACAGGTCGGTGCGCTCTATGCTGTGCGCGGTGTGGCAGTCGCTGCACACCGGAAGCGGCTTCGAGGAGGGATGCGAGGTGGGGGAGTGAACGCTCGCGATGAACACCTCATAGATGCCGCGGTGGCACTTGGCGCAGGTCGTGGCCACGTTGGCGCGGTTCACGCTCGAGCGCGCATCGCTGGCGGGCAGCTCCAGGTGCGCGCTGTGGCAGTCGGCGCAATTGGCGGTCACCGTAAGCCCGGCTTGGAGCAGGCCCCGCCCGTGGATGCTCTCGGTGTAGTTCTCGACGATGTTCTGCTGCTTGCCGGTGTACCGCAGGGCGGCCTTCTGGCCGGAGCGGTGGCACTCGGCGCAGAGGTTCGGGACGTTCCGCGAGTAGGTCGGAGAATTCGAATCGATTCTTCCCAGGATGCCGTGGCTGCCGTGGCAATCGCTGCACCCGGGCGCGTCGGGACTGCCCTTGGCGGCCAACTGCCCATGCGTGCTCTGGCGGTAATCGGTCATTTGATTGGGATGGCAGTTCGAACAATCCACCTTGGCGATCACGGTCTTGCACGGCCGCTCGTTGGAGGAGGGCGTGCTGCCGGTGTGGCACTGTATGCAGGCCACCTTGGCGTGGCGCGAGTGCTGTAGCTCATCCTGCTTCACGAACAGGGATACGGTCTTGCCGTCGCGGATGGTTTTTAGCTCGGGGTCCGCGTGGCACCTGCTCAGGCAATCCATGTCTGCCATGCCCTGCGGATAGTAGACCTTGCGGATCTTGTGTGGCTCGTGGCAGTCCACGCAGGCTGGTATCAGGCCCGGCTGCTTCTCCCACAATTCGCCGCGGATCACCTTCTGATGCACGGCTTCGATTTGCGCATGGCATTTGGTGCAGGTCTTGGCGATATTCAGCTTGGCGATCGAGGACCTCGCGTCCGTGTGGGGCAGCACCTGGTGGGCGGTATGGCAACTGGTGCACACCGCCGTCACGGTAAGGCCTTGCTCGTAGAGACCCTTGCCATGGATGCTGTCCATGTAGTTGCCCAGAATGTTCGCCTGTGGAATCTGGCGCGTCAGCGAGACGGACGTGCCTTCCTTGTGGCACTGGCCGCAGAGCCGGGGGATCTCCATGGTGGAAGTGGGCGAACCCTGGGCGGAAGGGCGCTTGACGGTGTGCGTGCCGTGGCAGAGCTTGCACGTGGGCGCCAGCTTATCGCCGCGCGCGATGGCCCGCCCGTGCAGGCTGTCCGCGAACTGCGCCTGCTCGCCGGTATGGCAGGAGCCGCACTCCACCGGCTTCAGCTTCTCGGGGTGGGGAAACTCCTTGACCTCGGCGAGATCGGCATGGCACGCTTTGCATTCCACTTCGGCGTGCGGAGAGGCCCGTAGAGCGGCCGCGTCGAAGGCTGGCGGCATTCCGGCTTCGCGCTTGCCCGTGCTCCGGCCCGAATCGTGGCAGTTGAGGCATTCCTCCGACCCGGGCAGCGGCTTGGGTTCCTGCGCCGCCAGCCCGGCCGCCAGCAACGCCGCGGCCGCGCAGACCAGCGCTCTCACTGGCCGCGGTTTCACGCCGGCGCGCTCCAAACTACGCAGCTAGAGCCGTTTGGCATCCCGTTCCCTGGAGGGCAGGATAACTCCCGTAAGCTTAACAATACAATCAAATCCTAATATACTGTAGTGTTTTCCGTCAACCTGCGGAAATCGAGCTCCGCAAGGCGAGCATAGGGCCGGCAAGCGGGACGGGCGCGGCGACGATAAGGTTCCGTGCGGAAGGCGCGCGACTCGATGCCGAAATCGTCGTCGCGGGCGCCATGCCGCGTGCCAAGAGGCGAGATCTCGCAAACGACTTTGGGACGGACTTTTGCGACGCTCGAAGGCCCAATTCTACAAGCTCCGCGCGGTGTCGCAAGACTTACCCGCAGTGAGACGCGCCAAGACTGAACTGAACCCGATCGCTTGCTCCGGCAGGAGCCGCCTCGTCCCGCATTAGGAGCGCACGGTTCTCTCCACGCCGTCGCCGTGGAGTGTGGACTTCGGTTCTACCGTGCTCTTGTCACGGTTCGATATGCCTCTCCGAGCACGAAAGCGGGGGATGGCAGCCGCACCGGAGGAAACAGGCCGGTTTCCTTAGCTTGCGCTACCCAGTCGGTCCACAGTTCGTGGGTCGCTGGCCCGACGGCGAGAGCCGCAATTTCGAAATCGAAGCCGCCATCTTGCGGTCCGCCGAAACTGACCGGCGCGCTCCACCGGTTCCGGTCCAACCGCGCGGGCCCCGCGCCTTGGGGCCACCAACCGTCAAAATCCTTGCGGTGGACCAGGATCCAAAGATACGAGTCGGCCGGCAGCGCGGCGGAACCTTCGGCGATGCCGGCGCTCCCCACCACAGCCCCCCGATGAGGGGCGAGAATTTCCACGGCGCAAGGGGGGAATCGGCGCGCCAGGCCATGCTTGAGCCGCGTCAGGGGTCTCCGCACGGATGGCGGCAAGAGGCTCTTAACCCCCTCCCTCCACGTGTAACGCAAGAGCGGCCTTGCGTTGTAGTTCTGTCGCCACCAGCCATCTCCGAAAGGGTCGAACGCCGGCGCGCCCGTGCGCTCAAAGAACGCGGTCGTTTGAACGACCTCATCCAGTTCGAACATCGCATCCCGCCGCAGAAACCGAAAGAGGTTGTGGACCGTGGGAATGTGAATGTCGTCGAGGATCAATCGAGCGCCGGTATCCAAGTGGGGGTAGAGATAGTAATACTCGAGGTCCGGGAACGGGTAGCCGTGCGGTCCGTCGATAAGGACCAGTTGCAGTTTCTCCGTGAAGCGGTGTCGCGGCAAAGTGGCCTGGCTGGGGCCCTCCACGAAAGTGACCACATTCGGGCGCAGGAGCGGCGACCGGCGCACATTGGCGACGCTGCCGCTGCCGCCATCCAAGGCGAAGACCGTGTGGCGCTCGCTCAGGTGAGAGAACAAGAGCGTGCTGGCGCCGGAACCGGTCTCAGCCGAGGCGCGGATCCGGCGTCCGCGGGCGGCATGCGCGATGGCTTCCAATGTCCGCGCCGGGAAGGCGCCCGCGTTGTGCAGACCTGGGCCCACCTCGGCGATGCGGCGGAGAATCTCGTCAAAAGGAATGTCCACAAAGGGCCCAGTCCAGTTTAGCCGAATCTGGCGCGGCCCCAGCGTCTCAACAGCGGGGTTTTGCAGCGCAACGTCGGGAAGCGTGAGGTTTTTCGGCGTTTGGGCTGCAATGGAGCTCAAGAGGGAATTAACCTCGTGACTGGCAGTTCTGTCGTTCGCGCCCGTATCGATGAACGCACCAAGAGGGAAGCCTCTGCGGCGCTGAAGAGAATCGGTCTCACCGTGTCGGATGCCTTTCGCCTGCTGCTGGTGCGCGTGGCGGCGGAAAAGGCCCTGCCCTTCGAGCCGCTCAATCCCAACGCCGAAACCGTCGCGGCGATGAAAGCCGCGCGCCGGGGCGAGTTAACCCAACTTTGCAATTCGCGGCCGGAGCGGCACTTAAGTCCTGAAGAATCAGTAGAGGCTATGGAAAGGTCTTCACCACAAAACAGGGCTGCCGGCCAGCCGCCGCAGCGGCTCCGATGGCAGGATCTGCGGTGGTGCGAGGGGGCGGTTGCGCGGGCAGGGCGAGCTTGAGCTTGCCGAGCACCAGACGGGCATCGGCTTCCGGTTGGGTGTAGCGGGGAAGGATCAGCCAGCGTCCATCGACGGTCGGAATATGCACGTCGATCATTTGAATCGTCGCCAGCGCGTCCATTACGGCTGAGGACGTCAGCTCCGGCGCGTGCATCATCAGCCGGTTCTTCAGCGTCACTTGAAGACAGTAGGCCAAGAAGGCGACCAGGATGTGGGCGTCGGCGCGATGCTCCAGTTGATGGCGGATCGGCCGAATCCCGAGCTCGCTTTTCAGACTTCGAAAAACGGATTCGATCTGAGTCAGTTGCACGTAGCGCGACCACAGCACGGTGGGATCGCCGCCGGTAAGGTTGGAGCGAAGCAGATAGTGCTCTTCCATGGCGCCTTCGAAATAGGTGCTCGTCAAATCGTAGAGCAGTACCTCGAAGTCGGCCTGAAACAGGTCGGCCCACTTCCCTCGCAACCACACGAACAGATCTTGCTTGTGCTCCAACACCCGGTCCAGGCAACGGTACAGCCGGTCCTTTTCCGCGACCGCATAATCGATGTTCAGCAACTCGTCCATGGCGGTCGACAGGAACCACTGCCGGTGCACACGGAACTCACCGGCTGGATCGATGAGATGGTTGATCACCAACAACTCCAGCACCTTCGCCCAGCTTACGGCCTCGCGACCGTCCGGCAAGCGCCGCTGCCAGAACTCGTCCAGCCCCAGTTGGCGCCAGATCTCGCAACCCAGCCAGCAGTTGCCGAACAGGCGCGGCCGCCGCAGTTCCAGTCCGCTCAGTCTCACCTGTAGGCTGCGGTGGTCCTTGCCATCCTTCTTGCGGTTCGTCCTGCGCAAAAACATTGAAACCGCAGAATGCCAGAAAAACCGGCGGAGTGGAAGAGGGTAGGTCTTCACCACAGCGGTTTTCAGATTCCCGGATTGCAGGCAAAAGGGTTAAGCCCGATTCGCT
>CAIRXZ010000296.1 GCA_903882645.1 uncultured Acidobacteriia bacterium | reverse complement strand
CCGGATCTGCTCCAGGCTGGTGGCTTCCGAATCGTCCATGCTGATGATCAATACCCAGCATCCCGATCTTTCCCCTTCAGGCTCATCTTGTGTGAGAATCCGGGCCTCGGTTCAGGCTCATCTTGCATGAGACAAGAGTGCGGGGCGCCCGTGTGTCACGGGGCTGGTATACTCGGGGTTTCAATATGGCGAACCCGAAATACGCGGCGTCCGACAGGCCCGCTCCGGTGGCGGAGCTGGCCGCCACGCTCAGTGACGGCACAAAGGTCAAGCGGCGCCTGCTCCGCATGCGCGCCTGCGGCGAAAAAGACGAGAAGGGCAAGCTCTGCGCGGGCCATTTGAAACGCTGGTACTTCTTCGGCGACGAAGTGAAGAGCAAGTACGGGGCCGGCGCCGAAATCTACCGTTGCGAGCGTTGCAAGACGTTGTACCTGCCGAATCCCGAAGAAGAGCCGCGAAGCGGAACGCTGAGTTATTAGGCGGCCGACAGCGGCCGGAACCCGAGCGAGAATCGGTCCCGCGGGTCGCGCGTTCCCGGCTCGGGATCGGGAAGCCGCCCGCCGGAGGACCGCCCGAAGCCGATGAATCCGCATTTCGGGTCGGCGTTCTTTCCCGCTTGACAGCGCCGGTGAAACGGCGTAGGAGGATAGTTTATGCGACGCACGACGGTTTCACTCCTGGCCCTGGCGTTCTTCGCGGCGCTGGCGGCGCCCTATGCGAACGAATACGACGCATACGGCGGCTGGCGGAATTTGAAGGGCGAAAAGACGGGCTTCTTCCATGCCCAGCGGATCGAGGGCCGGTGGTGGCTGGTGACGCCCGAAGGCAACGCCTTTTTCTCGAAAGGCGTCGACAACGTGAGCTATGCGCCCGAGGCCGATTCGTCGCCGAAAGCGCCGGACGACCTGGCCGCGTGGGCAGCCACGGCCGCGGGCCAACTGCACGGGTGGAATTTCAACACGGCGGGAGCATGGTCGGCGAGCCAGCTCTATACCACCGGGATCGCCTACGCTCCGGTGATCAACGTCGCGGCCGGCGTCCAGCGCGATGTCTGGCTGAAAGGCGGCGTGGTGGATTACTTCAGCCAGGAGTTCCGCGACGCGGCCGACCGGGTGGCCCAGAGAATGTGCGCGCCGCGCGCCAAGGACCCGTGGCTGCTCGGCTACTTCACGGACAACGAGCTTCGCTGGGGAAAAGACTGGCGGTCGGGGGAGAGCTTGTTGGAAGGCTACCTCAAGATGCCGGAGACTTCGGCGGGGTTCCTGAAGGCGTCCGGGTTCATCAACGCGCGCGGCCATTCGCCCGGCAGCCTGACCGACGGCGATCAGAACGATTTCCTCGGCATGGTGGCCAAGGAGTATGGCCGGGTTACCCACGACGCGATCCGCAAATACGACCCCAACCACATGATTCTCGGCTGTCGTTTCGCGGGCTATCCGGGCGATTCGGTGATCGCCGCCGTGGGCGAGTATTTCGACGTCATCTCCTTCCACAGCTACAACTCGACTCCGCCCGTCGACCGCCTGGAGCAGATCACCAAGCTCACCGGCAAGCCCACCATGATCACCGAGTTCAGTTTCAAGGCGATGGACAGCGGCCTGCCGAATACGAAAGGGGCGGCGAAACCCGTGGCCACGCAGGAAGACCGCGCCACGGGTTTCCGGACGTACGTGGAAGCCCTGGCCGCCTTGCCCGGATGCGTGGGCTACCACTGGTTCGAGTACCGCGACGAACCCAAGGAAGGACGGCGGCTGGACGGCGAGAATAGCAACTACGGCGTGGTGCGGGTCGATTTCACTCCATGGGAGACGCTCACGAAGCGGATGGCGCAGGTGAACGCGGGGATCGAGGAGTTGCACGCGAAGGCGGGGAGGCGGTAGGAGGGCGGGGCGGCTTGCCGCCGACTCCAAGCCCGGAGGCCGGGCGCGCCGGGCGTGGATTGCGTGGCAACCGGATGTATACTCAAAGTAGATACATATGCGAAATGAAACCAGGGTTTCGAGATGGGGGAACAGTCTGGCCGTCCGGATTCCGCTGGCGATAGCCAGACAGGCCAGCCTCGGTGAGGGAGATTGCGTGGCGCTGGCCCTCGACGGCGACGGCGGCATCGTCGTGCGCCCAACCCGGCGAAGGTACGAACTGTCGGAACTCGTCGCCCGGATCACACCCAGGAATCGTCACCGGGAAACAGACTGGGGACGGCCGCAAGGCGAGGAGTCCTGGTGAGGGCGGCGTTTGTACCGGAGGCCGGCGATTTCGTTTGGTTGACGTTCGACCCTCAAGCCGGCCGCGAGCAGGCAGGGCGGCGCCCAGCGCTGGTGCTGAGTCCGAGAATATACAACGCGAAATCCGGCCTGGCGCTGGCATGCCCTATCACGAATCAGGCCAAGGGATACCCGTTCGAAGTGGCCGTTCCCGCCGGCCATGGCGCCAGCGGCGTCATCCTGGCCGACCACGTAAAGAGCGTCGACTGGAAGGCGCGCCGCGCCGAAAGACTCGGGCACTGCCCAGACGACGTGATCGACGAGGTACGCGCCAGGCTGGCGCCGCTGCTCGGGTACTAAGGGCTCGTCGTGAGATAGCATTGACAACCGCTCCGATGCGGTTGCCGGCGATTGAACACGTCGCTGGTTGGCCTGGCACATGGCGCCGGGCACATGCGCCAGCACGTGAACTTCCTCGGGAATTCACTGACGCACCGGCAAACCGCTCCCTTACGGTCGCGGCTCAGACTCGAGCCGCGCGCGCCCGGCGCTAAACCTTCAGAGCGCGCAAGTAGGGTATGCTCTGCTTGAGCGCGTCCAGATCGACTTCGACGAAGTAGTTCTTGATGCCGCCCTTCTTGGCGGCTTTGAACAGATCCTTCCAATCGACGGCGCCTTTTCCGACGGCCACCTGCTTTTTCTCGGCGGGGGCGTAGTCGGCGAGGTGCAGGGAAATGAACCGCCCGGGATATTCCCTGAGGTAGGTCGCGGCTTTGTAGCCGAGACTGATCACGGCGACTTGGAACTGCATCTTGATCAGCTTCGGATCGAACTCGGTCATCAGGCGATCGTAGATGAGCACGCCGTCGATTTCCCGGAATTCGAAGTTGTGGTTGTGGAAGCCGAGCTGAATGCCGGCCTTCCGCGTCCGCTCGCCGATCTTGTTCAGCTCGCCGGCGGCCTTCGCCCAGTCGGACATGGTGGCGGCGTTGGGGAGGCCGAAGGTCGAAAGGATCATCTGCGTGAGGCCCAGTTCCTTGGCGTAGGCGATCCTGTCGTCCAGGTTCTGCTTGAGCTCCTGGAACTGGTAATGGCAGCTTACGCAGCGCAGCCCGGCGGCCTCGATGGTCTTCTTCACATCCGCGGCCTTCATGCTTACCAGGTTGTTCCACCCGTATCCGGGCGGCGAACACATTTCGATGGTTCAGCATCCGATGTCCGCCAGCATCTTGAGCGTGCCGGGGAAATCCTTCACGATCAGGTCTCTGACCGGCCAGGTCTGGGTCCCGATGGGCATCCCGAGCGGGTCGGCTCTCAGCGCGCCGGATGAGAGATACCCCGCCGCGGCGGCGCCTGCCGCGCCGCCGAGCAACCGCCGTCTGGAAATTGTGCGCATGATTTAGTCCTCCAAGAAGAAGGCAGGCCGGGAGGCCTGCCCCACCTACACCGTCGCCGGGTCGAAGCCCGGCCGGTATTCGCGCGACAGGTATTTATTCGCGGCCGGAACGTTTGTGATGTTCATGTTCTCCGGGTCGTACAGGATTCTTCGGCCGGCGCGCAAGGCGACGGCGTACAGGTTGACGGCCTCGGAAATCGGGAAGGCGTTCAGGAAGCTCCCGGGAGATTGCGGGCCGCCTTTGCAGGCCGCGGCCCATTGGCGAAGTCCGGGCGATCCTCCCTGCCCGCCCTGGCCGCCTTGTCCGCCCTGGCCCCGTCTGGCGGGCGCCGGCGGAGCGGCGATTCCCTGCATTCTGCGCTCCGGAATCAGCCTCGGGTTTTCGACGTGGAAGCCCGCCAGGATCTTGCCCTTGTCGCCGACGAACATCATGGCCTCGGCGGGGATTTGCCGGTGGTCCTCTTCCAACTCGTCCGGCAACGGCGGCTGAAACCCGCCATCGTACCAGAAAAGATCCACCGCGGGCCGGTTTCCGCGCGCCGGGTACTTGAAGCGGGTCACGCTGGCGGTGGGAAAGGAGAAATCGTTGCCGATGGTGGTGGAGACGCCCGCCCGGAGTTCGCACTGGTGGCTCAGCATCGGCTCGATACTGGTTGGACCTTGCAGATCGAGCGCATTGAACACGGTCCACAGACTGTAGTGGCCCATGTCGGCCATGGAGCCGCCGCCGAAGTCGTACCAGCCGCGGAACACCATGTGGGTGTAGTTCGGGTGGTAGGGGCGGTCCGCCTCGGGGCCCAACCACAGATTCCAATCGAAATTCGGGGGAACCGGCGGCGTATCGTTGGGGAGGGTGGCGTATTGCGGCCAGACCGGGCGGTTCGTGCAGTTGTGGATCTCGCGCAGCGCGCCGATGGAACCGTCCTTGATCCAGGCCATCACCTGGTCCATCGACCCGTTGGCGTCCCACGGCATGAAGTGCGTGGCCACGCCCTTGGCCCGCGCGGTGTCGATCGCCAGCTTGGCTTCTTTCAGGCGGTTGGCGATGGGCTTATGCACGATTACGTGCTTTCCCCTCTTCATGGCGGCGATGGCGATGAGTCCGTGGAGATGGTCCGGCGTCATGATCTTGACCGCGTCGAGGTCCTTCTCTTTGTCGAGCAGTTCCCGGAAATCCGCATAGGCGGCGCAGCCTTTGTACGTACCGCTGGTCTGGTCCTTGGCGTAGTAGGACTCGACGATGTCCTTGCCGGCGTCCCGGCCGCCTGGAATGGTCCCGCTGAAGCCCCAGTCCGGCTTCCCGATGGCCCTGCGGATGGTGTTCAAGAGTCCGGCGCTATCCCAATCCCGGTACCCGACCGCGTCCTTGCTGGGGTCGCATACCGCGACGATCCGGATCTCCGGCATGGGAAGCAGTTGTTGCACCATCTCCCGCAAACCCTCGGTACCCATCCCGATGTGCGCCAGGGTGATCTTGTCGCTGGGAGCGACGAAGCCTTGCCCTCCCAGCACATGCCTGGGAACGATGGTGAACGCAGCGGCGCCGGCAGCGGTGGCGATGAATTTGCGGCGGTTCTGATCGGATGTCATTTGCCCTCCTCGAAACTGACCGTAAAGCACGGGAATCGCGCGCCGCCTTCGGATTCGGCTTCCACGGACGCGCTAGCGACTATTATAGTGTGTACGTCCGAAAACGGAGGCGCTCACGATTGGCGGCGGGGAAGCGGATCTCGGTTGAGCCGGACCTCCGGCCTTCTACACTCCGGTCGGGAGACTGGACGTCCTGGGAGACTCAGAAGTGGGTCTTTCTGGCTCTCGCGGCGATATATCTGGCTGCCCGGTTGTACCATCTCGCGGCAGTCTGCCTGGACGGAGACGAGATTTTCAGCGTCGGTGTTTCGCGCCAAAGCTGGGCCGCGCTGACCGCGGCCGCCGCGGCGGACTCGATCCACCCGCCGCTGTTCTATTACTTGCTGAAGATCTGGATGTTCCTTGGCAACGATTCGCTGCTCTGGGTGAGGTTGCTGCCGGCGCTGTTTTCCGTGGCTTCCGTTTTGCCCATCCTTCTGTTGGGCCGCGAGCTCCGCCTTCGGCCCGTCGAGATCAACACCACGCTGGGAATCGCCGCCGTCCACCCGTATCTCATCTTCTACTCGCAGCATGTCCGGATGTACACGCTGTTGATGCTCTGCGCGTTGACCTCGTTGTGGCTGTTTCACCGGACGATCCGGGCCGGCCTTCGTTCGGGCGCCGGCAGGTACGCGGCCTTGACGCTCGTGAACGTGGTTCTGGTCTATTCGCAGTATTACGGCTGGCTTGTCGTGGGGTTGGAAGTCTGGTACGTGATTCTCTGGAAGCGCGAGCATTTGCGGCGCGCGTTCTTGTCGGCGGGGATCACACTTGCCGCATTCAGTCCCTGGCTGTACCTCGCGGCGACGCATGCCTACGCGAAAGGCGGACTGGGGTCGAATCTTTCGTGGATTCAGAAGCCCACGATAGAAGACCTGACCTGGTTGTCCTCGGATTTTGCGGGCTTCGGAGAGTTTCCGGGGTTAGGCCGGCTCGCGGTAGCGGCGATGGTGGCGCTGGCGATTCTCACGGCGGCGGCGGCATGGCTTGAGCGGCGGCGTTTGCACGGCCGGCGCTACGCGCGCACGGTGGGGTTCCTCTTGTTTTTTGCCGTGTGTTCCATCGCAGTTCCCTTCTGCGCCTCCCGGATCATGTCCAGTTCGGTGTGGGGCCATCGGCACCTGATCTTTCTGGTGGCGCCGCTCCTGATGCTGGTCGTATCCGCTTACTACCGCGCGCGCTCCCGCGCCGTTCGGGTTTCGGGAGCCGTGCTGTGCGCGGCTTGGGCATGCCTGGCGATTCAGCACCACGTAAGAGGCGACGACAAGAAGACGCCTTTCGATTCGCTGGTAATCCAAATGCTCGCGCGGGAGGAGGGAAACTCCGGTCCGCTTCCTTTCTTTTCCGTGGACAAATACCTGCACTATCCAATCTGGTTTTATCTGGAAACTCTCAAATCCGGCCGGCAGACCGGGTTTGCGGTTTCGTTCAGCGCGGCGGATCTCCGGAAGCTCTCCAAGGAGGCGGCCAGGATTGACGTGAAGAGCGATGTGAGCATCGATGAGGCGCGGGGGGCGCATTTCTGGGTGGGATACACTTCGTCCTGGCAGGGGAAGACGCTGCCCGAGGCGCTGATGATTCAGCGCGGCTGCCGGACCGGGGCAGACGCGGTTGTCGGCGACCGGTTCCACACGATCACGATCTTTCCCGTTTGGTGCGGCCTGTGATCACCCGGAAAACCGCCGCGGCCGGGCTTCGAGCGCTGGCGGTCTTCTCCGTGCTTGGCGGGGCTTGTCTGCTGATCCGGATGCTGTGGGTTATGTTCCATTCGCCAGGCGGCGGGACCGTGGGAGGACTGCTGTTCGCGGCCATTTATCTCGCGGCCATTTTGTTCATAGGCCGGATTCTCCGGGCGCGCGCCGCCGCGGTTGGCGAACTTGGAGACTCGGCGTTCGCGGCGATTGCACTCGTCTCGATCCTTTTGCGGACCGCGGGCGAGGTTTACGCCGCTCTCGGGATTGGGATCGGCGCCGCAGGCTGCGTATTCATCTGGTTTGGAGGAAGGAACCCGCTCTGGCTTTTGCAGGGCCTGGGCGCCATCTTCCCGTACGCTTCCGGCGCGCCGACGTTCGCGGGAGGGGTTTCCTTCCTGCTGCCTCTGACCGCTTCCGCCTTCTTCGCGGCGATTGTTACGCATTTCCTCGCGGAATGGAGCCTGGCGCTTGCGAACGGTCTGGAAGAGCGGCGGGCGAGAATTCGCTCTTGACAGCCTGTGTACTATCAGTCATAATACACCCGTGATACCGTTCCGGGTCGTCTTCCAGCCGGGCGCCTCGCTCTACGAGCAGGTGGTGTATGCGGCTAAAAAGGCGCTCATATCCGGCCAGCTCCGGCCCGGCGACGCTTTCCCTTCGGTGCGGACGCTTTCCACCGCGCTGAGAATCAATCCCAACACGGCTCACAAAGTGATCACCCAACTCTTGAACGAAGGGCTTCTGGAAGTCATGCCCGGCACCGGCACGGTGGTGGCGCAGCCGTTCACAGCGTCTCCCGCGGAGCGTTCCCGGCTGCTGGACCGCGAAGTGGAACAGCTTGCCGTGGAGGCCAAGCGGCTCGGGCTGGGCCTGGACGAGGTGACGGCCGCCTTGGCCGGTCACTGGGAGCGGCTCGATCGCCGCGAGGGCCGCCCCGCCGGTTCGTCAAGCATTCGAGGCGCGCGGACTGCACATGCGGGAATTCCGCCTTCCATTGCGAAGAGTGTGCAGTCTCATACTTGGCTCGATAACCCGCCGGATTCACGGGACGGAGCGCTCGCGGCCAGCATGGACAGGATCACGACCGTCCACGAACCCAGCGCCGGGCGGGAGAACGGATAGTCCACCGCCGCGTGCAGAAACACGGCCACCACCCCGAGTCCCCAGATGGAGCGGTACGCGGGGCGGAGCGACCATGCGAATAGCGCGGCCATGGCGGCGGCGAAAGGAAGGCCGCCCTCGGCCGCCCACTGGAGCCAGTCGCTGTGGGCCTGGTTCGCGAAACCGCCAACATCGGTGATGGCGTAGGCTGGGTAAGCCGTCGGCCATGTGCCCAGGCCGGTCCCGGTCCCTGGGTGAGCTGCGATCATGTGGAGCGAAGAGACGGCAAATTCGCGGCGTCCTTCGAACGGGTCGGGCGCCCAGTACCTCGACCACACGGTCTCCGGTCCCACGATGGCGGTGAATACGGCAAGCAGCACGGCCATGCGCAGAAACGCCGATCGCGCCGCCGCCCCGCTCGCGCGGCCCTGCACCCAGAGGAGTAGCGGCACGGCAACGATTTCGGCCGTGGCGAGAACCGTCCCGGCGCGGGATGCCGACGCAATCACCGACGCGTACATGGCCGCGGCCATGCCCGAATAGAGCATGGAATCGCGCGTGCGGCGCAACGCCCGGTACAGAGCGATGGGCAGCGCTACCTCGATAAACGCCGCATACTGATTGCGGGACAGGATCGGACCCATCACGTAGTCGGTGTACCCGCTGGGGAAAAGCCAGAAAACGCGGCCGCCGGCGGTGAAGCTTTGGAGCGTGGCCAGGACGGACACCAGAAAGGCGAACCAGAGCATCGCGGAACGGAACCAGTGGCGGACCGGGGATGAGTGGAAGAGGGACAGGCCGAGAAAGAAGGTGGCGAGAAAGGCGGTCCATCGGACCGTGGCGTTGCGGGTATCGAAGGCGTAGATAGTGCGGCCGGAGAGCAATTGAAATACGCCCCAAAGAACGGCGAAGGAGAGGGGGACAAGGGGAAAGGAAAAGCGAGGCGGGTTGCGGCGCGCGCGGAGCACGGCGGCCGCGGCGAGCGCGAACATCCCGGTTTCAAAGACCGAAGCGGCCCAAAGGGCGGGAACCCAAACCGTGAGGATGCCGAAGAAAAGGAGCGCCGCCAACGCCACATGCACGCAGACAGAGTAACATCCGGTGCCTGCTGGCCAAAAGGATGAACGCCCGCTCGAGTCGCTGCTACGGGCTGACGGGAGACGTGCCGCTGAGAGCGCCAGTGGCTGCGAGGCCGATCACGGTTCCACCGACGGCCACGCCGCCGACGATCGCGACGATCGTGCCGGTAGCGAGTCCCACGCCGGCTCCAGCCGCGCCAGCGGCTCCTGCCGCGCCAGCGGCGCCAGCGGCTCCTGCGGCGCCAGCGGCTCCTGCGCCTCCGCCCGCGGCGCCAGCGGCACCCGCGCCCGCGCCTGCGCCTGCCGCGGCGGCGACCGCATTAATGCTGCTGACCGAAACGACCTGCGAAGCGCCTAACGCAGGGGCGGCCCCGGGGATGCCCGAGCCGGTGATCTCGACTCTCGTGCCCACGAACTTTACGAGATCCTGTCCCCGCAATTCGAACGTGACGTTGGTATTGGAATCGGTCAGAAAGAACCTGCCACCACGGGAAAACACGTTGCCGGTCATCTTGACGGCGGATGCGGCGGCCGCTTGGGGCTGAAACGCGAGCGCCATGCCGGGACGCAAGCTGGCGACCAGCACGCCGGAGGAGTTGCGAACTTCGGCGGCGCCATCGCGCGCGGCGACGGAAACACGGTTTGGAGCGGAGATTTCCACCTGCACGACGGACTTCTGCGCCGCGGGAACGATGTGCAAAGTGGCGGCTTCCACGAACTGACTTTGATCCGCGGAAAGAATCCCGGAACCTTCCTCAAGGACCGTGCGGCCGCGGAAGATGCGCGCGCGAGACGCGGGCATAAGGGTCAACTGACTGTCGGCGAGCTGAACGACGGAACGCGCGCGGGCGGTTTCCACAACGTCGCCGTCGAATAGGGTGCTGTTGCCGGAGATGGCGGAGCCATTGACACGGAACTCGCCAGTAGACTTGACAATACCGATGGAGGGAGGCGCCGCCGCCAAGACGAGGAGGCAAGCGACGGCAACAAGAGAAATCGTCAGTTTCAGCATATGTCCGCTAACCGCATTAAACATAACATTTTGTCCCGCGAGTGTCAAACGATAATTTGGTCGCGAATCCCCCGTTTTCTTCCTGCGCCGGGTCTTTTCATACAAGCCCGCGGAACAGGGGCGGACGCCGCGCCCGACTCTCGCCCGTCCGGCAGCACGCTGCCATGGCGTATGCCATTGAGAATGAACAAGCGTGAACAATTCGGCCCCGCGCCCCCGGTGGGCGCCGCCCCGATTTCAATTTCGGTTAATGAGGTTTCCGGGCCAATCGAGCCGTATCGCGCGATGCCACTTCCGGCAAACAGCAATACGCTGAATACAAATGAGTTGGCGGCAAGCACGGTGGAATCTCGGGAAAACCCTTGACATCAGTCCACGGGCCTGACGTCAACCCTGCGCAGCACGACGAAGCCCTCGGTCCGTGTCGTTCCCGCGGCCCTACGGTATTCCAGCGCGATCCGGGCCAGCCGGCCACCCGCCGGCGTTCGAAATGAGATCCGATCCTCCTTCTGTTCTTCCGACGACAGGCTATCTCCTTCCGCCAGCGCCCCGCCGCCGCTCGCCTCCGTTACCCGCCACCTCAGACCCGCGCCGGGTTCTATCCCGGACGTCCGATACGTGAACCTCAAAACGTATGACGTCTCCTCCCGCACCGGCAGAAACTGCGCCAGAATCTCGCACTGCTCAGGCTGACTTCCGGAGAACGTCAAGCGCAACCCCGCGGGATGCTCCTCTTCCGATGCGCTCACGCCCTCGGTGGCGGGCAACCGCCAGTCAAAACCCCGCGAACTCGGGGCGCTCGCGAATGTTCCGTTGGTGAGCATGGGGCCCGCATCGGTGTCCACGGTTCCAAACGGGATATCGCGCCGTTGCGCCAGCCCGTTCCAGATCTCTATGGCTCCCAGGATCCGCCTATCGTCGAGCAACCGGTCGCACGCGGCCATGAGCAGCGGGACATCGGCCTTTCGGCCCTGCCCCATCACCTTGCGCACCGCCGGCATGATTGTCTCCAGGCGTCTGTGGTCCAGCAGGTAGGCCAGGTAACCGGCTTGCACGTCCGGCTTGACGATTCCCAGGCGCTCGATCAACTGCCCGTCCTCGGTCACGTATCCGCAAAGCCGGAACAACGGCGTCGCATCCCTGTAGACCATCTCCGCCGACGACCTCGCCCACGTCCAGAACTTCTCCGTGTCCTGCCGCCGGAAATAGAAGTTGGCCAGCGTCCACCGCGGAAGATACTGCCGATCCACCTCCGCCGCGCGCAGCAGGCAGCGCTCCGCCGCATCCGCTTTCCCGTTCGCTTCCAACTGAAGCCCGAGTTCGATCCATGAGCCCGCATCGCTCGGATCGAGCGCCACTGCCCGCTCCAGCGCCGCGATGGATTTCGCCGGGTCCTTCTCGGCCGCCAGCACCCCCAGCCGGTAGTAATAAAGAGCCTGGGACGGCGTCCACCGCAGCGCCTTCTCGGTTGCCTCTTGGGTCTCCCGCTGAGCCAGGTAGTCCGCCCAACCCACGCGCAACGACCACTCCGCCGCAACCGCCAGCGCCACAAGCGCCGCCGCCGCCGCGATCACCCCTGCCACCCGCGCACCCATCATGGCGCCTTCCACACCAGCCGCCGGCGCGGCTGTTCCGGAACGGACCCTTAGCCGGCCGCCGCCGCGTTTGGCGCCGGGGTCTCCGTGTACATCTTCTTCAGGTGGTCGTACCAGGTGAACTTCAGGACCAGGGACGCCGCCAGGACCACCCCCAAGGCGATCTCGGCGATGTTGTAGCGCCGGATGACGACGTAGATCGGCAATGCGATCAGGCTGGTCTGCCAGGCGATCCCCACCACCACGTTGAACATGTCGCGCACGAAATCCGGATTGGGCTGAAAAGACGGATCGTCCTTCTGTACTTTCGCAAGAATCGGACCCCAGAAACCCCACGGCCGCACGCGCCGGTAGAAGCCCTTCAGCACCTCATCGTCCTCGGGCTTGGTCATGAACGTGCCAACCAGGCAGCCCACCGTGGAAATCCCCAGGATCAGCGGGAAGGCGTTCAGCGGTTGCACCGTGGGCAGCACGACCGGGATCACCATGGACGCCGCAATGCCGGTCAGCATGCCCCAGAAGTACCCGTAGCCGTTGAACCGCCACCAGTACCACTTGAGCACGTTCGCCGCCGTGTAGCCGCCCCACAGCGCCGAGACGATCCACTGGATTACGGAATTGATGGATCCCACGAACCATCCGATGGAAATACCCAGCGCCACAACCGCGAAGGAGGCCACGTAGCTCAGCCGGACGCAGAGCCTTTCGCTGGCTTGCGGATTGATGAATTTCCGGTAAATGTCGTTCACCAGGTAGGGCGGCGCCGAATTCACCGTGGCCGCGAAGTTCGACATGAAGGCCGCCAGCAGGCCCGCCACCAGAACGCCCAGAAGACCGATGGGAACGAAATGGCTGAGCGCATCCGGGAGCACCATTTCGAAATCCATGCCCGAACCCATGGCGCGTATCTTGTCGCTATAGAACGCCAGGGCCAGAATGGTGAGACCCGTGATCATGAAATAGCGCGGCACGTTCAGGACCACGTTCACCACCGCGCTCATCATCGACGCTTCCCGCGGGTTCTTCGTCGACAGAATCCGCTGCATGTCGTAGTTGGGCGCGGGACCGGCGATGCTCAGCAGGATTCCCTTGAACAGCATCATCACGAAGAAGAAGCCGAAAATCGAATACCCATCCTGCTGGATTTTCGTGTTGACCGCCGCGATCAGCCCCGACCAGTCGAGGTTGAGATGCCACCTGAAGAAGATCTGGTCCCACCCGGCGGGAATCGCGCGCCGCAACGCCTCCGGCGAGACCCGCGCCATCGCGATCACGCCGATGGCGATGGACGCGATGGAGAGCAGGCAGAATTGCAGCACTTCCGTGATTACCACGCTGAACATGCCGCCTTTCACCACGTAGAACGTGGTGATGGCCATCAGGATTAGTGCGTACTGATTGGCGGACAGGTGCCAGGGAAGAAAATCCGTGGCGAATTTTCCGATGCCCTTGAACCCATACGTAAGGAACCCGATCACGCTGACCAGCGCGAAGACCACTACGATCAGGTGCGAGAGCCGCGAGCCGCGGCCGGTGCCGAACCGGGTCGTGATCCACTCCGCGCCGGTCGTCACGTTGGAGCGCCGCAGCCACGCCGAAAGGTACACCATCAGGAAGATCTGGTTGAACACCGGCCACAGCCACGGAATCCAGACGCTCTTGAGTCCGTAGATGAACAGCAGGTAGACCAGCCACATGGTCCCCGCGATATCGAACATCCCCGACGCGTTCGATACCCCCAGCACGTACCATGGCAGGACGTTGCCGCCGAGAAAATAGGCTTTCGTGTCCCGGGAGGCCCGGTGCGAGACCCAGTAGCCCACCAGAACGGAAGTCAGGAGAAAAGCGACGATAATCGCGATATCGACGGCGTGGAGTTGCATCGGGAGCCTCGGTTCGCTCGAAGTGAAGCAACATCATATCAGAACGATTGATCCGAAATCGGCTGAATTCCCGCGCGGCGCGAAACCGGCGTCGGGCTCTCGGCCTGCTTGGGGCAAGAAGGCAGACCGGGCCGAAGAACCAGCGCAGGCGTCGGCGCCCCTTCGTGGAGCGAGCCTCCGGCTTGCCATGCCGCCATTCCTGGCGGCATCCTCTCGGCTGGCGGATGCCCGCACGAAAGCGGGCATGGCAGGCCGAAGGCCCACTCCACGGGAGCGAACCAGGGCGCGCCGTCGGTGTTTCTCGTGAAATTCCGCGGGCCCTCCCCAACAGACTGGGAGGTCAGCCTCACTCAGCCGCCGATGGCGTACATCGGGCGCGGAGGAGCCACGAACCGGGAGGAGTTGATTTCATGGCCTTCCCACTTGCCGGCCGCGTTGCGGCGGATCAGATTGGCGATCTCCTCGTCGGAGGCTCCGGCGCGCATGGGCGTCTTCACGTCGTCTTCCTCAAGGGCGAACAGGCAGTACCGCAGCTTGCCGTCGGCGGTGAGACGGAGCCGGTTGCAGTTCAGGCAGAAGGGTTTGCTCACCGAGGCGATAAAGCCCACCCGTCCGCCGCCATCGGCGTAGGCGTACTCGGAAGCGGGCGCGCGCGGGTCGGGATCGGGCACGGGATCGAGCGGCGCGATCTCGCGCGAGAGCGTCTCGATGATATCGTCCGCCAGCAGCACCTTGGAACGGTCCCACAGGTTTTGCGCGTCAAGCGGCATGAACTCGATGAACCGCGCTTCGTACCCGTTCTCGCGCGCATACCGCGCCAGCGGCGCGATGTCCGGCTCCACCAGGTTCTTCACCGCGACCGCGTTCAGCTTGATGCGGTAGCCCAGGCGCCGCGCGGCCTCGATCCCGGCCAGCACGCGGCCGAGCTCGTCGCGGCGGGTAATGCGCACGAACCGCTCCCGGTCGAGCGTATCGAGGTGCACGTTGATGCGCCGCAGGCCCGCGTCGTAGAGCGGGGCGGCCAGCTCGGAAAGCAACACGCCGTTGGTGGTCAGCGCCAGGTCGGCGATTCCGGGGATGGAGGCCAGGCCGCGGATCAGCGACGGAAGGCCGCGGCGCAGCAGCGGCTCTCCGCCCGTCACCCGCAGCTTCGTGATTCCGAGGCCGGCGGCGATGCGCGCGAAGCGCTCGATCTCCTCGAAATCCAGAATCTCGCCGCGCTTCACGAACCGCACTTCGGTTTCCGGCATGCAGTAGAAACAGCGGACATTGCACCGGTCCGTAACGCTCACCCGGAGGTTATCGTGGACCCGTCCGAAGGAATCGACCAGCGGCGGCGCCATTTACTTGAGAGCGAGCATGCGCTCGAGCGGAACCATCGCGCGCGCCATGAGGTCCGCCGCCGGCTCCACGCGAGGCTCCAGGTTCAGCAGGCAATCGCGCAGCTTCTCCAGTGTGTTCATCTTCATGTACGGGCAATCGCTGCAATTGCAGTTCTCGTTGGCCACGAACCAGAAGCGCTTGCCGGGCGAATTCCGTTCCAGCGAATAGGCCACGCCGCTTTCGGTCATGACGATGAACTCGGGCGCGTCGCTCGAGGCGCACCATTCGACGATCTCGGTAGTCGAGCCCACGAAATCCGCCATGGCGAGCACCGATTCCGGGCACTCCGGGTGCGCCACGATCTTGGCCCGCGGATGCTCCGTCTTGGCCTCCGCCACGCGCCGCGCGGGATAGGTGGCATGTACCACGCAACTGCCTTGCCAGATTTGCATATTCCGCCGGCCCGTCTGTTTCCGGACCCAGGCGCCCAGGTTGGCGTCCGGCAGGAAAAGCACCGGCTTTTCCACTGGGATGGAGTTCACCACCGCGACCGCATTGCGCGAGGTGCACAGAATGTCGCTTTCGGCCTTCACCTCGATGGAAGTGTTGATGTAGCTGACAATCACGTGGTCCGGATTGCGGCGGCGGAACTCGCGCACCGGCCCGGCCGGGCAGCCCTCCACCAGGCTGCACGTCGCCTTGGGATCGGGAACCACGACGATCCGCTTGGGATTCAGCGCCTTGGCGGTCTCGGCCATGAACCAAACGCCGCAGAACGCGATCACCTCGCCCGAGAACTCCCGCGCTTTGCGCGCCAGCTCGAGGCTGTCGCCGATCACGTCGGCCAGCTCCTGAATCTCCGGTTCCTGGTAGTGGTGCGCCAGCAGGACGGCGTTCCGCCGCCGCTTCAACTCCAGGATCTCGTCGGCGACTGTGGTTGCGGTCAGCATCGAGGGGCGTCTAACCCATTCTATCAAGCCGCCGCGCCGCATCCATAGCCAGTGGGGCGGACCTCCCGGTCTGCCTTCTTGGGACCGGGGCGTCAAAGACAAAAGCGGCCTCCCCCGCGCCTCCGCGCGGAGAAGACCGCCCAATTCCCGTCCGGTCTTGCTGCCGGCGCCTGCCTTGAAGACTAGGTCGTGGCCTTCTTGGCGACGTATTCGGTGGTCATCGGCGTGCCATCCTGGCCGGTACGAGTGACTTTCAGCTTCAACTCGCTGCCGGACACCGTGCCTTCGTACTTCGTCGTCATGTTTCCGTTCGGCGTCTCTCGCGTGACTTCGAACGAAATGTTGCTGCCGTCCACCTTGCCGTTGGTGACTTGCGAAGGCGCCGGAGCCTGGCCGCCGCCGCCGCCCATACCGCCGCCGCCGGTTACCGTGCCGGTCAGCTTGGCGCCATCGGCCTTCAGATCCAGAGTTGTCTGCCTGGGCGCACCGCCACCGCGACCCGGCGTTTCATAAACCCACTTGCCGGTGATGGCATCCGCCGCCAGTGCGACGAGAGCCACGACGAGCAAAGTCATACCTACAAAAAGCAGCTTTTTGGTCATAGTACCTGTTCAGGCGTCCCCTTCAGCCTGGAGGTTACCGGCGAAACCGGCGGTTTGAGGTCCGCCGCAGACAAAAAAGCGGCCTTCCCTCACCTTCCGGCGGGGGAAAACCGCTGTAATTGAACCCAGCGCGAGCGCCGGCTTAACTACTGCTTCTTCGCAGCGACATCCGTAACTCTAGGATCGCCGCCGTTGAAGCCGGGAGTAGTGATCGTCAGCTTCATATCGCTGCCGCTGATCACGCCCGCGTACTTCGTCGTCATGCTTCCCATTTGCGTCTCGCGCGTCACTTCGAACGAAATGTTATTGCCGTCGACTTTGCCGTTGGAGATCTGCACTGGGGTCGGAGCGGGCGGAGTACCGCCGCCACCGTCGCCGCCGCGCCTGCCCATCCCCGCCGGTTGGAGAATCGTACCGGTCAGTTTGGCGCCATCGGCTTTCAGATCGAGCGTCACCTGCACCGGAGGCCTCGCCGCGGCGCCACCCGCTCCGCCGGCGCCGCCAGCTCCGCCAGGGCCGCCGGCTCCGCCAGCTCCGCCAGGGCCGCCGGCTCCGCCTCCACCACCGCCCCGGCCGAACGCCGGTTGATCGTATACCCACTTGCCAGTGACGGCGTCGGCAGCCAAGGCGACGACGACGCCAACAAGCAGCAGCACTACACCTACCGAAAGCAACTTCTTGGTCATAGGGAACACACCTCAGGCATCATGATAACCCAAAGACTTCGAGGCGTGGCGATATTTCAGGCCCGCAAACGCCGTTACTGCTTCTTGGCGGCCGCGTCGATGACCATGGGATCGCCGCCCTGGAAGTTCGGGATCGTGAGCTTCAGCTTCATGTCGTTCCCGGTCACGGTGGCTTCGTACTTGATTGTGAACGAGTTGCCGCCGAAATCCATGGTGACGTCGAAGGAAATGTTGTTGCCATCCACCTTGCCGTTGCTGATCGGCGTGGTGATCGGAGCGGGCGGAGCGTCGCCCGGGGGACCGAACCCGGGCTGCGTGAGCGAACCGGTCAGCTTGGCCCCATCGGCCTTGAAATCGAACATCGACACGCGGGTTTGACCGCCAAACTCTTGTTCCATCCTCCACTTGCCGGTAATGGCATCGGCGGCCATCGCGGCCAGCGCTACGGAAAGAAGGATGGCTCCTATGTAGAGCAGTTTCTTGGGCATCGTGACACCTCGGGGACCATTATCGCCGAAAGCGCCGGAAATGGGAACATGGGAGGCGTCGCCGGCCTGCGCCGCGCGTCATTCGCCGTCGGCCTCCGGGGGCTTCTTGTGCTTGGGCTTCTTCCGGGAGGACTTCGGTTCGATAAGACGTGCGGCCGGCACGCGGCCCACGCGCTCCCGGGCGATGGCCTTCACTTCCTTGCCGAGGTCGAATCCCTTCTTCTTACGGGGCAAGCAGCCTCCCGACCAGAGCGGCCAGCATCTCCGGAGCGAACGGTTGGGGTCTTTTCCATTGGCCCGGTTGTATCATCGCGGTATGCGATTCCACACCGAGTATTTGACCTTGAAGACGGAGAAGCACCGCGAATACATCAATATTACCCCGGAAGTCGAGCGCGCGCTGGAGAAAAGCGCCATTCGCGAAGGTATGATCCTGGTCTCGGCCATGCACATCACCGCGGGCGTGTGGGTCAACGACGCGGAGGATGGGCTTCTGGCCGACATCGACGAATGGCTCGGGAAGCTGGCCCCATTCCGCCAGGACTACCGCCATCACCGCACCGGCGAAACCAACGGCGATTCCCACCTGAAAAGCCTGTTGGTCCATCACCAGGTCATCGTGCCGGTGACCCGGGGCAAGCTCGATTTCGGCCCCTGGCAGCAGATTTACTACGCCGAGTTCGACGGCCGCCGCCCCAAACGCGTCATTATTAAAGCGATGGGTGAATGAAGTCGGTGGGGCGGACCTCCCGGTCTGCCTTCTTGCTTTCATCGAAGCGATGAGTGAACGAACCTGAAAGGGGATGCCGGTTTGGGGCATTCCAACGGTAGCAGCGCCGGAGGCGTCGATCCGCCGGCGCGTCTGAGGAGATTATGAAACGCATTTTGGTGTCCCTCATGTTGCTCTCCGCCGCCTCCGCCGCGGATTTGCCCGTGAAGCAGGTGGTCCTGTACAAGCACGGCGTGGGGTTCTTCGAACGTTCCGGAAGTCTGGCGGCGGGCGAATCCGCGCGCCTCGATTTCAACGCCTCCGAGATGAACGACGTTCTGAAATCGCTCACCATTGAGGAACGCGGCGGCGGGAAGATTTCCGGCCTCCGCTACGATTCCGAGGACCCGCTGGGCCACAAGCTTTCCGAGTTCCCCTTCCAAATCGGCGCTTCGCAGCCCCTCGCGGACATGCTGGACCAGCTCAAAGGCGCTCGCCTGGAGATGAAATTCGGGAACGAGACGGCAGCCGGGCTGATTGTCACCGGCCGGGTCGTCCCGGGGAGCGACAAGGGTCCCGAGCGCGAGCAGTTGACCCTGCTGCTCGACACCGGCGAGCTGCGCACCTTCGACCTGAGCGCCGCCAACGGACTGCGCTTCGTTGACCCCAAACTGCAAGGGCAATTCGGGGAATACCTGGCCGCGCTGGTAGCCGCGCGCTCGAAGGACAAGCGCAGCGTCTACATCGATTCGACCGGCGACCGCGCACGGGACATCACGGCCAGCTACATCATCCCTTCACCCGTGTGGAAATCGAGCTACCGGCTGATATTCGGCTCCGCCACCCAGCCCACCCTCGAAGGCTGGGCCATCGTGGACAACACCACCGGCGAGGATTGGACTAATGTTCGGCTTTCGCTGGTCTCGGGCCGGCCGATTTCGTTCGTCAGCCAACTTTACGCGCCGCGCTACCTGGAGCGGCCCACCGCGGAACTGGCCGACGACCGGGCCGCGCGGCCGGTCGTGCATGAAGGAGCCTTTTCGATCGCCGGCGCGGCTGGCGGCTCGGGCGGCGGGGGTCGCGGCGGCGCCGCGGGCCAGGCTATGGCGGCGCCATCGCCGATGTTCAGGGGTAACCTGGAAAACCTCCAGATCTCAGGGTCTGGCTTGGCCCTCGGTGAACCGAAGGCCGAAAGCCGGGCCGTTCTGCCTAGCACCATCGTCGCCAGCGCTTCCGCCGGTGAGCTTGGCGAGCTGTTCGAGTACCGCATCGCCCAGCCGGTCACCATCAAGAAGAGCGAGTCCGCCATGCTTCCGTTCCTGCAACAGCCCATCGAAGGCCGTAAGTTGCTGATCTACTCCGACCACAGCTCGCAACATCCTACCAACGCCGCGGAGCTTACCAATAACAGCGGCAAGACGCTCGATGGCGGCCCTCTCACGGTCTACGACGGCGGCGCATACGGCGGCGAAGCCCTCATGGAGACCCTCAAGGCCGGCGACAAGCGCCTGGTCAGCTATGCGGTGGATCTTGGAACGCGCATCACCGAAGCCTTCGGCAGCCAGAACGCGGTGGTGCGCGAGGTTCACGCCAACCGCGGAGTCCTCACCACCAAACTGGCCGCCGAGGAGACTCGCACCTACACCATCCGCAATGTGGACCAGAAGCCCAAGACTCTAATCCTCGAGCACCCGCTGCGGCCCGGCTACACCGTGCTCAACCAGAAACCGGCCGAGAAAACGGCGATTGCCTACCGCTTCGAGATCCCGCTTGCGGCCGGGGCCACGCAGGAGTTCCCGGTCTCCGAGGAACGCATCTTCGATCAGTCGTACGCAGTGACAAACCTCACGCCGGACATCCTGGTGGGATACATCGGCGGCCGCGCCCTGAGCGATGCCGGCCGCATGCAACTCCAACGCATCGCCGACCAGAAATCCCAGATCGCCGAAAACGACCGTGCCCTGGCCGACGCGCGCACCCAAACCAACGACCTGACTTCCGAGGAGGAACGCATCCGCCGCAACATCGAAAGCCTCAACGCCGTGAGCGGCCAGCAGCAACAGGTCCAGAACTACGCCCGCCAGATCGACGTCCACGAGCAGCAACTGGCCGCCTTGCGCGACCGCCAGGCGGACCTGCAGAAGAGGAAATCGGCCCTGGAAACCGAGCTGAACAAGCTGATTGAAGCGCTGTCTTTCTAAGCCCGGGTGGGGCGGGCGCCCTCGCCCGCGCCGGACCCCCTGGTCCGGCTCTTCGCGGAATGAATCGGTCCGCCACATAGCCCTTTAGGGCTATTCCGGCCGATCCTCTCGCGCCATTCGCAGCCTTCGGATCAATTCGCTACCATAGAGCTTATAGACCTTTCCCCTCCCGGTCATAACTATGTGGATTGTCCGGCTGGCGATACGCCGGCCCTATACCTTCGTTGTCGTCGCGCTGCTGATTGCGATTCTCGGCGTCACCGCCATCGTGACCATGCCGGTGGATATCTTCCCCTATATCGATATCCCGGTGGTCAGCATTGTCTGGAATTACGGCGGCCTGTCGCCCGAGGAAATGGAGAAGCGCATCGTCACCACCTTCGAGCGCTCCATGACCACCACGGTCAACGACATCGAGCACATCGAGTCGCAGTCCTATAGCGGCGTCTCGGTCACCCGCGTGTATTTCCAGCCCAACGCGAAGGTGGAGGTCGCGCTGTCGCAGATCACCGCCATCTCGCAGACCCTGCTGCGCATCTTCCCGCCTGGCACGTTTCCGCCCAACGTCCTGAAATTCGACGCATCCTCGGTCCCGATTCTCCAGCTTGGCCTTTCCAGCAAGACCCTCGCCGAACAGGAGATCTTCGACCTGGGGCAGAACTTCATTCGGACCCAGCTTGCCACCATCCAAGGGGCCGCCGTGCCGCTGCCTTACGGCGGCAAGTTCCGCCAGGTGATGGTGGATCTCAACCCCGACTCGCTGAGCGCCAAGCAGTTGTCTCCCGCCGACGTTTCGAACGCCTTGGGGCTTCAGAACCTGATCTATCCCGCCGGCACGGCCAAGATGGGCGACAAGGATTACCAGATCAAGCTCAACAGCAGCCCGATTCTCTTGAAGGACCTGAACAACCTGCCCATCCGCGTGGTGAACGGGGCCACCATCTACATGCGCGACATCGGCCAGGTGCGCGACGGCTACGCCGTGCAGACCTGCATCGTCCGTACGAACGGCACTCGCGGCGCGTTGCTCACGGTGATGCGCAATGGAAAAGCCTCCACTCTGGACGTGGTGAATGGCGTGAAAGCGGCCATGCCCAAGATCCTGGCGGGTCTGACCTCCGAGCTGAACGTGCGCCAGATGTTCGACCAGTCGCTGTTCGTGCGCGCCGCGATCAACGGCGTGGTTCGCGAAGCCGTCATGGCGGCGTTCCTCACGGGCCTCATGATTCTGCTGTTTCTCGGGAGCTGGCGCAGCACCGTAATCGTCTGCATATCCATTCCGCTCTCGATTCTGGCTTCGTTGACGGTGCTGAGCCTGCTGGGCCAGACCATCAACGTGATGACGCTCGGCGGCATGGCCCTGGCGGTGGGCATCCTGGTGGACGACGCCACCGTGGCCATCGAGAATATTCACCGCAACATGGCCATGCGCAAGCCCCTGGTGCGCGCGGTGCTGGACGGCGCGCAGCAGATCGCCGCGCCGGCCTTCGTCTCCACGCTCTCGATTTGCATCGTGTTCGTTCCGGTGCTGCTTCTCACCGGAGCCGCCAAGTATCTGTTCACGCCTCTGGCGCTGGCGGTAGTTTTCGCCATGCTCGCCTCGTATTTCCTCTCGCGGACGCTGGTCGCCACCATGGCGCACCACATGCTCGCCTCGGACATGAAGCATCACGCCGGCCCCGCGCGCGCCCCCGGGTTGTTCCGGCGCATTCACGAGGCTTTCAATCGCGGTTTCGAGGCAACGCGGCGATCCCATGGCTCCCTGCTGCACTGGGGGCTCGATCATCCGGTTCCCGTCCTGGCGGGCTTCGCCATCTTCGTGGCCGGGTCGTTGTGGCTCGCCCCCCTGATCGGCCGCGACTTCTTCCCCACCGTGGATTCGGGCCAGATGCGGCTGCATGCGCGCGCCCCTTCGGGTACGCGGCTGGAAGAGACCGAGGTTTACTTCGCCAATATCGAGGAAGAGATCCGGCGGACGATTCCTCCGGGCGAAATCGACACCATCATCGACAACATCGGAATTCCCGCCGGGAGTACCAACCTGGTGTTCGGCGACGCCACCACCATCGGTCCCGGCGATGGCGACATCCTGATCGCCCTGAAGGGCGAGCACGGTTCCACGGCGGAATACGTGGACCGGCTCCGCAAGCGTCTGCACGAGAAGTTCCCGGACGTGGTGTTCTTCTTTGAAGCGGCCAACATCACCAACCAGATTCTCAATTTCGGCCTGCCCGCTCCCATCGACGTGCAGGTGCTGGGGCGCAACCCGGCGGCCGGTTATGAGATCGCGAGACGTCTGGCCGGCCGGATCGCCGGCATCCCCGGCGCCGCGGACGTACACGTCCACCAGGTGGTGGATTGGCCCGAAATCCGCGTGGATGTGGACCGGAGCAAGGCCGCCCAGATGGGTCTGACGCAGCGCGATGTTTCCAGCAGCCTGCTGATCTCGCTCAGCTCGAGCGGCCAGGTGGCCCCCACCCAGTGGATGGATTGGACCACTGGCGTGAACTATTCCATTGCCGTCCAGACTCCCCAGTACCGGGTGAACTCGCTCGATGCCCTGATGCGGACTCCCATAGGCGCGCCGTTCTCCAACGTGGCCGCCACCACGCCCACATCGCTCTCGGGAACCGCCAATGCCGGCGTTGCATCCGTGGGCGCCGGTCCCAGCCAGACTTCCGCGGCCTATGGCAATCCCGGCGCCGCCCTGGCCGGCCCGCAACTGCTTTCCAACCTGGCCGGCTCCTCGCGAGGCGTGGCCCCGGAGATCGTCAACCATTACAACGTGACCCCGGTCTTCGACGTCTATGCCAACGTGGATCGCCGCGATCTGGGCGGCGTGGGCAGCGAGGTCGAGAAGATCGTGGCGGACGCCGCTCCCGGTCTGCCCCGCGGCGTTTCCATCGAGGTGCGCGGCCAGGTGAAGACCATGGAGACGTCGTTCTATCGCCTGGGTCTCGGAATTCTCTTCGCGGTGGTCCTGGTCTACCTTCTGATGGCCGTCAATTTCCAATCGTGGCTGGATCCCTTCATCATCCTGATGGCTTTGCCGGGGGCCGTCGCCGGAATCGTCTGGATCCTGTTCATCACCGGGACCACCTTCAGCGTGCCGTCCCTGATGGGCTCCATCATGTGCATCGGGGTGGCCACGGCCAACAGCATTCTGGTGGTGGTCTTCGCCAACGATCAGCGCCTGGAAGGCATGGACGCGCGTTCGGCGGCGCAGGCCGCCGGCCACACGCGCATCCGCCCGGTGCTGATGACCGCGGCCGCCATGATCATCGGCAGGTTGCCGATGGCCTTGGGCATGGGCGAAGGCGGCGAGCAGAACGCGCCCCTCGGCCGCGCCGTGATCGGCGGGCTGGTCCTGGCCACCATCACCACGCTTTTCATCGTCCCCATCGTCTACAGCCTGCTCAGGCATAGGCCGCCGGTGGATTACGATTTGAGAATAGCCGAGGAAGAAAATCGGTATATGTCCGGCGAGGATCTGAGATGAAGGATATCAACGCGGCGGAAGACCGCCTGCGCGCGGAAATCGGCGAACTGAAGCGCCAGTTGGCGGAACGGGACAAGCCGGAGGATGGCCCCCGGAAGCCCTCGCGTCCCTCGACGGGCGTGCTGGTCTTTCTGGGCCTGCTGATTCTGGCGCTCATCGCCGGAGGATTCTACGCGGGTTACCTGCCGCGGCGCCATCGCGAGGCGGTGTTGGCGGCCGAAAGCAAGGCCGGCGCCGAGAGCCTGCCCGTCGTCACCGTAGTCAAGGTCGGGCGCTCGGACGCCCGCAGCGAGCTGATCCTGCCGGGCAGCGTCCAGGCGGTCACGGAAGCGCCCGTGCTGGCCCGCGCCAGCGGCTATGTCCGCCGCCGGTACGTCGATATCGGCGACCGCGTGTCCGAAGGGCAGCCCCTGGCCGAAATCGAGGCGCCGGAGCTCGATCGCCAGATCCAGCAGGCCCGCTCCGCGCTCGAACAGGCCCGCAGCTCCGTGCAACAGGCCGAGGCCGCCCTCAAGCAGGGACGGAGCAACGAGAATCTGGCCCGCGTGACCGCCGCGCGCTGGAAGAACCTGCTCGACAAGGGCGTCGTATCGCGCCAGGAGAACGACACGTACCAGGCCCAGTGGGCCGCCCAGCAGGCCAGCGTGGAAGCGCTCGAGAAGGCTGTCGCGGTGGCCGCCGGCAACGCGGGCGGGGTCCAGGCCAATCTGGACCGGCTCATCGAATTGAAGGGCTACCAGACGGTGCGCGCCCCCTTCGCCGGCGCCATTACGCTGCGGAACGTGGATACCGGCGCCCTGATCAACGACGGCAGCACGCTCCTGTTCCGCATCGCTCAGACCGATCGTCTGCGGACCTATGTCAACGTGCCGCAGTCGGAGGCCGCGTCGGTCCGCGTCGGCCAGCCGGCCGCCCTCATGTTTCCCGATCTCCCCGGCCGCAAGTTCATGGGGACGGTCACGCGCACATCGAACGCGCTCGATCCCGCCACCCGCACGCTGCTCGTCGAAGTTCAGGTCCCCAACGCCGATGGCAAGCTCCTGCCCGGCATGTACGCGCAGGTGGACCTTTCGGTGGAGCGAACCACGCCCACCCTGACCGTGAAGGGAGACACGCTGGTGGTGCGCGCCGACGGGCCTCAGGTGGCCGTGGTCGATGCCGCCGGACGGGTTCATTACGTCCGCATTCAACTAGGCCGCGATTACGGCGACCGGATCGAGGTGCTTTCGGGCCTCGAGGAAGGCCAGCAAGTGGTGGTCAATCCCAGCGACTTCGTGCGCGAAGGCGCCCAGGTCGCCCCGGTGATGCTCGACGAGAAACCGGCCGGGAAGAAATCTTAACGATGCCTGATTCAGTTTCCACCCCCAGGTCTTTCCCGCTTCCGTGGAGTGGGCCTCCGGCCTGCCATGCCCGCTTTCTTGCGGGCATCTGGCGCCCATTGAAAGGATGCCGCCGGGAATGGCGGCATGGCAAGCCGGAGGCTCGCTCCACAAGCGCGCGACGGACGCCGAATGTCCCTTGGCTTCCGCGCGTCTTGATTCTCGCCGCCGCGCTCTGCGCCATCCCCGGCTTCTGCCAGAGCGGCCCGCCGGTCTCGTTTAAGAACTCGGCTCGCGTGCACGACTTGATGCGCGCCGGAAACCTCTATCTTTCGCTTCAGGACGCGCTGGCGCTCGCCATCGAGAACAACCTCGATGTCGAGATCCAGCGCTATGCACTGGAATTCGGCGCCTCCGAGTTGCTGCGCGCGCAGGGCGGCGGCACGCTGCGGGGCTTGAATTACACGCTGCTCGAAGTCCCCGTGGGCGTGGGCGGCCCGCTCAGCCCCGTCGTGACCGCCGCCGCTTCCGGAAGGCCGGCTTTGGGCGGCGCCGTGAGCGCCAACGCGCTCGAGTTGGGCGTGTTGGGCGAGCCGCAGACCAGCCTTTCGCTGCTCGGCGCGGTCCCGCAGTCGAATGGCCCGGCGGTCCCGCTTTTCGACCCCGCCATCTCGGGCCAGTTGAATTGGACGCACCAGACCGCGCCGCAAATCAGCTCCCTGACCTACGGTGCGAACGCCCTGACGACCAATACCACACTGGCCAACGCCGGTATTCAGCGGAGCTTCGCCAGCGGCGCCCAGGTTGGTCTCAATTTCAACAACAGCCGCACGTCGCTCAATGCGCTGACCTCGCAGTACAACCCGTACACCGGCTCCAGCCTGGGGTTGACGGTCATGCAGCCCTTGCTGCGCGGCTTCGGCTCGAGCCTCAACCGCCGCTTCATCCGCATCGCGGGCAATGAACGGAAGATCTCGAGCCTGCTCTTCCGGCAGCAGCTAACCGCCACCGTCTACGGCGTTATCCGGATCTACACCGATTTCGCGGCCCTCTGCGAAGACGAAAAGGTGAAGCAGGAGACCCTCGATCTGGCCCAGAAGCTGTACGCCGACGTCAAGGTTCAGGTGGACGAAGGCACGCTCGCCCCGGTCGAGCTGACCCGCGCCAACGCCCAGGTTTTCTCCGCGCGCCAGGACCTCATCAACGCGCGCGGCCTCCGCGAAGAGCAGGAAGCCATTCTCAAGAACGTGCTGACGCGCACCGGCAACGAGGACCCCGAGGTCCGCTCCGCGCGCGTGATTCCCACCGATCCGCTGACGGTTCCGGATCGCGACGACGTCCGGCCCATGCAGGACCTGATCCAGGACGCGCTCGCCAATCGGCCGGACCTCGGCCAGGGGCGGCTGCAAGTCGAGGACCTGCGCATCGGGCTGGAAGGGTCCAGGAACGCCACCCTGCCCGAGGTGGACCTGGTGGGCGTGATGCAGAACAACGGCTTGGCCGGCGCCGCGAACTCCCTTTCGACGGTGGCCCCCGGATCGGCTTATCTGGGCGGATACGGAAGCGTGCTGGACCAGATTTTCGCGCGCAACAATCCCACTTACGGCGTGGGCGTGCAGTTGAGCCTGCCGCTGCGCAACCGCATCGCCGAGGCGGACCTGGCGCGCGACGAGCTTCAGGTCAGGCAATCGCAGATCCGGCTCCGCCAGCTCGAGAACCAGGCCCGCCTGGAAGTCGAGGACGCGCTGATCGCCATGCGGCGCGCGCGCTCGTCCTACGAGGCCGCCGTGCAGGCGCGCAAGCTGCAGGAGGAATCCCTCTCGGCCGAGCAATCCAAATTCGAGATCGGCGCCTCGACCAGCTTCTTCGTAATTCAGTACGAGAGCATGTTGGCGCAAGCGCGCTCCACCGAGGTGGCCGCCGCAAGCTCCTACGTCAAGGCCCGCGCCGCCCTGGCCCGCGCCACCGGCGCCATCCTGGACGAGAACCATATCTCGGTAGCGGCGGCGGAAAAGGGAAGATAGCTGCCGGCCATCAGCTTTCAGCTTTCAGCTAAGAACCGACTTTAGGTCCGCGTGGGCCGGGAGTCGCGGAAGGGGCTGCTTGTGGGGCAGCCAATCCTGGCTGCCGCCGCCTTTCAGGCGGCGCAAACGCTCAAGTTCTTGAGAACTCTCGGTCCCTATTCCCACATAACTTGTATGGCGTACTGCGAACGCCGCCTGCCTCACTTCTCGGTGACTGGAGTCCCTGTTTTCGTCACTTTCCGGCTGCATGGCAGTCTCCCTCGCGGACGTAGCTTTCGCCCGGATATCCTGACCTCCAACGGAGAGGCCTTTGCCGCCATGGACCGGCTTCTCGATACCGCCAGGTCCGGACCGTCCGCGCTGCGCCGCCCGGAAGTCGCTCGTATGGTGGCTGCTGCTATCCGGGCAGGAGACGCCGAGTTTCAGCGCTACTGGCTGCACGCCTACGTAGTGATGCCCAATCACGTGCACTTGCTGGCGACGCCCTCCGTGCCGTCCCCATCCTGGCTGGGCCCGCTCAAGGGCTTCACGGCCCACGAAGCAAACCGCATTCTCGGAACCGCGGGGAGTAGGTTCTGGCAAGACGAGAGCTACGACCATCTGGTCTGGGACGGAGAATTCGAGCGCATACGGCGGTACATCGAGTGGAATCCTGTAAAGGCCGGCCTCGCGGCGAACCCGGAGGCGTTTCCATGGTGCAGCGCCGCAAAAAGCGACGCCGCCTGAAAGGGCGGCGGCAGCCAGGATTGGCTGCCCCACTCGATGTCATGAAACCCCAATTCTGCCACCTCACTCGGCCTCGAAGAAATCCTGGTCCAGCTTCTTGAGCGCGTATACCTTCGTTACCGTGACGCCGACGTTGTGCTCAATCATTAACTGCGCCAGTTGCTTGCCGTCAACCAGCACGATCTTCTTCTCGATCTTCTGCACGTAGTCCTTTGCCTCCGGCGAGAAGCTCGAGGTGAAGGTGTACTCTATGGTAGAGCACGTCCTTAAAGAGGCCGGCATTTTATGACGCAAGCCGCTCACCGCATACTCGAAGAAATCGGCGATGAGATGGAAGCCCTGGAAGAGGCCGGCAAGTGGAACCTCCAGCAGTTCCGCCGGCTCTACGCCGCGGCTCTCGACGCGTGCGAGGGCGACGGGCGATGGCTCGAGATGTTCGGCCCGTTCATGCTCGACCGTTCCTACTTCGAAGAAGCGCTCCGGATCGGCCGCGAGTACCGTCCCGCGGCTTAGGTGTCACAGCTAAACTCCTTTCTTCTGCTCCCTCCGCGCCCGAACCTCGGGACGAGCACATGCGCGGTCGGCCGACAGGGTCTTTATGGACGGTTTTCTCTGCGCCTCTGCGCCTCGGCGGTGATTTTTTGATTTTCCTCCGCGTCGACAACGCCTCCGCCCTGCAAGCCCCGCTCTCCCATTGTGTTACGATGCAGAAGGACGGCGTCCCGCCAGGGCGCGGCTTGTCCTTTCCTGAAGGTAACCATCATACATAAATGAATCTTCGCTCTCTTTTCAGCCTGTTTTCCTCCGACCTCGCCATCGACCTCGGGACGGCCAATACCCTTGTGTTCGCCAAGGGGAAAGGAATCGTAGTCAACGAACCATCCATTGTCGCCATCAACAAGAACAACGGCGAGGTGGAAGCCGTCGGCAAGGAAGCCAAGGAAATGCTGGGACGCACGCCCGGCAACATCGTGGCCATCAAGCCCATGAAGGACGGCGTCATCGCCGACTTCAAAGTCACCGAGCGCATGCTGAATTACTTTATTCAGAAGGCGCACGGCCGCAAAATGCTGGTCCACCCGCGCATCGTGATCGGCGTTCCGAGCGAGATCACGCAGGTGGAAAAGCGCGCGGTCATGGACTCCGCTTACCGCGCCAAGGCCAGCGAAGTGCACCTGGTCGAGCAGGCCATGGTGGCGGCCATCGGCGCCGGCCTGCCCATCACCGAGCCCTACGGCAACATGGTGGTGGATATCGGCGGCGGCACCACGGACGTCGCGGTCATCTCGCTCTCCGGCATCGTCTACTCGCGCTCCGTGCGCGTGGCCGGCAACGAAATGGACGAAGCCGTGATGCAGCACCTCAAGCGCAAGTACAACCTGCTCATCGGCGAACGCACCGCCGAGGCCATCAAAATCGAGATCGGTTCGGCGTACCCCCTGGACAAGCCGCTCAGCATGGAAATCAAGGGACGCAACCTCATCGAAGGCGTCCCGCGCACCATCACCGTGAACGATGAAGAGATCCGCGAAGCCCTCGGCGAGTGCGTGGCCACCATCGTGAACGCCATACGCGTCGCGCTGGAACGAACGCCGCCGGAGCTCAGCGCCGATATCAGCGATCGCGGCATCGTGCTCACCGGCGGCGGCGCGCTGCTCAAGAACCTCGACAAGCGCATTCGTGAGGAGACCGGCCTGTCGGTCTCGATCGCCGACGACCCGCTGGCCTCCGTGGTGCTCGGTACCGGCCGCATGCTCAGCGATTTCAAACTCCTCCGCAGGATTTCGATAGACTAGTGTCTTGGTGGGGCGGACCATCGTTTTGCGTGGTCTGCCTTCCTGACGCCGCGGACGATCGCCTTTTGTCGTCCGCGATTGTTTGTGAACCGGCGGGCCGCAAGAGACCATGGCCCGCCTCACTGTCATGGAGTCGTTTCTCAACCGGTATCGGAGCATCACCGTCCTGTTGCTGGTCGTCTTTGCGCAACTGGTTTTGCTGGCCGTGCAGGTGAAGAACGACCAGGATGTGCGCATGATCCGGCTCTGGACCGTCACCGCCGTCACGCCGGTGGCGCGCGCGATTGAGGCGGTCCGCGGCGGCGCCGCCGGCCTGGCGCGCAACTACATCCTGTTGCGCAACGCCGATGCCGAGAACCGGCGGCTCCGGGCCGGTCTCGACAGGCTCAAGGTCGAGAATATCTTCCTCAAGAACGAGCTGAATACCGCGGAGCGCGCCAAGGCTCTCCAGGTGCTTCAATCCCACGTCCCGTCGAAAACGTTGGCGGCTACCGTGTTCATGGCGGGCGCCGGGTCGAATTCCAAGGTGGTTTTCGTGGACCGCGGCTCGGTTTCGGGCGTCGAACGCGGCATGGCGGTGGTCACCCCGGACGGCATCGTCGGCAAAGTGACCGAAGCTTACCCTGTGGCTTCGCAGGTGCTGCTCGTCACCGACCCGGGCTTCGCGGCCGGCGTCGTCTCCCAGAAGAACCAGGCGCGCGGAACGCTCAAAGGGCAAGGGACCCCCCTGTGCAAGTTGGACTACGTGCCTTACGGTCAGAAGATCGAACCCGGCGAGTGGCTTTATACTTCCGGCGACGACAGGATCTTCCCGCGCGGCTTCCCGGCGGGCGTCGTGAAGTCGGTCCGCGACGTCCAACCCTACCAGGAGATCTTTGTCGAGCCGGGCGGGTTGCAGCGGGGATCTTTTGAAGATGTGCTGATCCTCATGGGGGGCGTCCACATGGCGATTCCGGACTCCCCGCCCGGAAGCCAGCCGGTCTATATCGGCCCCGCGGCGCCTCCCGCCGCCGGCCCGGCGGGCGCGGGGCCGGACGCGCAGCCGCCGGCCCCGGTGGCTGGGCCGCTCACTCCGGCCGATGAGCTGAAGTCCGCGTACAAGGCCGCCGGCGACGCTCAAGGCCACACCTTCGGCGCCGGCCAGGTGGGATCGAAACCCCCGGACTTCACCAGGCTGGGGCTGCCGGCCCCGGCTGGAGCCGCGGGCTCGGGTCCCGCCGCCAGGGGCGCGGCCCCTCCAGCCAAGCCGGAGCTGGGTCCGCCGGCCGGACGGAGCCCCGTGGGGAACGCGGCAGCGCCGCCCGGCCGATGAGCTACTCGAGCAATCGGATACTCCTTAGCAGCCAGCGCGAAGGACGGATCTCGCGCTTTCGACCGTGGGCCTTGGTGGTTGTGCCCCTCGCCGCCATTCTCTTTCAAGTCTACGTCCCGCTGTTCTTTCAGTTTCTCGGCTTCCTGGAGCTGCCGCTGCTTGTGGTCGTTTATTTTGCGGTGATGCGGCGCGGCCAAATAGGCGGATTGGTGATGGGCGCGCTGGTGGGGCTCGCGCAGGATTCGCTTTCGAATCACCCCCTCGGCATGTTCGGGATCGTCAAGACCCTCGTGGGCTACTTCGCCGCCTCGATCGGCATCCGTCTGGACGTCGACCACGCCGTTCTGCGCCTGCTGCTCACCTTCTTCTTCTTCGTCTTCCACCAGTTCTTCTACTGGGTGCTCACGCGCGCGCTGCTCGCCCAACAAATGGCCTTCGACCTGCAAAGAACGCTGGTGCTTGGCGCGCTCAACGCCCTGGTGGGAGTCTCGCTCTACTATTTCCTGGACAAGCTGCGCGCGTCCTCATGAGCCTCGTGGGGCGGGCGCCCTCGCCCGCGCCGGACCCCCTGGTCCGGCTCTTGGCCGGCTTTCCGCGGCCGCCCCGCGTTTCCGGTAGAATGGACTTGAGCGGCGCTCCGCGCGCGTTTCCGTGATCCTTCCGTCGTACGACCCGAATTCCGATCAAGGCGTGTCCGATAAGCCTCCCCTGCGCGACGACACCCGCTTCGCCGCCGGCAAGATCGCCATCGTTCAGTACGCCGCCGTGGCGATCTTCGTGTTCCTGATATCCGGCTTCTGGAATCTCCAGGTGCGGAATCCCCAGTTTTACGATGAGCGTGCGCTGCAGAACAGCGTCAAGTCGGTTCCAATCCTGGCCCCCCGCGGGCGCATTCTGGACCGCGACGGCCGCGTCATCGTCGATAACCACACCTCGCACACCCTGCTCCTGGCCCGCGAGCTGCTCAAAGAGGAACACCTCGCCGCCATCGCGCAGGGCCTCGACCTCGACTACGACGACCTCAGGGACCGCGTGCGCCGCTTCCGCGCGCGCCCGAAGTACGTGCCCATCGTCATCAAGGACGAACTGACTCCCGCCGATCTGGCGTTCGTGGAATCGCACCGCGATTTCTTCCCGGAGATGTTTCTCATACAGGCGCAGCGCAGGCTGTACCCCCGCGACGGCATGATGGCGCACGTGATCGGGTATACCGGCGAGATAAGCGAAGACGAGCTCAACTCTCCGGAATTCGCCAGGTACGAACCTGGCGCGGTCATCGGCAAGTTCGGAATCGAGCGCCAGTACAACAGCACGCTGATGGGCGTGGACGGGCAGAAGCAGGTGGTGGTGGACAACCGCGGCCAGGTGCGCCAGGAGCTCAAGAACAAGCCGGCGGTCCCTGGCAAGGACCTTCAGCTCACCCTCGACTTGGACCTCCAAGCCGTCGCCGAGCTGGCCATGGAGGGCAAGAACGGCGCCGTGGTCGCGCTCGATCCGCGCACCGGCGACGTGCTCGCCATGGTGAGCCGGCCCGCCTTCGATCCCAACAAGTTCGCCGTGCACATGAAGACCAAGGACTGGAAGGAGATCACCGGCAACCCGGACAACCCGCTGATGAACCGCGCCATTCAAGCCCAACAGGCGCCCGGTTCCACCTTCAAGCCCATCATGGCCCTGGCCGCTCTGGAGACCGGAACCATCGACGATAAGTGGACCGTTCACTGCTCCGGCGGCGCCACTTTCTACGGGCATTTCTACCATTGTCATTTGAAAGGCGGACACGGCTCGGTCGCGCTGCATAAGGGCATCGTGGATTCGTGCGACACCTACTTTTACACTCTCGGGAACAAGATGGGCATCGACAAGATTTCCTCCTATGAGGACATCGTGGGCTTCGGGCGTAAGACCGGCATCGACCTCCCGGGCGAACAGGAAGGCGTGGCGCCCTCCGAGAAGTGGAAGCTGCGCACGCAACGTCAGAAGTGGTACGCGGGGGACACGATCTCCTTATCGATCGGGCAGGGCTATCTGACGGTGACGCCGATCCAATTGGTACGCGCACTAGGGGGAATTGCGATGGGCGGGGTGTGGCACGAGCCGCATTTGGCGCAAGGTCCCGATTGGAAGGACAAGCCCGTCGAGTGGTCGCTGAATCCCGACAATCTGAAGGACGTGATCGATGGCATGTGCGGCGTGGTGAACGAAGCCGGCGCCACCGGCGTGCGGGCGCACCTGCCGGACATCGAGGTTTGCGGGAAGACCGGAACGGCGCAGGTGGCTTCGGTGGATTACGTCAAGAGCCAGCGGGGCGAACAGAATCTCAAAGACAACGCCTGGTTCGTCGGTTTCGCGCCTGGCCGCGCGCCGGAGATCGCCGTGGTGGCGCTATTCGAACACGGGGCGGAAAGCAAATTCGCCGCCCCAATCGTGCGCGACGTCCTCAAGGCCTACTTCGACAAGAAGACCCGGCTGACCATTCTCGAGCAGCAGAAACAGGGCATGGCCGCCAAAATGGCGTCCATCGGCGGTCTGGGGCTCGGCCAAGAAGGCAGACCGGGAGGTCCGCCCCACTGATATGTCCCGCTACCTTTCCTTCCGCGATATCGACTGGCCCCTGCTTTTCATCGTGCTGATGATTTGCGCCGTCGGCGTGCTGCAAATCTACAGCGCGACCATCGACACGGGCTACCACAGCGCCTGGTGGAGGCAGATTCTCTATATCGCTTGCGGCCTCTTTCTGATGTGGCTGGCCCTGGGCATCGACTATCACACCCTCACCCACTACGTTCCCGCCATGTACATCGCCTCCGTGACCGCGCTCCTGGGGACGGCCCTGATCGGAAACACCGTGTTCGGTTCCAAACGTTGGATACCCGTGCCCGGCCTGGGACTTCGCGTGCAGGTATCGGAATTCGTCAAGCTGGTGATAATATTGTTGGTAGCCCGGTACTTGACGGATTTGAAACGGGACGAGTTGGAAATACGGGAAATGTTGATTCTATCGGGCTTGGTGGCGATTCCCGTAGTCCTGGTTCTGGCTCAGCCGGACATTGGTACGTCGCTCACCTATCTGGCAGTCCTGGTGGTGGGAGCGTTTCTTGCGGGGCTGCGCTGGAAGTACGTGGCCGTCATAGCCGTGTTGGCGATGCTCGTGCTTCCCGTCGGTTTGCATTTCCTGAAGGATTATCAGAAAGCGCGGTTGGTGAGTTTTATGGATCCCGAGCGGGACCCGCAGGGTACCGGATACCAGTTGATTCAATCGCGGATCGCCGTCGGCGCCGGCGGGATGTTCGGCAAGGGCGTCACCAAGGGAACCCAGACTCAGCTTCGCTTTCTGCCCGTGCCGCACACCGATTTCATCTTCTCGGCCTTTGCCGAGGAGTGGGGATTCGCTGGCGTGGCCATCGTGTTGTCGTTGTATTTTGTCATGATCATGCGCATCGTCCAGAATGCGCAGACGGCCCCCGACCGCGCCGGCATGTACATCTGTATGGGCGTCGCGGGCTTGTTGCTGTTTCACGTGCTGGTTAACGTCGGGATGGTGGTGGGGAGGATGCCGGTGACCGGCATTACCTTGCCATTCATGAGCGCCGGCGGCTCCAGCATCTGGTCGAATTTCCTGGCTTTGGGGCTGGTGAATAACGTCCGCCTCAGAAGGTTTATCAATTAGCGGACCGGCGGGCCGAAACGCTCGCCGGGGAAATGGATTACAAGGGGGCCGGTGAAGAGCCTCGGGACGGGCGGCGCTTAGGCGCTTCCCCCTGGGAAGTGGTTCCCGGCTGGATGGCGTATGAGGAATTCCGCTCCGCCTCCGGCCAGCGTGAGTTTGTAGCCGGTTTGCGCGGCCCGCTTGACGCGGGCGCAAGCGACCCACGCAGGGCGTCCACCGTCCCGATGGCATCTCCTCTTCGCGCCCCCGGGGAGGAAGTCGAATGTCGAAGGAGCTGGTGATCTCCGCCAACCGCCACGAAACGCGAGTGGCCATTGTCGAAGACGATCAGGTAGCCGAGGTCTATTACCAACGCGAGCAGGAGTACTCGCTCGCCGGGAGCATCCACAAGGGCAGGGTGACGCGCGTTCTGCCGGGCATGCAGTCGGCTTTTGTCGATATCGGCCTGGATCGCGACGCGTTTCTCTACGTGTCGGACTTCTTCGAGGACAACGAAGAGTACGACAAGATCGTGACCAGCGTCGAGGAGAAAGTCCTCAAGCTGGACGCGCCGCGCCAGTTGCCCCCGCCGCCGGCCGCCCTTGTGGCTGCGCCTGAAGTGGAAGAAATCGTTCCCGCGGTCCCCGCCCCGGAACCTGTCCAACCCGCGGCCGAGGCCGCTCAGCAGCCGGCCGCTCCGGGATTCGATCCGCGCCGCGGCGATCGCGACCGTCAGGGCCGGCGCTCGCGCAGGCGCCGCGGCCAGAAGGGCGGCCGCGGACTGCCGGACTCCAAGTTCTACTCTCCGGGCGCCCCGCGCGACGTCCCGGACGTCCGCGCCGCTCAGGAACGGCCGCCCGCGCCGCCTCCGGAGCCTGCCTCCTCCGATGCCGGCGATTTCCTCGTTCTGCCCGGCGAGTCGCTCGCCCGGCACGCCAAGACGGGCGCCGAGCCGCAAGGCGAGGAAACCGCCGCTGGGCCTTTCGCGTTCGACGCCGAGCCGGAAACGGACGTTCAGGCCACCGAACCGGAGCCGGAACCGGAACCTGAGGCCCCTCCGTCCGTTGCGGCCGAACCCGAGGTGGAAACCGCCGAGGACGTCGACTTGGTCGCCACCGACGCCGCCGAGCCCGCCGAAGAAGGCGGGCGGGCCTCCTGGCCTGCCTTCCTCGCTGAAGCGGGCGACAGCCAGCCGGAATCCGAAATCCAGCCGGCAATCCAGGAGGACCTCCCCGAGGACATCCCGGAGGACCTCCCCGTGGCCGCCGATGCCCTCGAATCCGCGCCCGCGGAGGAAGAGCAAATCGAGGACCCGCCGCCATTCGCGGACGAAGGACCGGAACCCGCCCGCATTCCCACCAGCTTGACCGCTGTGTTGCGTGAGCAGGGGCCGCGCTATCCCCACCGCATCTCGCGGCGCATGCGCCGTAAGGGCCGGGATAGCCGCGACCGCCCCCCGCTTCCCGGCGAGGCCCCGCGTCCGCTCGGTCCGAGGGCCCCGGATCAGGGCATCCAGGAATCCGGTTTCAAGACCGCTCCCGAGCCGCGTGCCGCCCCATCGGCCGCCGAGGCGCGCTCCGACAAGGCATCCGCGCCCTCCATCAGCGACCTGCTGCGCGAAGGACAGGAGATCATCGTTCAGATCGCCAAGGAGCCGCTCGGGCAGAAGGGCGCGCGCATTACTTCCCACATTGCTCTGCCCGGCCGCTTCCTGGTCTACATGCCGACCGTCGACCACATCGGCGTCTCCCGAAAGATCCCCAGCGACGAGGAACGCACCCGCTTGAAGCGCATCCTTCAGGCCAACCATACCGGTATTTCGGGCGGCTACATCGTCCGTACGGCCGGGGAGGGCCGCTCGGAGGAGGAGTTGCGCGCGGACATGATGTTCCTCTATAACCTGTGGCTCGACATGCGGCAGAAGGCCGAGCGCAAGCCGGCCCCGGCGCTGATCCATCACGACCTCAACGTGGTGGAGCGCATCTTGCGCGACCAGCTCACCGCCGCCTTCAAGAGCATCTGGGTGGACAACGAGGAGATCTACGAGAGCGTCCTGCGCTTCGTGCAGCGCTTTCAGCCCGCATTGGTGAGCCGCGTGAAGCTGTACACCCGGTCCACGCCGATTTTCGACGAGTTCGGCATCACCGCGGAACTCGAGAAAGCGCTGCGGCCCAAGGTCTGGCTGAAATCCGGCGGCCACATCGTCATCAACCAGACCGAGGCGCTCGTGGCCATCGACGTGAACACCGGCAAGTTCGTGGGCAAGTCGAACCGCCTCGAGGACACCATCGTCAAGGTCAACACCGACGCCATCAAGGAGATCGTGCGCCAGATCCGCCTGCGCGACCTCGGCGGCATCATTGTCGTCGATTTCATCGACATGGACGAGCGCAAGAACCGCCAGAAGGTCATGCAGACCCTCGAAGAGGCCATGCGCGCCGACCGCGCCCCCTACAAGATCCTTCAGTTCAACGATTTCGGGTTGGTCGCCATCACCCGCAAGCGCGTCAAGCAGAGCCTCGAGCGCACGCTATGCATTCCGTGCCAATACTGCGAAGGCGCCGGCTACGTGAAGAGCCCCCAAACCATCGTGGGCGAGATTCTTCAGGAAGCCCACAAAATCGCCCGCGCCGTGGAAGGCAAGGACGTGCTGCTGCGCGTGTCCCCCGACGTGGCCAAGCTGCTCAAGTCCAACCAGAACACCTACCTCCAGGAGTTGGAGGAGATCCTGGGCCGCACCGTGATCGTCAAGAGCGACGCCCAGCTCCACCAGGAGAAATTCGACCTGGCATAATTCTTGGCGCACGATTCAGCGCGCCGCCGCAGGCTTCAGCCCGCGGTTTCGGCGGGAGGCACGCGCCAGTATCGGCGCCTCCTACGCGAGGTGTTTCGCCAGGAAAGGCAGCCCGCGCTTGCCCCAGAAGCTGTGCGGGCCGTCGAAGACTTCCTGCCCGGCAGCGCCGGCGGCCCCGAAGACCTCGTAGACTTTCTTCACCCGCTCGAAGCTGGCGCGGCTGGCCGCGATCGGAAAGATATTGTCCTTCCGAGATTCCCATGCAGCCCACCCGCTCCCGGTCCAGCTCCTTGCGCGTTTCGATCCAGTCGATGGTGCGCACCACGTCGTAAGATCGCCAGCCGATCATGGTCTGTCCCAGCAGCAAGGCCGCCCCCGCCGACGGCTGGCAGTCGGTCGCGGTCGCTCCTTTGGCCTTCGTGGCGGCGGCGCGCCGGCATCCGAACGCCATGGGTTCGATGGCCACCGCGGCCATGCCCTGCTCGGCGATCTGCACCGCGTAATCGTATTCGTAGTCCACCTTAACGGTGCGGTCGCGGCCTTGCGGGTCGATTCCGACGATGTCGTCCACTCCGCGCCCGTGGCCCGGAATGGCGATCACCGCCGGGTAAGACGCCTTTCCGGTCTTCGGCGTCAGCAGGTAGCCCAGAACCGCCGAGCCTGGCTGGCTCCGGAACACGAACTTCTCGCGCCGGTACCCCGGAAACTCGCGCACTTCAAGCGTCCGCGCCTGGAGCGGCGCGCGCTTCTCCGGGAAGCGGCCCATCAGTTCCAGCAGCTTGGCGCGCAGGTCCTTCCGCCAACGCTCGGCCTCCGCGCGGGTCTTCGCACGGAACGTCATGCGCAATGGAGCCGTATCATGCAACTTGCGAGTGTAGAGGATCGGGTCGAACGCGGACAGATCGACCTTGTCCTCGATGCCGTCGAGCGCGCTTGGGTACTTCTGCCGGCCTTCGAGCGTTTGGGCCGCGTCCATGGCCGCAACCGAGGCCAGCGCGATTCTTCCGAGACCGCGCCGGGTCACCCGGCGCTCACTGAGTTTCGACGTTTCCGGCATGCGCTCCATTGTATTCCCCAGTGGGGCGGACCTCCCGGTCTGCCTTCTTCCAGTTGCCGGCAAAACTCCCGGGTCTCGTCCGCTGTGTACCTCGCCAGCGTCGGGTTAAAGGTTGCCGTCAGGAGATGGCCGGTACGGAAACCGGCGGGTGAAGAGAGCAGAATCGAGGCGCCGCGGTATGCCTGCGCGGTAAGAACCAGGAGCACGAGCGCGCCCGCTACCTGGGCAACCACCAGCGCGCTCCTTCCCAGGAGGCGCCGGCCCCGCCCGCCCTCCGCCCTTCCGGATTTCAGCGCGGGCACAAGGTTGAGCGTGGTGCTCTGCAAGGCGGGCGCGAGCCCGAACAAAAGCGCGCTCGCCATCGATGCGCATATCGTGAAAAGGAGTACGCGCGGGTCCAGCTTCAGATTGAGCGCGACGGGAGTGTCGGCCGGAAAGCGGATCTGCGAAAACAAATCCATGCCGGCTCCGGCCACCAGAACTCCAAGTCCTCCGCCAAGCAGGGCAATCAGCAGGCTTTCGGGCAGCAAGGGCGCTTGGAGTTGGATCGGGGGCCATGGGCTGGGGGCTCGGGGCAGGCGGCGCGGCGGGGGTGCCTGGCGAGTGTCCGGAAATGGGATTGGGTTCGTTTGGCATCTCCGGGGGATCGGGGGGTTGGG
>CAIRXZ010000295.1 GCA_903882645.1 uncultured Acidobacteriia bacterium | reverse complement strand
CGCCCGAGTCCGGCGGCACCGCACTTCCACAACCTGCCCCTGATCGTCCATCCCTCCACTGCATCACCAACGGCGGCGCTTGGACCGATGGGTTAGTCTAACGCTTACGCTTGAGAAAGGGTGATTGCTCAAGCTGCACCGAGAGGCCCAGCTTCAGCGTGTCGTCGAAAACGCTGTCGCCCGTAGTGTTGGTGAAATCGGCGAGCACCAGTACGTCCTTGTCGGTGAGCGGCTTGGCGTGCGCTCGCTGCCAAAGGAAGACACTGGCCGCGGCCAGCGCGAGGACGGCAGCCGCGGCCGGGGCTGGCCGCAGGAAGCGTCGGTTGCTGGGGCGCGCCGCCGCGGCTTGCTCGGCGGTAGACTTGCCGGAATCCGATTCCTCCTTCAGTTCTTCCAGAGTCACTTTGAGGTCGGCCATGGTCTGGAAACGGCGGGCGGGGTCTTTGCGCAGACAGCGCGTGACAACCCGTTCCAGTTCCGGCGCAATCTCGGCAGGGAGCGGCGGCGGTTCCAGGTGCAGGATCGCCGCCAGCGTCAGGGCTTGGCTGTCCCGCCGGAACGGCCGCCGCCCGGTCAGCATCTCGTAGAGCAACGATCCGAAGCTGAAGATGTCGCTCCGGGCGTCCACCTTCTTCCCCTCCGCCTGCTCCGGCGACATGTAGCTGGCCGTGCCGACGATCAGGCCCAGTTCCGTGGACGGCTTCTCGGTCAGAGTGAGGTCTTCGTGGCTCGCCGGGGCCGATTCGGTCAGCTTTGCCAGGCCGAAGTCCAGCACCTTCACGCGCCCGTCGGGGGTCACCATGACGTTGCCCGGCTTGAGGTCGCGATGCACGATGCCGGCCGCGTGCGCTTTGGCCAGCGCATCGGCGATCTGGACGGCGTACTTGAGGGCCTCGTTCAGCTTCAGCCCCTTGCGCCCGATCAACTCGCCGAGCGTCTTCCCCTCGACGTACTCCATGGCGATGAAATCGACGCCATCCGATTGGTCAATGTCATGAACCGTGACGATGTTTGGGTGGTTCAGTGCGGAGGCTGCGCGGGCTTCCTGGACGAAACGTTGCTTGCGTTCCGGGTCGGTGACCATCTCCGGAGGCAGCACCTTGAGGGCGACGAAGCGCTTCAGGTGGCTGTCGCGGGCCTTGTAGACCACTCCCATGCCGCCTTCCCCAAGCTTTTCGGTGATTTCGTAGTGCGAGATCGTGCGGCCGATCATGGGCGACATCCGGAGATGCGGATCTTATTTGCCGTCTGACAAAGTTTACTCCCAGCCGCAGGCCGGGGCAATCGGCAGTAGCGCCTGAAAGGCGACTCGATGGCAGAATCGGCGCTCGGCAGCAAGGAACTCAAGGAAGAAAGGCCGGCCCGCGCGTTCGGCGCGAGCCCAGGCCGGGAGGCCCGCTCCACGGGTTACTTCATGGCGATCTGCGTTGCGGTCTTTTCAATCAGTCTGGACCACAGCGATGCGGGGTCGGGATCGAAGACCATGGCCGCGTCTCCGGGGAAAATGAACCATCCGCCGATGTCCACTTCGTGGCGCAGTTGAGGGCCGGTCCAGCCCGCGTAGCCGAGGTAGACGTGGAAGGCGCCGGCTTCGAGCGACGAGGCCATCGTCTTGGCAAGCAGCGACCTGGTGGAGATCAGGTAGAGGTCGCCGAAAACGTGCGCCGCGCCGTCGGGATTCGCGCCCAAACGGGCGAGCGCGAGCACCACCAATTCTTCAACGGGCCCGCCGATGTAGACCGGGTCCGGCCGGCGTTTGGCTTCCGCGGTGGTCAGCGCGCGGGAAATGGGAATACGGGTGCGGCGGTTTACCACCAGACCCACGACGCCGGCTTCCTGGTAATCCACCAACAGCACCACGCTTTCGGCGAAGTTCGGATCGAGCAGGTTGCGGCCGGCCACCAGGAACTTGCCGGTGGCAAGGTCCTTGGAGCGCGCCGATTGTCCGCTGAGCGAAGGCGCCAACGCCAGGGCCGCCATGACCCAGAAACCCCATCTCGGGAACGCCATGAAACCGATTCTCCTACTTTTTCGGGTCGTGCGGCGGCAACATTGTTTCACAGGCGGGCACGCTCCGGGGTGGGGCAGGGGTCGAGACGAGTCTCGGCCCGGCAGACTAAGAGTTCGCGCCACCGCCTTCGCGATCGGCGATCAACTGGCGCAGCGTGCTTTCCAGTTCCGCCACGCGGCGCGCCAGATCGTCGATGGCCTGGCCTTCGGGATCGGGCAGGGCGCCGTGCTCGAGCACGCCGTTCTCGCCGCGCGTCCGAACCACCCGGCCGGGTATGCCCACCACGGTGGAATGGTCCGGGACCGGGTGTATTACGACCGACCCGGCGCCGATCTTCACGTGGTCGCCGATTTTGATGTTGCCGAGCACCTTGGCCCCCGCCCCTACAACCACACCGTCGCCGAGGGTTGGATGCCGCTTGCCTTTCTCGTTGCCGGTCCCTCCCAGCGTCACGCCCTGATAGAGCAGCACGTCGTCGCCGATCTCGGTCGTTTCCCCGATCACGACGCCCATGCCGTGGTCGATGAAGAAACGGCGGCCGATGCTGGCGCCGGGATGTATCTCGATTCCCGTGAGGAAGCGGCCAGTCTGCGAAATCAGGCGGGGCAGCAAGGGGATCTTCCAGAGATACAGCTTGTGGGCCAGGCGGTGCGCCAGAATAGCGTGAAAACCCGGATAGCAGAGGAGGATCTCCAGTACGCTCCTGGCGGCCGGATCCTCCCGAAAGACCGTGTCGATCTGTTCCTTGATGGCTCGAAACACGCGATTACTGTCCGTTGGAGCGGGCCGGGCATGCCCGGCCCCTACGCCGTCATGACCGGCGGCCCGGCGCCGGCGGGCGCGAGCATGTCCTCTTTGCGTTTGACCAGCGTACATGTATTGTAGCTGGCAACTTCAAAGCCGTGCCCGTGCGTAATGGCGTCGGTGGGGCAGGCTTCCACACAATAGCCGCAGAAAATGCAGCGGTTGTAATCGATGTTGTAGACCTTGGCGTAACGCTCGCCGCCCGAGATGCGGACCAACGCCGTATTCTCCGCGGCCTCGATGTAGATGCAGTTGGAAGGGCACGCGGCTGCGCACAGAAAGCAGGCCACGCATTTTTCGAGCCCATTCGCGTCGCGCTGCAACACGTGAACGCCGCGATAGCGCTCCTGGAGTTTGGGCGGCTCATCGGGGTAATTCTCGGTCACCGTAGGGGACAGCATTTCCTTGAAGGTGACGCTCATCCCCTTGGCGATGGCGGCGGCGCCGCCGAAAACGTCCTGAAAAGCATTGGCCATGGGGCTGTTCTTATTATCGGGCGCCGGAAACGGCGATCTCACCCCGCGGAGTCCGCATCGGGCTTGTTCCAGCGCGTCAAGCCGGCGGCGAGAGCCAGTTGCGTGAGCCCCGCCACGTTGCTCACCCCTAGCTTCTTCATCATGGTCTTGCGGTAGCTGCGTACGGTTTGCAGACCCAGGTTCAGCAGCGCCGCGATATCCTTGCTGGTCTTGCCTTCCGCCACCATCCGCAGTACCTGCAACTCGCGCGGCGAAAGGGCCTCCACCGGGCTGCGGCCGTGGGTTTCCAGATCGCCGCGCTGGATGCGCGTCAACAGCCGGTCGGAGACCTGGGCGCTCAGGTAGGTTCCGCCCCCGGCCACCGCGCGAAGCGCGTCCAGCAGGTCGCCCGAGGAGGCCTTCTTGAGGACGAAGGCGCGCGCGCCGGACCGTATCGCGCCCACCACGGAGTTCTCGTCGTCGTACATGGAGAGGATCACCACCTTCACCGCCGGACAGCGGCGCAGCAGCTCGGTGGTGGATTCGATGCCGTTCATCCCCGGCAGTCCGATATCCATCAGGACGAGGTCGGGCGCGCACTCCTCGCAGACCGTCACCGCGTTGGCCCCGTTCTCGGCCTCGCCAACCACGCGGAACTCTCCTCCGCGCTCAAGAATGGTCTTGATGCCATCGCGGACCAGCTTGTGGTCGTCCACTAGGACGATGTTGATCGGCATGGCTATCCCGCTTCCGGCGCCGCCGCGCACACAATCGCGCCATTTCCCCGGCTGCTCTCGATCGACAAATCCAGACCGGCCTGAACGGCGTGGTGTTCCATGCTCAACAAACCCAGGCCCCGGCGGCCGCCGATAATGTCCGCCGGGTCGAACCCTCTTCCATTATCCCTAACCTCGAGCGAGGGACCCGCCTTTGTGGACCTTACCGTGATTTCGATCGCGGAGCAACTGGAATGTCGAACGGCGTTCTCGACCGCTTGCTGTGCGATTTGATACATCGCGGAGGCGATCTTCGGATCGAGCTTGAGCGACGGGTCGGCGTTCACCCGCAGCGAGCCGGCGAAGCGTCCGCGGGTCCGCGCCGCCAGCCGGTCGAGGGCCGGCCGCAGTCCCGCCCGCTCCACCGCCGATGGGTTCAGCTCGTAACTATACTCGCGAACGTCCTCCATCATGGTCCCGAGAAGCCGCTGAATCTCCGCCACGCGGGAGGAAACAGGGGGCGCGACCTCCTCCAGGTCCATGCGCACGAGGTCGAGCTGGAGGCCTAGCGCGGTGAGGTTCTGGCCGATCTTGTCGTGAAGGAACCTGGATACCATGCGGCGTTCGAATTCCCTATCCTTCAGGGCGCTCAGTACGGTATGACGCAACTTCTGCTCGGAAATGTTCCAGGAAGTGATTTCGATCGCGGACCCGCCGGCGTAACTCCGGTTTCCAAAGTGAAACGGGAGGATAAGGAGCGCCCAGTCGGAGGCCCCGCGCCGCTCTCGCAGCAACTGCGTCTCGCCGGCAAGAGCGCGCCCCACACGGTCCGTCCAGACGCGGGCGAGCGCGCTATCGAGGGCTTCCGACAGCGTTCGACCGGCCAACTCGGCGGCCGGCTTCCCGAAGACGAGGCCGGAATCGCCCCACACGCGGAGGAACTCTCCCTCCGCGGTCAAAACCCAACTGCAAGAGGTGGCCTGTTCAATGAATGCGTCGGACTGGGAATTGGGTTCCGGCATTGGGCTGGGCCGCAAGCGTAGGCATTAGCGCCCGCTCAGCGCTTGCGGGCGACTACCTTTCGGGCGGCGGCCGCGACGTCGCGCGCCACCAGGCCGTACTTCTCCATCAATTCGCCGGGTTGGCCGGATTCGGCATAGGCGTCTCGAATGCCGACGAACTCCATGGGACAGGGCGAGGTCTCCGCCACCACTTGCGCCACCCTCACGCCCAGCCCGCCGTCGGCCAGGTGCTCTTCGGCCACTACGATGGCTCCGGTGTCCTCCGCGGCGCGGCGGATCGCCTCGCGGTCGAGCGGTTTGACGGTGTGCATGTCGATGACGCGCGCCGAAATGCCCTCCGCCTCGAGCGCCTCCGCAGCGCGAATGGACTCGGCGACCAGCAGGCCATTGGCGATGATGGCCACATCCCGCCCTTCGATCAGCTCGATAGCCTTTCCGATTTCGAAAACCTGGCCGGCATCGTAGACGATGGGCGCCTTCGGCCGGCCGGTGCGGATGAAAACGGGGCCGATATGAGCGGCGGCCGCGCGCACCAGCGCCTTGGTAGCCGCCTCATCGGCGGGCGAGAGCACCACGAAGCCCGGAAGCGAGCAGGCCAGGGCAGTCTCCTCGACGCTCATCTGCGAGGGGCCGTCCTCGCCAATGGAGATCCCGCTGTGCGTGCCGACCACCTTGACGTTGAGTTTGGGGTACGCCACGCAGACGCGGAGCTGTTCGAAGCCCTTGTTCATTACGAAGACCGAGAAGCTGGAAACGAACGGGATCTTGCCGGCGCTGGCCAGGCCGGCCCCGACGCCCACCATGTTGGCTTCGGCGATGCCGCAGGAAAAGAAGCGGTCCGGGAACTCCTTGGCGAAGTAAGTGGTCATGGTGGACTTGGAGAGGTCCGCGTCGCACACCACGACGTCCTTGTTCTCGCGGCCGAGTTCCACCAGGGTGCGGCCGAACGCCTCGCGCGTCGCCGGGCCGGGCTTGAGATCGAATCTGGTCCGCGCGGGCATTATCGCAACTCCTGAAGCGCCAGTTCCACTTCGGCCGGCGTGGGCGCCATGCCGTGGAACTTGGGGTTGTTTTCCATGAATGAGACGCCTTTCCCCTTGATCGTATGCGCCACGATGCAGGTGGGCTTGCCCTTGGTGGATTCGGCCTCGCACAGCGCCTTCCGAACGCTCGGGAGGTCGTGGCCGTCGATTTCGATGGCATGCCAGCCGAAGGCCCTCCACTTTTCGGCGAGCGGCGCGACTTCCATGATGTCCTTGACGAAGCCATCGAGCTGGATGCCGTTATAGTCGACGATCGCGACGATGTTATCCGCCTTGTGGAACGCGCCGGCCATGGCGGCTTCCCAGACTTGGCCTTCCTGGATTTCACCATCGCCGAGCAGGACGTAGGTGCGGAACGGGCGGCCATCGAGCCGCGCGGCGAGACCCATGCCCAGGGCCAGCGACAGACCCTCGCCCAGCGAGCCGGCGGAAGCCTCCAGGCTGGGGATGAAGCGCACATCGGGATGACCCTGGTAGACGGATCCCAGCTTCCGCAGCGTGTTCAACTGGTCGAGAGGCGTATCGGCGTAGCCGGCCTCCGCCATGACCGCGTAGAGCACCGGCGCGGCGTGACCCTTGGAGAGAATGAAGCGGTCGCGATCCGGCCACTTGGGGTTTTTGGGATCGATCCGCATGAAATCGAAGTAAAGCTCGACGAGAATCTCGACGGCGGAAAGCGATCCGCCGGGATGTCCGGATTTCGCGGCGCCGATCATTTGAACGATATCGCGCCGCACTCGTTTAGCGATATCCTGCAACTCTTCCACGGATCTGGGCATGGGGACTGCTACGATTCTAACATTGGGGCCCAGTAGGGGTCGGGCATGTCCGACCCCTACCCGCGAGGCCGGAACGCCTGAAGCGGATATTCATGTTCCATGCTCCCGCAATTCGGCCTACAATACTCTCAGAGGCAGTGCTCATGGAATCGATATTGGTTGTTCTGGTCTTCCTGTCGGCGATCGCGCTCCCGATTTTCCTGCTCTATCGTTTCGGTCCGCTGGCGTGGCCCTGGCACGTTCTGGCGGCGGCCGCGGCCCTGGCGATCGGGTTTGCGCCGGGCACGGCGCTGCTGAACACCATTCCCGGTACATTCCTGTACGGCTTCGCAATCGGGTTCCTGGGGGTCTGGGGCGTTGGCGGGCTGATCGGCTTCCGCCGGGGCCACGAACGCCGCGCGGCGTCCAAGTCCGCCTGAACGGGAAAGGCCGGGAGCCCGCTCCACGCTACAATTTCAGTTTCATGCGCCAACGCTCCGCAATCCGCAACAGCGTCGAGTACTGTCTGGCGCTGGGCGTAATCAAGTCTCTGGAATGGTCGCCGCTTTCCGTGGCGAATCGGCTGGCGCTGGCCTACGCCCGCGTGCTGGACCGCTCGCTTCCCCGCTTGCGCCGCGTGGCGGAACGCAATCTCTCGCTGGCTCTGCCGGAGCTCGATGAAGCCGGGCGCCGCGAAATCGCCGACGGCGTTTTCCGCTCCATCGCGCGGGTGCTGATCTCTTTCGCCCGCTTCCCGTCCATCCGGCGCGGCAACCTCGAGCGCTGGATCCGCTGCGAAGGAGCCGAGCACGTCGAAGAGGCGTTCCACCGGGGCCGCGGCGTGTTGTTCGCCACCGCTCATTTCGGCAACTGGGAGCTGAGCGCCTTCGCCCATGCGTTGTTTCGCGCCCCGATGAACGTGGTCGTACGCCCGCTCGACAACCCGCTGATCGACGCGCTGGTGGAACGCCGCCGCGCCCTCTCGGGCAACCGTCCCGTCCTTAAGAAAGACTTCGCCCGCGCGATCCTCAAGGCGCTGAGCGCGAATGAGGCCGTCGGCATTCTCGTCGACCAGAATTCGTCGCTCGATTCCGGCGTCTTCGTGGATTTCTTCGGGATTCCGGCGTGCGCCACCACCGGCTTGGCGAAGATCGCGGCCCATAGCGGGGCCACGGTGATACCGGGCTTCGCGGTATGGCGCGAAGAGGAGCGCCGCTACGTGCTGCGCTTCTATCCGCCGGTGGAGATCACGGGCGACGCGGCGCGCGACACGCAAACGCTCCAGAGCCGCCTCGAGGAAGTCATCCGCGCCGATCCCGGCCAGTGGCTGTGGATCCACCGCCGGTGGAAGACACGGCCGGCGGGGGAGGGGGCGCTGTATTAGCGGTGCGGCAGGCCTCCTGGCCTGCCTTCTTTGACATTTCATCATCTCATCTGTAGGTTGGGATTATGAGACGGATGCCGATCACCCGCTACCTGCTGGGCTGGTACCGCAACAGGCTCGCGCCCCGGTCGCGAGACGGATGGTTGCAGGGGATTTTCGAAATGATCGGAGCCGGCAAAGAGGTTTTCGGCGGAACCGATCCCGATGAATACGTGCGACAACTCCGGGAAGGCTGGGATTGAGTCCGTCCGTCCGCAATCCTCCAGGGTTTCCGCGCAACGCTCCACACGTTGGCAGAGATGGGACAGGAACTCCCTCAACTGCCTCGGGAGGCTTTGATCCGCGAGAGCATCTACCGGGACCGCGGCTGAGATGGCACGCATCCGCAGGGGCGCCAGTTTTGTATCAGGGGTCGCGGTAGGGACAGCGGTTACCCGCTGCCCCCCGCACAGACCCGTGCTGGCGCTTCTAACGCACACGGTTCCTACCTCGAATGTCTGGCCGCAAACCGCTCCTTTGGCCAAGGGTGTAGAATCTCGACCGCCGGGATGGCGCTGCCCAGCCGCTCCAGAAAGCGCTCCCAGGTCCAACGGCTCCGCTGGCTCCGCCGGCGAAGCTGGCGCAGCCACAGCCGCAGCACGTCGTTCCGAAAGCTCTTCAGTCGTTGCTGGTTGTCCGGTAAAGCGTGATATTGGAAATACCCGCGAACTAAAGTGGACCCCTTTGTCAAGACCATTTTTCGGCCGCAATAAGTTATGGATCGGCGGGTCTGATTTGAGATCCGGGGCGGCCGGAGCCGCCCCCGCCATT
>CAIRXZ010000294.1 GCA_903882645.1 uncultured Acidobacteriia bacterium | reverse complement strand
GTGTTTGTACTGAAGGACGTGACCTTGTCCGAGGGCGAAAACACAATCGAAGCCGAGGGAACCGTCAGCTTCAAGACCGTGCGGGACTCCTGCAAGTGGGTGTATCGAGCGGCGGGGGCTAAGGGGAACTGAGCGCGGGGGACCGGCCAGACACGCAGTGTCCGGAAATGGGATTAGGTTCGTTTGGTATTCCCGGGGGGCGCCGCGATCTGGGAACGCCGGAGGCTGATTGCGCGCGCCATTGGCGCGCGCAGACCGGGTTTTGCGGAGTGAAGACATGGCCCCTGATCCCATGATAGAACGTGGCCGTTCGGGAGCTATGGTTAAGTCCTGTGTTTTCATTGAAAAACTGCTTGTGAACGGGTTCTCGGGGCTGCGGGAATGATGGCCCCATGTTGCCTTACCCGACCCCTTGTCCACAGCGTCAACCAATGATAGCAATTTATCCTTGACAATAAATAATCATGGGATAATAATATACAAAGAAACCATCTAAACACCATGCCTCCAAAAGAAGACGATACCAAGGACACCGAAACCAGCCGGACAATCATCGTCCGGCTCGCCGTGGAAACGCACAAGGCTCTTCGGATCCGGGTTGCCAGCGAGGATACCTCCATTCAGAAGTGGGTTGAGTCGCTCATTGAGCAGAAACTGGGAATCAAGGAGTGAACCATGAAGAAGATGAAAATCACCATCCGAAAAGACGGCACGCAGAAGATCGAAGTCCTGGGCGCCGTGGGCGATGAGTGCGTCACGTTCACCCAGGAGATGGAACGTCGCCTCGGCAAGCAGGAGGGTGAACGCGAGCTTAAGCCCGAATATGAAGCGGCGGAGGGCGAGGTCGTGCGCGACTACGAGGCTGGATCCTGATGGCCACCCCGTTTCCCGAGATTCTCCGCACGTACATCCGTGCCGGCTACCCCATTCTCTACGTCGTCACCGCGGAGGAGGATCGCGCCATCGAACTTTTGGCGCAAGCCGTGAGTGAAGGCGAAACCAGCCGGCGTAAACTGTTTGTCTGGTCGGTCTCGCGTGGCCTCTGCACGGCGGACATGAAAGTTGTCGATCGCAAGACCGCCGACCCACACCGCATCCTCCCCTACCTGCTGGAATTCAACGAGCCTGGCCTCTTCATCCTGGAGGACTTCCACTTCTTCCTCGACGATCGCGCTCCCCGGTCTGCGCTTACCATCCGTCAGCTACGCGACCTTGTTGCCCCCTTCAAGGCCAGCCGCAAGACCGTTGTGCTTCTCTCCTCGGTGCTGAAGATCCCGCCGGAACTGGAGAAAGACGTCACCGTGCTCGACCTGGCCATGCCGGACGAGGCCGAACTGGCCGCCGCATTGGACGAGACCGTTGAGCAGATGAAAGACAACCCGAAGGTGGAGATCAACCTGGGCGGCGACGCTCGGGAGAAGATCGTCAAAGCTCTACACGGTCTGACGCGATCGGAGGCCGAAAACGCCCTCGCGAAAGTGATCGTTACACGATCGCGCATCGACCAGGAAGACGTGGAGTTGCTGCTCTCTGAAAAAGAACAGATCATCCGCAAGTCCGGGATGCTGGAGTACTACGCGACGCCCGAGCACTTCGGCTCCATTGGAGGACTCGACGAACTGAAGCGCTGGCTGCGTTCCCGCGGCCGGGCCTTCTCCGAGGCGGCGCGAGAGTTTGGGCTGCCGAATCCGAAAGGTCTTTTGTTGGTCGGCGTACCCGGCTGCGGAAAGAGCCTCACCGCGAAGGCTGTCGCCGCCGAATGGAAGATGCCGCTGCTCAAGTTCGACTTGGGCAAGGTGTTCGGCGGACTTGTGGGGCAGTCCGAGGAGAATATGCGGCGCGCTACGAAGATGGCGGAGGCCGTCACCCCATGCGTAATGTGGATCGACGAAATAGAGAAGGGTCTGGCGGGTAGCCGGGGTGGCGCCGGAGATAGCGGCGTCACGCAACGGGTATTCGGCACGCTGCTCACCTGGATGGAGGAGAACCAGAAGCAGGTCTTCACCATCGCGACAGCCAACGACATCGATGGGTTGCCGCCGGAATTGCTTCGCAAAGGCCGCTTCGACGAGGTCTTTTTCATCGACCTGCCCACCCCGCAGGAGCGCGCCACCATTTTGGCCATCCATCTCACCAAGCACCACCGCGACTATCGCGACTTTGACATCGCCCGACACGCCAGCGCCTCCGAGGGCTTCTCGGGCGCGGAATTGGAGCAGGCGGTGGTCTCGGCCCTGTTTCTGGCATTCGCCGAAGGCGAGAGTGCGCGGTTGGAGGACCGTCATTTGGCCGCCGCCATGGCCGAGTCCCGGCCATTGTCTCAGTCCGTTGCCGGCAAGATCGAGCGGCTCCGCGCCGAGGCCCGCCTGAAGTGGCGCTGGGCCTCCGGCGTTCCCGAGGAGCGCAGCGGCGAGTTGCGCGACGTGGCGATGGCTGAGCCCCCGCCCGTGCCGAAAAAGGCGAAGAGGGTTTTTGAGGTGTAGGGGGTAGGAGCTAGGAGTTAGGAGATGGAGCAGGGCGGACCGTATCGAGCGGGACAGAGGTTTGGGTCTTATACGTTGGAGAGTTACCTGGGCGCCGGAGCTTTCAAGAGCGTGTATCGCGCGCGCCGGGACGACGGGGAAGTCCTGGCGCTGGGATTCCCCCATCAACAAGATGCCGAGGGGCTGGCGGATTTGGAAAAGGAATTCTCCGCCAGCGCCCGGTTGATCCATCCCAACATTATCCGGACGTACGCCATCGAGAGGCATGAAGGCGTCTCGTTCGTTGTGATGGAGCACTTGGAGGGGATCAGCCTTCGTGCGAAGCTGCGGTCGCAGAAGTGTCTTGATCCGGCCGAGGCGGTCCGCTGCGCTGGCTTGGTGAGTGAAGCTCTCGCCTACGCCCATGCGGCGAAGGTGCTGCATCGCGACGTCAAACCGGAGAACATCTTTCTCGTCTCCGGCCACACGCCGAAGCTGCTGGACTTCGGCGTGGCTCGCATCCTGGCGCGAACCACCGACAAAGCCAGCACGCGCATCGGCACCATCGAGTACATGGCGCCGGAGACGCTGAACGGCGCGGCGGGCGCCAATGCCGACCTTTGGGCGTTGGGCATCACGCTGTACGAGATGCTCACCGGCGTGCGGCCATTCACCGGCGATGTGGGCGAATTGGTGAACAAGGTGCTCTCCGGGCGCTACGACGAGGCCCCCTTGCGCGACAGGCGCGTCGACAACCGCGTGATCCGAGTACTGCGCAAGATGCTCAGCAAGGACCCGGAGACGCGCTACCAGACCGCCGACGAGGTTTTGCGCGACCTGGAAACCGCGGCGCGCCGGGCGCGGCTGGCCGATGACGACGAGAGCCGCCTGGAGATCCTCATCCGCGCCAGCTACCCCCTGGTCTGGATCTACTCGTTTGAAGAAGACCGCGCGATCGCGGCCATCGGGGCCATCGCGGCGCGCCTGTCGGAGGACCGCGGCAAGCGGCGCGCCGTCTACGTCTGGAGCGCCTCGCGCGGCCTGCGTGATAACACCGGCGCTCTGGCGGCCCCCGACTCCATCGAGGACCCCACGGCAGCCCTGGTCCACGCCATCGAAAACCCGGAGGACGCCGTGTATATCTTCCTCGACATGCACCGCCACTTCACGCCTGTCACCACGCGCCTGGTGCGTGACGCGGCGCGCGCCGTGCGCCTCTCCCGTAAGTCCATGCTGTTCCTGTCGCCCTTCCTGCAATTGCCGGAAGAGTTGCAGAAGGAAGTCACGCTCGCCGTCTTCCAGCTTCCGGATCGAGCTTTGCTGGAGCCCGCCATCGGCCGCGCGGCCGAGGAGACCGGCGTGCAATTGACGCCGGAGCGGACCGCCGCATTGGTCCGCGCCGCCTCCGGTCTGACGCTGAACGAAGCCGAGCGCGCGGTCCGCAGGTCCGGCGGCGACCCGCGCGTGGTGATCGAGGAGAAGACCCAACTCATCCGCAAGACCGGCATCCTGGAGTACTACCACACGCCCGAGTCGTTCGCCGATGTCGGCGGGCTGGAGAACCTGCTCGCCTGGTTCCGGGCCCGCGCCTCGGCCTTTTCCGGCGCCGCCCGCTTTGCCGGGCTGCCACAGCCCAAGGGCGTTCTCCTGGTGGGGGTCCCCGGTTGCGGCAAGAGCCTGTCGGCGCGGGCGCTGGCCGGCGCCTGGGGCGTGCCGCTGCTGCGCCTGGATATCGGCCGCATCTTCGGTTCCCTGGTCGGTGCCTCGGAGGCCAACCTGCGGCGCGCCATTCAGACTGCCGAGGCGGTGAGCCCCTGCATCCTCTGGATCGACGAGGTGGAAAAGGGCTTCGCCGGCGTGGGCGGTCAGGGTGGAGGCGGCGTCACGGAGCGCGTCTTCGGCGCCTTCCTGCAATGGCTGCAAGACAAGCGCAGCCCCGTGTTTGTCGTCGCCACGGCCAACGACATCTCGGCCCTGCCGCCGGAGTTCTTGCGTCAGGGGCGGTTCGACGAGATCTTTTTCGCCGGGCTGCCGGAGCCTGCCGAGCGCGAACAGATTCTCAGGATCCATCTCAAACGGCGGCGGCGGGATCCGGAGCGCTACGCTCTGCCGGATGTGGCCCGAGCCACCGGAAGCTTCTCCGGCGCGGAACTCGAACAGGTGGTCGTCTCCGGCCTCTATCGCGCCTTCGACGCGGGCCGCGAGTTGGAATCCGGCGACCTGCTTCACACGGCGGGAGAGACGTTCCCATTGGCCAGGGCGCGCGCCCGCGAAATCGCCGCCATGCTCCGCTGGGCCGAGTCCGGCGCACGCTTTGCCGGCGCCCGGCCGGGGGTGTCCGGCCATGTCTGATGTCCTCATTGAGAACCCGAAAGACGGGACGCTGCTGGTGTTGATCCCGGAAGGGGAGTTTCTGGCCGGGGGCTCGGGCAGTGACGAAGGCGGCGGGAAGCCGTTCGCTGTGCGGCTGCCGGCGTACTATCTGGCTTTGCACCCTGTGACGAACGCGCAGTACAGGCGATACAAGCCGGAGTGGAAGCGGGACGAC
>CAIRXZ010000293.1 GCA_903882645.1 uncultured Acidobacteriia bacterium | reverse complement strand
TGGGGGCTGTATCAGATGGCGGGGAACGTGTGGGAGTGGTGCGAGGACTGGTACGAGAGCGGGGCGTACACGCGGTACAAATCAGGTGATACGGCGCCACCTAAGAGTGGCGTCTCCCGGGTGTTGCGGGGCGGGTCGTGGGGCAACGGCGATTCCGACAGCTTCCGGTGCGCCTGCCGCGTCCACGGCAGGCCGGACCGCCGTAACGACGACCTCGGCGGCTTCCGGTGTGCCAGGACTGTTTTATGACCCTTTGCCCTTTTGTCCTTTTACCCTTTGCCTGCGGCGCAAAGCGCCGCAGGCAAAATTTTCAGGGGAGGCGCTGCCGTGACTGACGAGCTTCCGGTCCTCGTGAAAGCCTTCGACCTGGCCAAGGAGATGACCGAACGGACGCGCAAGTTCCCGCGGGACCTGCGCTTCGTGCTGGGCGACCGCATCCTGTCCACCACCTACGACGTGTTCGACGCCCTCCTGGAAGCCAAGTACTCCAGCGCCAAGCGGCCTATGTTGGATCGCGCCAACCTGCTGCTGGAGCGCCTGCGTTTCCAGGTGCGGCTCTGCGTGGAGCAGAAACTCATGACGGTGCGCCAGTACGAGCATGTCGCCGGTCTGATCCAGGAGACCGGCCGCATGACCGGAGGCTGGCGGAAGGCGGCGAAGGAATGAGGGAAAGAGGAGACGGAAGTCAGGAGACAGGAGTCAGGAGTCCGGAGAAGGAGGTGGCTCGTGCCGGAGGCGAGAGGGAGTCCCGCCCGCCGGGGCGCCACGCGCGGGCGCTCCTGTTCGACTGCCGCCATTCTGACTCCTGTCTCCTGACTTCTGTCTCCATGGTTCCAGGGATTCATCGAGTCCCACCAGGGAAGGGAGCGGCCGAAGGCGTCTCCCGGGTGTTGCGGGGCGGGTCGTGGAACAACGACAATTCCAACAACTTCCGGTGCGCCTACCGCAACAACAACAGGCCGGACAACCGTAACAACAACAACGGCTTCCGGTGTGCCAGCACTCTCCGTGCCGGGGCCCGGACTTCCACGGAAGCCGGGGCGCGCCAGAGAGAGTCCAGGCTGCTTCCTGGTTGTCCGGAAACGGATGGCCGAATACACAAAAGGGACCGGGGGCTGGTAGCCGGTACGGCGAACGTCACCCGGTCCTGGGGGGCTGGAGTTAGGAGTGCCGCAAGACGACGACGTTTCCGTGCGGCTCAACCGGGAATCTGGCGCCAGGCTCCGCCCGGCCCACCACCCCCGCCGGCGCCGCGGGGCGAGAGTTTTTGGGGAAGTCCATGAAACGGTGCGGTAGCCTTTATCCGGCGATCATCGATTTCGAGAACCTCCTCGCCTCTGCCTACCGGGCCCGGCGAGGCAAGCGCTACCGCCGCGATGTGGCCGCGTTTCATTTCGATCTGGAGCCGGAGTTGCTCACGCTGCGCGAGGAACTAGCGACGCGGACCTACCAGCCCGGCGCGTATCGGGCGTTCTACATCAACGACCCTAAGCGCCGCCTGATCAGCGCCGCCCCCTACCGCGACCGCGTGGTTCACCATGCCCTCTGCCGCATCATTGAGCCGATCTTCGAACGGGGATTCGTCCACGACAGTTACGCCAACCGTGTGGGCAAGGGCACGCACGCCGCGCTGGACCGCGCCACGCACTTCGCGCGGCGCTACCGGTATGCCCTGAAGTGCGACATCGAGAAGTACTTTCCCACCATCGATCACGCCATCCTGCTGGACCGGATCGCGCGCAAAATCAAGTGTCGCGATACGCTGTGGCTTATCGACCGCATTGTTGCCAACTCCAATCCCCAGGAGGAGGTGGCGCGGTACTTTCCCGGCGACGATCTGTTCACGCCCGGCGAACGCCGCCGCGGGATCCCCATCGGGAACCTCACCAGCCAGTTCTTCGCCAACGTCTACCTGGATGGCCTGGATCATTTCATTCAGGAGAGCCTCGGCCAACCGGCCTACGTCCGTTTTGCCGACGACTTCGCGATCTTCGCCGAGCGGCGCGAAGCGCTGAGAAGCCTCCTGCCGGAACTGCAGGACTACCTGGACGGGCTGCGGTTGCGGCTGCACCCGGCCAAGTGCCACATCGTCCCGGTGCGCGACGGCGTGCCGTTCCTGGGATGGCAGGTGTTTCCCGATCACCGCCGCCTGCGCCGCCGCACCGGGGTCCGCTTCCAGCGCAAGCTCAGGGAGTTGACGCGCGGCCACGCCACGGGCCGCATCCCGCTGGACCGCGTGCGCGCCTCCGTGATGAGCTGGATCGGCCACCTGAAGCACGGTGACACGCACGGTTTGAGAAGAAAACTGCTGGGCGCGGCGGTCTTCCGCCCGGCGCGGATTCAAGGAGAATAGGATATGGATTTCCAGGAACTGGATAAATGCACGCAGCGGCTCCGCAACCACTGGCCCCTTTTGGGCCCCTGGCTGCGACGCAAGGCGGCGCAACGTCTGGCCGCGGACGGATCCGCCGAGGCCGTGCCTTTGCTGCTGGAGGCGCTGAAGGATGCCGACGCACAGGTGCGGGCCACGGCCGATGCGGCGCTACGCGCGCTCAAAGAGCGGGACTCCGTGGACGCGCTGTGCCGTATCGCGGTGCGCGGACCCTCGGGCGCCGCAGCCAAGATCTGCATCGAGGCGCGGAAACGCCCGTCGGACCATGACGAGGCATGCATGCTGCTGTTCGTCACCCGGCAGTTGGACGAGTACTTTCAGGAGGACTTCGAGTTTCAGGGATTGCGGCAGGCTTACGACCGGGCTGACGGCGAGGTCAAGGCGCTGGTGATGGATGTGGTTCGGGGCGGCGACCGGCGTTGCCTGGGGTTCTTCGGACGCCGCAAGCCGCTCAGCGAGTGCTCGGAGAGCGAGATCAAGCTGGCCATCGACACCGCGCTTCGTCACCGGGATTGGGCGCGCCTGTTCCGTGCGTTTCAGGAACTGCCAATGAAGTACGGCCTCCCGCTGATCGACGAATTCCGCAAGTCGGGATGGGAGCCGGAACAGGCCGACCTGAAGGCGCTGTACCGTGGAATCCTGACGGAGAGCAAGGGGGCGACGCTGCCGGCCCAGCCTCCGCCGCCGAAGGAGACCAGCCCGGTTTTCGAGAAGTGGTTGGCGGAGGGGCGCACGGGCGAGAATTCGCGCCTGGGCGAGGCCGAACTGGTCCAGCGGCTGGCGGGGGCCGCGCCGCCGGAGGGCGTGAAGATCGCCGCGGCGCTGGCGGGGAAAGCCGCGGCGGGGAGCGCGGCTGCCGGCGCGGTGGAGCAGAACGCCCACTGGCTCGTGAGGCTGGCCGCGCATGCCACGGGACTGTGCGCGGATATTGCCCAGGACCAAATCCAGGACGGCAACTACTGGGTGCATGAGTTGGTCCGCTCCGTGGCCGTGCTGGACTTCTGGCCGGTGAAGGCCGCGCCGTCCGACCTCGACAAACTCAACGCCGCCCCGCGCGAGGCGTTTACCGGTACATACGGAGCCATCCGCCGGGTTCTGCGCCTGCTGTTGGCCCACCGCGTCACCACACCCGAGATGACCGAGGTGGTCTTCGACGCGGGCGAGTTCGCCGGGGAGTTCACGGAGGCGGGGTAGGGGAGAGGAGTTAGGAGTTAGGAGTTAGAAGTTAGAAGTTAGAAGTTAGGAGTTAGAAGTTAGAATGGAGAGACTTGCGGCGCTGCATGATAATACGATCGATATGTGCAACCTAGCGGATTTCCACGATCCGCTCGCCTGCCTGCAAACAGGCGCACACGCGGGGCCATGTCCCTTCGATGGCGGCAAGGAGAGCGGCTTTGCGGCAGTTGCCCAAGCGAACCCAGACCAGTTGGACGGGGGCGCCGGGCCGCGCCGCGCGGTGAAAGAAGTCCTCATCCTTGCTGACCAGTACAAACTCGCGATCGGCGGCGTAGCGCCAGATCCCGGAGTCGGAAGCCTCGGAGAGACCTACGTCGCGGACGTGCAGGCTCTCGCTGCCGGCGCTGCTCAGGAAGCGAGCCAACGCAACAGGAAGCTGGTTGTCGACCAGAAATCTCACGACGCCAACAGAACCGGGTGGTCAGCCTGATGCGCCGCATACTCAATGGCTGCCAGAATATCCTCGCGCTCCAGAAAGGCGTAGTCCTCCAGGATCTCGTCGATGGAAGCCCCCGCGCTCAGGAGTTCGAGGATATCGGTAACACGGATGCGGAAGCCGCGAATGCACGGACGGCCGCCGCACTTACCCGATTCGATCGAGATGCGGCCAAGACGCTCCGGGGACATGATTTACAGCCAGTATACCACTCCTGCACGGACGGGCGTGAAAGGAGAAAGGAGCCGGAAGGAACCACTCGCCGGATTCCGCGCCACCTTCTGGTTCACGGCATCACCCCACCCCAGTTGGCCGGGGCGGTCTCGGAGGCATGATGGAGTGGCTGATTGAAAACCCGAAAGACGGCACGCTGCTGGCGTTGATTCCGGAGGGAGAGTTCCTGGCCGGGGGCTCGAGCAGTGACGAAGGCGGCGGGAAGCCGTTCGCTGTGCGGCTGCCGGCGTACTATCTGGCTTTGCACCCTGTGACGAACGCGCAGTACAAGCGACACAAGCCGGAGTGGAAGCGGGACGACGATCACCCGGTGGTGGGGGTGAATTGGGAGGAGGCGCAAGGCTATGCGAAGTGGGCGGGGCTGCGGTTGCCGACGGAATTGGAGTGGGAGAAGGGGGCGCGGGGCACGGACGGGCGGGAGTACCCGTGGGGCAACCAGTGGGAAGAGGCGAAGTGCCGGAACGACAAGAACAAGGGGGGCGGGCAGACCTGCGGGGTTTGGAGCTACGCGGAAGGGTGCAGCGCGTGGGGGCTGTATCAAATGGCGGGGAACGTGTGGGAATGGTGCGAGGACTGGTACGAGAGCGGCGCGTACACGCGGTACAAATCAGGTGATACGGCGCCACCTAAGAGTGGCGGCTCCCGGGTGTTGCGGGGCGGGTCGTGGGACGGCGCCGATTCCTTCGGCTTCCGGTGCGCCTCCCGCACCACCGCCACGGGCCGGTTCCGACCGCCGCGGCTTCCGGTGTGCCAGGACTGTTTTATGACCCTTTGCCCTTTTGTCCTTTTACCCTTTGCCTGCGGCGCTTTGCGCCGCAGGCGGAAAATTTTCGCGGAGGCAAGATGAGTTATTTCAGTAGACTTCTGAACGCGCTGGCGGGACGGGCGAGACCGGCCGCCGCGCCGGTTGCCGGAGAAGGCCAGGCGCAAAGCCACGCCCGGATGGCCGCGCTGGAAATGGAGCTTCTAGAGCGCGACGAGCGGATTACGTCCATGCGGAAGGAGTACGCCAACCTGGAAGCTGCCGGCAAGCGGGCGGCGGCGGGCGCGGGATCCGACCAATTGGAGCAGCTTTTCAAGAAGCTGGCCGCGCCGCTCTCGAATCTGGCGGCGCTGGCGGCCATGGCCGGCGATGGCCGCGAGGTGGCGGCGGCGGACCTGTTCAGCCTGCTGCGCACCATGGAGAAGCACCTGAAAGCAGCGGGACTGGAGGCGGTGGGCGAGGTGGGCGCGGCCGTGCCGTTCGACGTGGCGCTGCACCAGCGCATGAGCGGAGGCACGGTGCGGGCGGGGGCATCCGTTGTGGTGCGCACACCGGCTTACCGCTTCGGCGGGAAGGTGCTGCTCAAAGCCATGGTCACGGCGAAGGAGACGACCGATGAGTGAGGTAGCCATCGACTTCGGCACATCCAACACGGCGCTGGCCCGCTACAACGAGACGCGCGAGCGCGCCGAGACGATCCGCATCCCGGAGATCGGCAGCGAGTTGCGCTACCGCCTGAAGCCGGGAGGCGCGGAGCACTCGGTCTGGGTGGTTCCCTCGGTGATCCACTACGCCGAAAAGGAGACTCTGATTGGCGACCAGGTGATCTCGCGCGGCCTGGCCGAGCACCCGGACACCATGCGCTGGATGAAGCGCTCGATCGCCCAGGGCATTACGCGGCGCAAGCGGACGGCGCAGGGGCACAAGAGCGCGGCGGAGGCGGGCGCGGAATTCCTGACGCTGGCGCTGAACTATGCCTCCCACGAAATATCGTTCGAGAACGACACGTTCACCTTCACCGCGCCCGTGGAGGCGTTCGAGAACTTCCAGGACTGGATCTGGCGCGTGGCGGAATCGCTCGGCATCCGCAAACTGCGCATCCTGGACGAGCCGACGGCCTGCGTCTTCGGCTACCAAGGCGCCGCGCGGCAGGACGAGCGGTTTGTGGTGTTCGACTTCGGCGGCGGCACGCTGGACATTTCCGCCGTCCGGTTGGATCTGAAGGAGCAGTCGGGCCGTAAGGCGGTGCAGTTGGGGCAGGCCGGGTGCGACCTGGGCGGCATGGACATCGACAAGTGGATCGCCGACGACTTCTGCGCGCGGCATTCCCTCTCGGACGCCGACCGGCGGGACCTCGAGAACTTGATTCTGCGCCAGGCGGAGGCGGCCAAGATCGCGCTTTCCGATCCCGCCATGGCGGATACGGAAATGAGCGTGCTGAACGATCTGGGCCGCGCGCCGCGACTGCTGCAAACCACGTGGCGGCGGGCTTGCGCCAAGTGCGACAACGGCGCCGTGCGTCTGGCCGCGGGTGAGGCGTGTCTGGGGTGCCTGCTGGCGGAGAAGGGCTTTCCGCAGCAGATCCGGGGGGTCCTGGACCGCGCTCTGGAGAACGCCGCCGTCAAGGCGGGCCTGCGCCGCTCGGACGTAACTCGTGTCCTGGTGACCGGCGGCACCAGCCTCGTGCCGGCCGTGCGGCGGATTCTCGATGAGAGCTTTCATGAGAAGGTGGAATACGATCATCCCTTCGATTGCGTGGTGCGGGGCGGGTGCCGGGGCATAGTTTCCCCGGTGCTCCAGCACGACTACGCCATCGAGAGCTACAACCGCCCGGGGCAGCGATTCGAATTCAAGCCGCTCTTCAAGATTGGGACGGAGTTCCCGACGCCGCCCGACGCCATTCGCTTCTGGTCCAACGGCTCCGCCGATGGGCAGACGCGCGTCGGCCTGCTCATCTACGAGGTTTCGCGTATGAAGCGGCGCGCGGTGGATCAGGCCATGGTGGACGCCGAGGGCCGCATCCGGACCGCCGCGCGCGTCGCCACCGACTACGAGTACATCTGCCTGAACCCCGATAACCCGACGTTCATCGCAGCCGATCCGCCCATCGACCGGGAGCGGGACAAGCAGAGGTTTCTGTGTTCCTTCGAGATTGACGGCAACCGGCGGCTGCTGGTCACGGTGACGGATCATCTGAACGGCAAACCCGTCTTAGTGAAGCATCCGGTGGTGAGGTTGTAGGAGTTAGGAGTTAGGAGTTAGGAGTTAGGAGTTAGAAGTTAGAAGTTAGGAGTTAGGAGTTAGGAGTTAGGAGTTAGGAGGAAGAATGGAGAGGGCGGCGGCGCGGACATTTCGGGATTTGATGGTATGGGGGAAGGCGCACGAGGTTGTGCTGGGGGTGTACCGGCTGACAGCGGGCTTTCCGAAGCACGAGATGTATGGCCTGTCGAGCCAATTGAGGCGGGCCGCTGTCGCGATTCCCGCCAACATCGCCGAAGGGTTCCGCAAACGTGGACGGGCGGACAAAGCCCGCTTCATGAATATCGCGGAAGGCTCCCTGGACGAATGCCAATACTATTTGCTTCTGGCCCAGGATCTGGCCTACGGTGAAACCGGAGATCTTCGCCAGGTTTTAGACGAGGTGAGCCGCATGTTACGAGCCTACGCCCAAGCCATTCTAACTTCTAACTCCTAACTTCTAACTCCTAACTTCTAACTTCTCTGGAGGTTTCTTATGAGCGATTTCGATTTGGCGAGTGAACTTTCCGGACTGTTCCGGGCCAACATCCCGCTGATCAACCTGGTTACCTATGAGGAGGACCGTGTGGTCCAAACCATAGGGTCTGTCACGCAGGGGTTGGGCGTCTACACGTGGGACCAGGCCGACCTGCTGAAGGTTGTGCGTGAGGCGGCGACGCCGATGCCGAAAACGGAGCTGGTCTCGGACAAACTGCTGCCCTTTCTGGCCGAGCAGGCGCCAGGGGGCTGCGTGGTGGTGTTGAAGGATTTCACCATATCTGGAAAGCCAAGCCGGGGCCGGTGACGCGCAAGCTGCGGAATATGGCGCCTGGGTTGCGGGCGAAGAACCAGTTTCTGGTGATGATTACGCCCACGCGCGACCTGCCTGTGGAGTTGAAGGACGACGTTCTGGTGGTAGACGTGCCGCCGCCGCGCGCCGTGGACCTGGGCAAGTTGTTTGACGACGTCACCAGCAAGATGCCGCGCGAGGAGTTGCCCCGGCGCGAGGTGCGCGCGAAGCTGATCGGTTCCGCGCTGGGATTGACCACCAACCAGGCGCGGCTCGCCTACTCGCAGGTTTATGCGCAGTATGGGCGGTTCGACGACCGGGGCATCGAGCGAGTCACCTACGCCAAGCGGCAGGTGATCCGCGAGAGCGGCGCGCTGGAGTTCTGGCCGGCCGAGGAGGGCGAGGCCGACGTCGGTGGACTGGACTTGCTAAAGGCGTGGCTCAAGAAGCGCGAGATGGCCTTCACCGAGGAGGCGCGCCAGGCGAAGCTGCCCTACCCCCGCGGGGTGGTGCTGATCGGCATCCCCGGCACCGGCAAGAGTCTGAGCGCCAAGATGACGTCTGGATTGTGGAAGCTGCCGCTGCTGCGGTTGGACGTGGGCGCGGTATTCGGGTCGCTGTTGGGCGAGTCGGAGCAGAACATCCGGCGGGCGATTCAGTTGGCCGAGACGGTGAGCCCGTGCATTCTGTGGGTGGACGAGATGGAGAAGGCCTTTGCCGGTGCGGGCGCGGGCATGAGCGGCGGCGGCGCCGCCACGCGCGTCTTCGGGACGTTCCTAACCTGGATGCAGGAGCGCAAGACGCCCGTTTTCGTGATCGCCACGGCGAACGACATTTCGGCTTTGCCGGCGGAGTTGATGGGGCGATTCGACCGGACGTTTTTCTTGGATTTGCCCAACGACGCCGAGCGGCGGCAGATCTTCTTGATTCACCTGAAGCGCGCCGGTGTGGCGTTCCCCGAACGCAGCTTGCGCCTGGATACGCTGGTGGAGAGCAGCCGCGGCTATGTGGGCCGCGAGATCGAGCGGTTGGTGCGCGAGGCGCAGTTTACAGCGTTCGCCGACGAGAACCGCGAGATGGAGCAGACGGACCTGGAAGCGGCGCTGGCCGAGACGGTGCCTCTGTCCAAGTCCCACGCAGAGGTGATTGAGCACTTGCAAAAATGGCGCAAGGAAGGGCTGGCGTCGCCGGCGTCGAGCGAGGAATCGCGTGCGCCGGCGGGGCGCGGCCGGGTGATCGAAACAGCTTGAGGAGGCGATATGTCGCATTTTATGAGAATTCGGACTCAGATTCGCGAGCGCGAGCACCTGGTTCAGGCGTTGCGCGACTTGCATTACCAGTTTCAGGAGGGCCAGAACATTGTCGTGCGCGGTTTCGCCGGCAACCGCGAAACGGCCGATGTGGTGGTCGACACCGGGTCGAAGTATGACATCGGCTTCCGGCGGCAGGCCGAAGAGTTCGAGGTAGTGGCCGATTGGTGGGGCGTGGAGACCTGCACTCAGGTTCGGCAGCAGACGTTTCTGGCGCAGGTGAGCCAGCGCTACGCCTACAACCTGGTGAAGGAGCAGGCGCGGGAACAGTACCTGGTGGTGGAAGAGGAGCGGGAATTGGAGAATGGCGACGTAGTGATCCTGCTTTCGGAGCGGGGGTGATGCTCTCCGCCTCCAACTTCGGTCTTTCGGCGGTCCTGGGCTGCGAACCGCTGATTGAGAACGGGAAAGACGGGACGCTGCTGGTGTTGATCCCGGAGGGAGAGTTTCTGGCCGGGGGCTCGGGCAGTGACGAAGGCGGCGGGAAGCCGTTCGCTGTGCGGCTGCCGGCGTACTATCTGGCTTTGCACCCTGTGACGAACGCGCAGTACAGGCGATACAAGCCGGAGTGGAAGCGGGACGAC
>CAIRXZ010000292.1 GCA_903882645.1 uncultured Acidobacteriia bacterium | reverse complement strand
GACCCGAGCCAACACCCCAGCCCGCTTCAGTTCCCTGGTGCTCATTCCTGTCCGCTCCAATCCGACCTCCTCTAGAGGTCTTCAGAATAGGGGACATTTCTAACGAGGCCATAAGGGGACATTATCAAAGTGGCGCGACACAACATGGGAAAATGGTTTTCGACCCCTCCACCGGCAAGCGGCGCTTATGCGAAAACCGGTCTACCTGGACTGCCACGCCACAACGCCGCTCGATCCCCGCGCGCTGGAGGCCATGCTGCCGTTTTTCGCCGAGAACTTCGGCAACGCCGCCAGCCGCAGCCACGCCTTTGGTTGGGCAGCGGAGAAGGCCGTGGATCGCGCGCGCCGCCAGGTGGCCGAATTGGCCGGCGCCGCGCCGCGCGAGATCGTCTTCACCAGCGGCGCCACCGAATCCGTCAACCTGGCGATCAAGGGCGCCGTGGAAGCGCACCGCTCCAAGGGCAGTCGCGTCGTGACCATGGCGACCGAGCACAAGGCGGTGCTCGATACAGTCGGCCGCCTGCGGGAATCCGGAACGGAAATCGCTGCGCTGCCCCCCGGGCCGGACGGCCTGCTCGATCTCGCCCGGCTGCGTGAAGCCATCCGCCCCGATACCGTGCTTGTGAGCGTGATGGCCGCAAACAATGAGATCGGCGTGATCCAGCCGGTGCGCGAGATCGGCGCCATCTGCCGCGAGAAGGGCGTCCTGTTCCACTGCGACGCCGCCCAGGCCTTCGGAAAGGTCGCGCTCGACGTGAACCGGGACAATATCGATCTGATGTCTCTGAGCGCTCACAAAATGTACGGCCCGAAAGGCGTGGGCGCGCTCTACGTGCGCCGCCGCAATCCGCGGGTCCTGCTTCGCGCCCAGATGGATGGCGGAGGGCACGAGTTCGGGATGCGTTCCGGCACGCTCAACGTTCCGGGCATCGTGGGATTCGGGGAGGCTTGCGCTATCTGCGAGATGTCCGCGGAAGCCGCCCGCGTGGGAAAACTGCGCGACCGTCTCCAGGCTGCGCTCGAATCGGAACTCGATGGGACGCGCGTGAACGGGTCGATGGAGCATCGCCTCCCCGGCAACCTCAACATGAGCTTCTCCGGCGTGGACGCCGAGGCGCTCCTGATGGCCCTTCCCGGCATCGCGCTTTCCACCGGCTCGGCCTGTTCCTCGGCCGCTGTCGAGCCGAGCCACGTATTGCGCGCGTTAGGCATCGGCGAGCGGGCCGCGCGCGCCTCCGTACGCTTCGGCCTGGGCCGCTTCAACACGGAGGACGAAATCGATTACGCCGCCGCCAGCGTGATCCAAGCCGTCCGCAAGCTGCGATCCCTCGCGCCGGCCTGAGTGGGGCGGACGATCGCCCTTCGTCCTCTGCCCTCTTGGGCGGGGCGGACCTCCCGGTCTGCCTTCTTCGGCGCGCTCCTCCGCTCCCTCCGCGCGCGAACTCCGGGACGAGCATGATCCCGATTCACAGACCGGATTCTTTGGACGGTTTTCTCTGCGCCTCGGCGACTCGGCGGTGAATTCTTCCCACCCCCTGTTACAATTCCTCTGTGGCCCGCGTCCTGATGGTTTCTTCCGAGGCGGCGCCGCTTGCCAAAACGGGCGGTCTGGCCGACGTCGTCGGCTCGCTTCCCGCGGCTTTGCAGGCGTGCGGCGACGATGTCGCCGTCTTGATCCCGCGCTACGGCTCCATCGCCCTGAAAGGCTTGCGCCGCGTCTTCGACCACCTACCCGTCCGCCTTGGATCCGCGCGTTACGATTGCTCGCTATACCAGGCCCCCGGCGAGTTTCCGTTCTATCTCCTGGATTGCCCTCCGCTCTACGGCCGCAAAGGCCTCTATGGCGAGTCCGGCGTGGACTATCCGGACAACCACATCCGCTTCGCCGTATTTTGCCGCGCCGCGCTTGCCGTGGCCCGCGGCGTGTTCAAGACCGACGTTTTCCACTGCCACGATTGGCAGGCCGGTCTCGTGCCCGCCTATCTTCAGACATTCGCCGGCGACCCCACATTTCTCGGCGTCAAGACTCTGTTCACTATTCACAATCTGGGTTACCAGGGCCTTTTCCCCAAGACCATTTTGCCGGAAGTGGGCCTCGACGCCGCTCTGTTCCGCTCCGACGGCTTCGAGTTCTTCGGGAACGTGAGCTACATCAAGAGCGGAATCGCCTTCGCCGGCGCGATCAGCACCGTGAGCCCCGCCTACGCGCGGGAAATCCAGACGCCTGAGTATGGTTTTGGACTCGATGGCATCCTGCGGAGTCGCGCCGGCGTGCTGAGCGGCATTCTCAACGGCGTCGATTACCGCGACTGGAACCCGGAGACCGACCAGTTCATTCCGGCGCGCTTCTCCGCGCACGATCTCGGCGGGAAGCGCGTCTGCAAGGAACGCCTGCTCGCCGAGCTCGGCCTTCCGCCCGAGGCGATCGGCCGTCCCCTCCTCGGAATCGTCTCCCGGTTCACGCGCCAGAAGGGTGTGGAGCTGATCGCCGAAATCGCGGCGGACATAGTCGCCCAGGACGTCTGCCTTGTGGCTCTCGGCGCCGGCGATCCCAAGTGCGAGGAGTCGTTTCTGCGCATGGCGGCTGAGTTCCCCGGGCGCATCGCCGCGCGCATCGGGTTCGATAACGCGCTGGCGCACCGCATCGAAGCCGGCGCCGACATGTTCCTCATGCCCAGCCGCTACGAGCCTAGTGGGCTCAATCAGATGTACAGCCTGAAATACGGGACGGTCCCTGTCGTCCGCGCCACCGGAGGCCTGGATGATACCATCGAGGAGGGCGCGGGATTCAAGTTCCGGGAGTATTCCGGAGCGGCGCTCCTGGAAGCGGTCCGCGCGGCGCTGGAGGCGTTTGAGAACCCCGGCGCCTGGCGGGAGATGATGCTTCGCGGCATGGCGAAGGAGTTTTCCTGGAAGACCTCGGCGGCGGCCTACTCGGCGCTCTACCAGCGCCTCCTGGGGCGCCCCTGAATCCTTACGCCCGCCCCGGCATTCTAATCATATTGGGAGACGAAATGGCAGGCCAGAACACGCTAACCTTTACCGATTCGAGCTTCGACCAGGATGTGCTTCGCTCGGAAGCGCCCGTATTGGTGGATTTCTGGGCCGAGTGGTGCGGCCCTTGTCGCATGATGGCCCCGACCATCGATTTGGTGGCCAACGAGTATGCCGGCAAGGTCAAGGTCGGCAAGGTGGACGTCGACTCAAATGGCGACACGGCCACGCGATACAACATTCGCGGCATCCCCACTCTGCTCCTGTTCAAGGGCGGACGCGTCGTCGAGCAGCGCGTGGGCGCCGTCGGTAAGTCCGAAGTTCAGAAGATGCTCGACTCCCACGTCGAAGCCCCCCCACGGACGTAGCGCGGGAACTCGCGCAACCTCTTGATTCGCCGCGGAGCGTAAGGAGCCTTTTCGATCCCCGAGGGCCCCGGAACGTGGCCCATGGCGCGAGCCGAATTAGGCGTTAACCTGGAGAAATACTGGCCACACCTCACGAAATGGGCCGGCTATTTGAAGGACAAGGGACTCGACCCGGAGAATCAGCTTTCCACCGACGATTTCGCCGGCCGCCTGGCGCGTAATGCGAACCTCTCGATCAAAGCCATCGTGGCGCTGGGCGCATGCTGTGCGAGATGACCGGCCGCCAACCGGACGCGGCGCTCTATCGCAAAACCTCCCAGGACTTCGCCCGGAAGTGGATGGATCTCGCCGACGACGGCGACCACTACCGCCTGGCCTTCGACAAAGCCGGCACGTGGAGTCAGAAGTACAACTTAGTCTGGGATAAGTTGCTCGGCCTAAACTTATTCCCGGAGGAAGTAACTCGCAAGGAAATCGCATTCTACGAAACCAAGCTGAACGAGTACGGATTGCCGCTCGACGATCGCAAGGATTACACCAAGCTGGACCCGCTGGTTTGGACCGCCACGCTGGCCGGCAACCAGTCGGACTTCGAGAAACTGATCGCCCCCGCCTACCGCTGGATCGACGAAACGCCCACCCGCGTCCCCCTGACCGACTGGTACGACACCGTCACCGGAAAGCAGCAAGGCTTTCAAGCCCGTTCCGTAGTCGGCGGCGTTTTCGTGAAGATGGTGGCGGACCCGGCGATGTGGAAGAAATATGCGGGGCGGGCCATCGGCAGTCAATAGCGGAACGCCGGTGGATCAGTTTTCCGTAGGCACCCTCTCCACATGGTCAACGACCAGGATGTCCACTGGGGCTTTACCCGGCTCCAACTTCAGTCCGAGTTGGCTCTGAAGCGCCTCGAAGACGGTAACACGCTGGTCGTTCGGCACATCCACGGTCTCGGGGCTCAGAGCCCCGGCAGGCCGCGCGTTACCTGGCGTGAATTCCAAAGTGAAATCGTACTTAGCCTTGAGCCCGGTCGCGTCCACCACGGGGCGCGGCACAAAGTTTAGTAGATTGTCGACCAGATCCGTGGTGGTTTGGCTCTTGTAGGTCATTCGCAGGGTCCCTTCGGCCGTTCCCAGCACCGCAAAGCCCTCAGTGATACCCGCAGCCAGCTTTGGGAAACCGTCTGGCGGGAATTGAGGCACCCCGGAGCCGCGGGAGCCGCCAGACGGCCGACTGCTTTCCGGGCCCGACGCCAGTTCCCTCATCTTTGGCCCGTTCTTGTTTACCACGAGCGCAAAAACCGGTAGTTCCGTTTGCTCATGATGAGTCGCTAACTGGAAGCGCTCGATTAGCAAGGTCTGGAGCATCGACATCAGATCCTTTTTGGTGGCGCCTGGAGGAACCTTGGCAACGATATCGAATCGCTCCGAGTCCAACCATTTGGGAGCCACGACCTGATAGTCTTTTCGGCCGTAGGCGCTTCTCAGGACAAAACCGAGCGGGACATTTGCCCACCGGAGCTGCCCCGGATCCGACGTGCCGGGGCCGCCGTCGATCCTGGAAAGAGCAGCGAAGCCAGCCGTTTGCTGCGCAGCCGGCTTCACGGATGCGACTTCGAACCGGAACACTCCGGCTGCTTGGGGCGCCCCCAAGACTGCCGGTGTAATCGGCGAGGAGAGGAGCAGCGCAAACCGCACGGCCACGGCAACGCGCAGAGGGTGGCGAGCGTACCGAGCACGGAGTGGAGTTAGCATACTAAATATTTAGTACTAAGTTTATTAAATGTCAAGAGGTAATCTCGAACGGTCTTAGCGCCTCGTCGAAACGCGGTTTTACGAAGGTTTGCCCGACAGGGAGAAACGGGGCGGCCTGAGGCACCGTTTTCCTCCACGCCGCCCCAGGCTCCGGGGCGCTCTGCCGCGCCACCCTCGTCGCTATTGACGTATTACCTATAAAGTAATACCATATCGATATGATCCAATCGTTCAAGGACGAGCGACCTTGGAAGTTGATGGGCGGCCGGCGCGTCGCTGAACTGGCGAACATCGCAGAACAAGCCCGAACTCGATTGATCCGGCTCGACTCCGCGACTTCCCTGGACGACCTGCGAGCGCTTCGCGGCAACCGGTTCGAAGCGCTGAAGGGCAACCGCAAGGGCCAGTTCAGCATTCGGATCAACGACCAATATCGAATCTGCTTCAAATGGGGAGCGAAAGGACCAAGCGATGTCGAAATCACCGACGACCACTGAACGCGAAACGAAACTGCCGCCGATTCACCCGGGCAGAATTCTGTTCGAAGACATGCAGGATGAAGGGATCAGCATCAACGGACTGGCGCAGGCGATCCGCGTGCCGGCGAACCGCATCAGTCTGATCGTGAACGGAAAACGCGGCATCACGGCGGACACGGCGGCGCGCCTGGGGCGCTACTTCGGCACGTCGGCGCAGTACTGGCTGAACATTCAGAATCGCTTCGACCTCGACTCCATCGACCAAGCCGCCATCGAGCGCGACGTTCTCCCGAAACAGGCCGCCTGAGATTCGATTGTGGCTGCATGGTGACGAGCTTGGGTTACAGCCCCGTAAGGGGCGTGAGATAGTAGCCCAGGGCGCAAGCCCTGTGGAACCGGTTCGCACACGTACCAGCCCCGTAGGGGCGTAAGCGGGCGTTTCGTTCGCGAGAATCCATTGTCGGCCGGGAAACGGCTCTTTCGCCCCTCACGGGGCTGTTTGGTTTGCGCGCTTGCCCGAGGGCTCGCGCCCTGGGCTATTTTCTACCGCCCCTGACGGGGCTGGATCTGTTCTTCGACGGCCACCGCAACGTACAACCACGTTGTACAATGTACTATATGGCTAAGCCGCTGCTCACCGTGAGAATGGATCAGGACCGGCTCCATGCCCTCGACAAGGTGGCGGACGGGATCGACCGGGACCGCACCTACGTCGTGACGCAAGCCATCGACGCGTTCCTCGATGTCCAGAAATGGCAAATCGAGTACATCGAGGAGGCCATGCGCGAAGCCGAGGCCGGGAAGTTCGCATCGGCGGCTGAGGTCGAGAGCGCGTTCGCACGTCTTCGCGGCCGGTCCAGAAGGTGGAAAGCCGGGTGAAAGCCGCACGCTGGCTGCGCCGCGCGCTTCTGGACCTGGATGACGCCTATTCCTATGTCGCCGCGGACAAGCCTGGCGCGGCCCTGCGCCTGGTCGAACAGATTGAGGAAGGCGTGCGGCAACTCTCGCTGCATCCGAATCTCGGACGAGCCGGCCGCGTGCCTGGAACGCGGGAATTGGTGATCGCGGGGACGCCGTTCCTGGTGGTCCACCGGCTGGACGCGGGTCGGGCCGTGATCCTGACGGTCTTGCATGGCGCGCGCCGCTGGCCGCGCTAGCGAGCGCCAGAGAAATAGCTGGGCACGGGTTTGGTGGCGTAGACGATCGTTTCTCGTCGTCTGCGCTGGCAGGCCGCAAAAAACGATGGCCTGCCCCGCTCACCCCGCCGCGATTTCCGGCGGCGTCACGCCGACTTTCCGCGCCGTCTCCGCCAGCTTGTTCCAGGTTCCTCGTCCCAGCGGGATGCCGTCGCGAAGCCGTTCGGCTTCCATCCGCCACTCCGGGTCGCCCGCCACCAGCACCTCGCTATAGCCGGGCGCCGGCTGGCTGGATTTGACGTAGGCCACCAGGTGTTCCAGGCGGGACGTGAACTCCGCCAGGGGCAGGAAACGCGCCACGTCGATGGCGATGAAGACCTGGCTCGCGCGCGATTTCCGGCCGCGCACGTGAATGCCGAAGACTCCCTCGCGCGTCGCGCCGCCGCTCAGCACGGAGCACAGAATCTCCACCATCATTCCCAGCCCCGAGCCTTTGTACCCGCCCAGCGGCATGGGCATGCCCTGGATGGCGGCCTCGGTGTCGGTGGTTTCCACGCCGCCCGCGTCGAGCGCCCAACCGCGCGGGATGCTCCTCAAGCCCTCCATGTGGGCCTTGTGGATGCGGTTCATCGCCACCGTGCTGGTGGCCATGTCGAGGAGCCACGGTCCCGGCGCCGCCATGCTGATCGGGTTGGTGCCCAGCCTCGCCTCGCGGCCCTGCCAGGGCGGAACTATGGTGGAAGCGTTGCAGCACACGATCCCGATCTGTCCGGCGGCGGCGATCTTGTGCGCCCAATAGGCCGCGGCCCCGAAGTGGTTCGATTCGCGCGCGCTCACCACCGCCGCGCCGCGCTCGCGCGCCATGCGCGCGGCATGTTCGCAGCAGATCTCGGAGATGCGCTGCCCGATGCCGTTCTGGCCATCGTAGACCATCGTGCAGCCGCTCTCGGAAACCACGCGGCCCTCGGCGCGCGGGTCGATGTCGCCGGTCAGAATGCGCTCGACGTAGAACACCATCAACTGCGCTCCGTGCGAATCCACGCCGCGCAGATTGGCGGCCGTCAGGGAATCGGCCACCACGCGCGCGGTCGCCGGAGGCGCGCCGGCAGCTTGGTAAATGCGCGCAAGGTAGTCTCTCAATACGCCTGCGGATACGATGATGTCGACGCCCATGTTCAGGTTTCATCGTATGCCATGCGGCCGCCGCGTGGCGCAGGCGCTCTTGCCTGCCGGGTCGAGACTCTTCTCGACCCAGGCCGAGCGCCGGCATCAGTGCCGGTGCGGCAGACAGAGTGTCCGCGCCACAACAAGTTACAATCGGGATGCGAATGCCCGCGCTGAAGCCGATGGCCGCCAAGTTCCTTCCCCCGCTCGATCCCGGCTTCGTTCCGGCCTGTTTGTGGAATCGGGCCTACCGCGCGAAGGTCGAGGAAAGCGGCCGTGGATCGAAGCTCGCCATCGCGCTCGAACGCGCCGACGGATCCCTTTCGGTCTTTCGGACGGCCGTTCTGCCTCAGGAACCAGCCAACGTCAAGGCCAATCGCCGCTATGCCGAGCGGCTGCTGAAATTCCTGTTGTGGCAGAAGGGCGGATGCCGGATCATGATCGCCGGCGACGCGCGCATTGCCGGGTTCCTTCAGGGCGTCTATTCGCCCGGCGGCGCGCGCTCTTTCGACCACGCGTTCATGGGCGGGCGAATCTACGGCCGGCCCTTCGTCATTGAGACCGCCGAAGACGATGTTGCGCTATCCGAGCGGGAAACCGCGGCGCCGCTGGGCCGCCATCTGGACGGATACCGCATCGGTTTCGACCTCGGCGCGAGCGACCGCAAATGCGCCGCCATCTCCGATGGCGAAGTGGTCTTCAGCGACGAAACGGCCTGGAACCCCAGCGCGCAAGCCGATCCGCAATATCACTTCGACGGCATCCACGATTCGCTCCGGCGGGCGGCCGCGCATTTGCCGCGCGTGGACGCCATCGGTGGCAGCGCCGCGGGCGTGTACGTCAATAACGAAGTGCGGGTCGCGTCGCTCTTCCGCTCCGTGCCGCCGGACCTGTTCGATACGCGCGTGCGGCGCCTCTTCTTCGAGCTGCGGGAAGCTTGGGGCGGCATTCCCTTCGACGTGGTCAACGACGGCGAGGTGACCGCGTTGGCCGGTTCGATGGCGCTCGGCGACAACGCCGTCCTGGGCATCGCCATGGGCAGCAGCCTCGCGGCCGGCTTCGTCACGCCGCGCGGCGCCATCACCACGTGGCTGAACGAGTTGGCCTTCGCGCCCGTGGATTACCGCGAGGACGCCCCGGCCGACGAATGGTCCGGCGACCGCGGCGTTGGAGTGCAGTACTTTTCGCAGCAGGCCGTGGGACGCCTGCTGGCCCCGGCCGGCATCGATCTTCCCCGCGAAATGCCGCTGCCCGCGAAGCTCGAGCAGACGCAGAAGCTGATGGCGGCGGGCGACGAGCGCGCGCGCCGGATCTACGAAACCATCGGCGTCTACTTCGGCTACGCCATCGCGCACTACGCCGATTTCTACGATTTCCGCAATCTGCTCGTGCTGGGGCGCGTCATGACAGGCGAGGGCGGAGACCTGATCCTCTCGATTGCCGACCGGGTCCTCAAGGAGGAATTCCCGGAAGTGGCCGGCCGGATGCGCTTCCACATCCCCGGCGAGAAGGGGAAGCGGCATGGACAGGCCATCGCGGCCGCGAGCCTGCCGGCGATTCGGTAGGGGCCGGGCATGCCCGGCCCACAACGTTGAAAACAGGAGGCAGCATGCAATTCCACAAACCCGGCGCCGACATCTTCGTCCCGGACGGCCTCGACGCCGAGGCGGCGCTCGCGCGCACCACGCACCTGTGCATCTCCGCGCACCAGGACGATATCGAGATCATGGCCTATCACGGCGTAGCCGAGTGCTTCGGCCGCCAGGACAAGTGGTTCACCGGAGTGGTGGCGAGCGACGGCGCGGGCAGTCCGCGCGCCGGCATCTACGCGGATTACACCGACGAGCGGATGAAGAAAGTGCGGATCGTCGAGCAGCGCAAGGCGGCCTTCGTGGGCGAGTACGCGTGCCAGATACAGCTTGGGCATCCCACCTCCGAGGTAAAGAACGCCAAGGAGACGGCCCTCGTGGAAGACCTCAAGCTAATCTTCCGCGCCGCGCGGCCGGAGGTCGTCTACCTGCACAATCTGGCCGACAAGCACGATACGCATGTCGCCGTGGCGCTCCGGGCCATTGCGGCCTTGCGCGCCCTCGCCGGCGAGTTCAAACCGAAGCAGGTCTACGGCTGCGAGGTGTGGCGGGACCTGGACTGGCTGACGGACGAGGACAAGCGGCCGCTGCCGGTTTCCGCGCGATCGAACATCGCAGCCGCTCTAGTGGGCGTTTTCGATTCGCAAGTGACCGGCGGCAAGCGTTACGACCTGGCCACCGCAGGCCGTCGCCTGGCGCACGCCACCTACTTCGCCTCCCACGGTGTGGATGAAGAAACCGCGCTCAACTTCGCCATGGACCTGACGCCGCTCATCGAGAACCCCGATCTTCCGATAGCCGCCTACGTTCTGGCCTTCGTGGACCGCCTCCGCGCCGATATTGAAAAGCGTTTGGCGCTGTAGCGCCGAACAAGAACCGCTCCCCGACGGTCGCGGCTCGTTGCGCAGCAGTGCGCATCATTCGGATCCGTCAGAAGCTGAGAAATAGTAGCCCGCAGGGGGGCTCGGCAGGCGGAACCGCCTGCCCCACCACAGCAAACACAGGACTTCCGGAGGTGGCGCAGGCGGTTTCGCCTGCGTTTCGCGATTCTTTCACAGCTTCTCAGGGAGCGGTCTTGTCACGGCATTCTGCAAGCCTCGTGGGCTTTCGGGGCAACCACCGCCGGCAAGTCCGGCGGCGCGACCAAAAACCGGATGCCTGCCAAACTCGCTCGCGTCCAGTAGCAAGTGCGGCGCCGCGCCAGCCTCCAGGCCTCTCAATTGGGCGTCGAGGTAGCCTCCGAGCGCCGGGTCGATATCCGAAGCGATGCTGTGGCGGCCTTCCTCGATGGCCACGCGCGTGGTGATCCCGCTGCCCGCGAAGAAATCGAGCACCGTCGAGCCGGGGTAGGAAAGCGCGCGCACCAGCCGCTGGATCACGCCGTGCGGCTTCTGCGTGGGGTGCCCGACGCGCTCGTGAGCGTTGCCGTTCAGCCGTCCGATATGCCACACATTCGTCGGGTTCCTGCCCAGATCGACGCTCTCCGGCCGCAGGCGCTTGTCTTTCTTGTAGGCGGCCTTGGTCTCCTCGTCGAATGGCTCGCGGACGGCGTCCAGATCGAAGTAGTACTTCGCGGTTTTGCCGAACCATGCGATTTCTTCGTGGCGGTTGGCGAAAAACCGGTGGGCGCTCATCCCGTTGGCGTAGGTCCACACGATCAGGTTGACCAGGCGCATGGCGCTCGATTCGCGCATGTGGCTGAGGATGGCGAGCAGGTCGCCGCTGCCGGCCTCGCCCTGGTATTGCAGACCTCCGAAGATGGCCAGATTGCCCGAGGGTGCGAGCACCCGTTCGGCTTCCCGCAACCATTCCGCGGCCCACTCGCGGTAGTTCCGGATCCGGTCCCAGGCGGCGGCCTGGATGTTGTACGGCGGGTCGCAGACGATAAGCTGGATGGATTCCGCCGGCAGCGTTCGCAACAGCTCGCAACAGTCGGTGACAAGCGCCGCGTGAACCGTCGGCCCCGCGGCGGGCGCGCGAACCTGCATGGATGAGTGCTCCCGGCCAGCCTTTTTTAGCCGGTTCATGGCCCTGTGGCCGGGATTCGAATGGGAGCGGTTGGCCATTCGGGGAAGGTCCATCCGAGAGTATCCCATGCCGCGGCCATCGGCAGCCCAGGGAAGCCGCCGCGTAGTAGTACACTGGTCTCGTGAGCGAACCTGTCACGAAACAAGACCTCCTGAACGCCGTCGCCGAGCTCAAGGCCTGCGTCGATGAGCGATGCGAGGCGGTTGAAACCAAGCTCCTGACGGCGTTTCACGAATGGGCTTCGCCTTCCGAGGCTCGGGCGCGCTCGCACGCCGCCGCGATCCGCGCGCTCGACCTTGAGATGGAATCCCTGGACGACCGCCTCAAGAAGCTCGAAGGCAATCCGCCGAAGGCGGCATAGCCGCAACTCTGCTCGATCCTCAGGCTCGCGCGTTCACGCCGCACTCAGCCGAGCCGACGCCCAGCTTCTTCAGAATCGTCATCATGGGACACCAGTTCGTGAAGGCGGACTGAAACAGGTTCAGCCCCACGAACCCGGTGAACAGGAACCATGCCGGGTGCACCCAGTACCCCAGCGCCACGCTGAGCAAAACGAAGAGCCCGGCGAACAAACGAAGGTAGCGTTCTATTGTCATTGCGATTTCCTCCTCAGGTTAACTGCATAATACACGATCGGCACGGTCATGCGCGAAAGCGCCAGCGAGGCCACTTCGCCGGCCATCAGCGCAATCGCCAGCCCCTGGAAAATGGGGTCGAACAGAATGATCGCGGCGCCCGCCACCACCGCCGCCGCGGTCAGCATCATGGGCCGAAACCGCACCGCGCCGGCGTCGATCACGGCCGCGTCCAGAGCCATGCCTTCGGCGAGCCGCAGTTCCACGAAATCCACCAGGATGATCGAGTTCCTCACCACGATCCCGGCGCCCGCGATGAAGCCGATCATGGAAGTGGCGGTGAAGAAAGCGCCCATCAGGCCGTGCGCCGGCAGGATGCCCACCAGGGAAAACGGAATGGCCGCCATGATGACGAGCGGCGTCACGAAAGACTGGAACCACCCCACCACCAGCGCGTAGATCAGGATCAGCACCGCCGCGAAGGCGATGCCCAGGTCGCGGAAGACCTCGACGGTGATGTGCCATTCGCCGTCCCATCTCACCGAGTAGCGCTCGGCCCCGGAAGGTTGCGCGGTGCTCATGTTCTGTTCGATGGCGTAGCCCTCGGGCGCCCGCATCCTGGCCATGTCCGGGGCCAGCTTGAGCAGGGCGTAGACCGGGCTTTCCATGGCCCCGGCCACATCGCCGGTCACATAGGTCACGGGCATGAGGTTCTTGTGGTAGATGCTCTGGTCCACCACCACCGGTTCGCTTCGGACAAGCTCGCGGATGGCCGTCAGGCGCCCGTTGCTCCCCGCCACTTTCAGGTCCTGGATGCGCTCCAAATCGGACCGGCTGGCGCGGTCCAGGCGAACCATGAGCGCCACGTCCTCCTTTTCGGACTCCGCGTGCAGCAGGCCGGCCTGATAGCCGCCCGACGCCATCTGCATCGTGCGGGCGATGTCGTCCTCGGAAACGCCGTTCAGCGCGGCCTTCTCCTTGTCCACGATCAGGCGGTATTCCGGCTGGTCGTCTTCCACGTACCAGTCCACGTCCACCACTCCGGGCGTGCGTTTCCACAGATCGCGGATGCGCCGCGCGATGCCGAGCCGCTCGCCAAGCGACGGCCCGTAGACTTCGGCCACCAGCGTCTCGAGCACCGGCGGGCCGGGCGGAACCTCGGCCACTTTGATCCGCGCTCCGTACCGCCCCGCGACGGGCAGCAGGCGCTGCCGCACCTGCTTGGCGATTTCGTGGCTCTGCAATTTGCGCTCGCCCTTGGGCAGCAGGTTGACCTGGATATCGGCCACGTTCGGCCCGCGCCGCAGGTAATAATGCCGCACCAGCCCGTTGAAGTTGAACGGAGAAGCGGTCCCTGCGTAGGTCTGAAGGTTGACCACCTCCGGTTGGCCGAGCGTGGCGCGCGCCAGCGCATCGGCGGCCCGCGCGGTCTCTTCGAGGGTCGTTCCGTTAGGCATATCCACGATCACCTGGAACTCGCTCTTGTTGTCGAACGGCAGCATCTTGACCTTGACGAACTCGAAATAGAAGAGGGAAACCGATCCGAGCAGCAGCAGCACGACGCCGCCCAGGAACCCCCCGCGCAGCGCGGGTTTATGCAGGATCGCGCCCATCGCGCGGCGGTAGAAGCGGGTGAAAACGTCCTCGCGCTCGCCGCGCTCCTCGCCTTGCGCCCGCTTGAGGATGCGCACGGCGGCCCACGGCGTCACCATGAAGGCCACCAGCAGGGAAAACACCATGGCGGCCGATGCGCCCACGGGAATGGGCCGCATGTACGGCCCCATCAGCCCGCCGACGAAAGCCATCGGCAGGATTGCGGCCACCACGGTCAGGGTCGCCAGGATCGTCGGATTGCCCACCTCGTCCACCGCTTCGATGGCCACTTCAAACGGATGCCGCGCGCGATTGGCGGGCATGCGCCAGTGGCGTACGATGTTCTCCACGATCACGATGGCGTCGTCCACCAGGATGCCGATCGAGAAAATCAGGGCGAACAGCGTGATCCGGTTGAGCGTGTAGCCGTATAGGTAGAAGACCGCCAGCGTCAGCGCCAGAGTCACCGGAATGGCGATGAAGACGATGAGCGATTCGCGAAATCCGAGCGTTATGGCGATCAGAAGGCTCACCGACGCCACCGCGATCAGCATGTGGAACAGCAGCTCGTTGGATTTTTCCGCGGCCGTGTCGCCATAGTTGCGCGTCACCGCCACGTTCACATCCGAGGGGATGACGCCGCCCTTGAGCGCGTCCATCCGCTTCAGGACGTTGTCAGCCACGATCACCGCGTTCGTGCCTTTACGCTTGGCGATGGAGATGGTGACCGCGGGGAGGAATTGCCGCGAGCCCGCCAGCGCCATGCGGACGTATTCGCTTGGCTCCTCGCCGCCGTCGGTCACCTCCGCCACGTCGCGCACGAACACGGGCTTGCCGTTGGCCACGCCGGCCACTACGTCGCGCACATCCTCCGCGGTTCGCAAAAACTCCCCCGTTTCGAGCACGTACTCGCGGTTGCCGGCGGCGAATTGCCCCGAGGGCAAACGCCGGTTGGAAAGACTCAGCGCGCCGCCCACCTGGAGCGGCGAGAGGCCGTACCCGGCGAGCTTCGCTGCGTCCAGCGCGATGCGGATTTCGCGCTTCTGGCCGCCGATCAGCGTCACCGCGGAAACGTCCGGAACCTGCTTGATGGCGTCGTCGGCCTGCGCGGCGATGCGGCGCAACTCGAAATCGCCGTAACGGCCGCTCGAAAGCGTGAGGGCGAGGATCGGCACGTCGTCGATGGAGCGCGGCTTGACCAGGGGCTGCGAGGCGCCGGGCGGGATCAGGTCGAAATTCGCCATGAGCTTCTGGTTCAGGCGGACGATGCTCTTCTCCTCGTCTTGTCCGACATAGAACCGCACGATCGCCATCGACGATCCCGGGCTCGAAGTGGAATAGATGTACTCGACGCCGGGGATCTCCCACAGCAGCTTCTCCATGGGCTTGGTGACGCGCTCTTCCACTTCCCGCGCGGAGGCGCCGGGCATCTCGACGAACACGTCGATCATCGGCACGATGATCTGCGGCTCCTCCTCGCGCGGCAGTCTCCAAACCGCGAAGGCGCCGATCAGCAGCGCGGCGGCGATCAGCAGGGGCGTCAGCTTGGAGGAGATCCACGCCTGGGCGAACCGCCCCGCGGGGCCGAGGCGCCGGGGAGCGCTCACGGGCGGACCTCCAGCCTGGCCCCGTCCTGAAGGTCGGGCGGGACCGGCGCGACCACCCGTTCGCCCGCGCTCAGCCCCGAGAGGATCTCGACGGCATCCTTCGTGCGCCGCCCGGCGGTGATGAGGCGGGTACGCGCGGCGCCGTCTTCCACCACGAAGACCGACTGCAATTGGCCGCGCTCCACCAGGGCGGAAGCCGGAGCCGTCAGCGATCTTTGCGCGCCGAGCGGGAAGACGGCCCGTCCAAACATGCCGGAGCGCAATTGAGGATCGGTCGGCAGGTCCACCTTCACGACGTACGTTCGCGACGCCGCGTCCACCGCCGGAACGACCTCGGATATCTTGGCGTTCAGCCTGCGCCGCAACGCATCCAGCTCGACTTCGACGGCCTGCCCGGCCCGGACCGAGGGCAGCCGGGACTCATCCACCGCCGCTTCCAGGCGGTAGCCTCCCTCCTGTTCGATCGCCATCAGCGGAGCGCCCGGCGCCGCGAGGTTGCCGGGATCGGCAGTCTTCGCCGCCACGATGCCATCGAAGGGCGCGGTGATGCGGGTCCAGTCCCGCGCGATGGTCGCGGATTCCACTTCTTGCGCGGCTTGCGCCAGCTTGGAATCGAGCTGAACCCGCCTGGCGCGCGCCATTTCGTAATTCGCCTGCGCCGACTTCAAGCGGGCGGAGGCTTCGTCGAACTCCTGGCTGGAGATCGATTTCTTGGCGTTCAGTTCTTCCATGCGCCGGAAGGTGGTCCGCGCCAGGTCGAGGCCGGCCTTGGCGGCGGCCACTCCGCTATCGGCTTCGGGAATCGCGCTTTGCGCTTCGGCGCGCCCGGCCTCGGCGCTCCGCACTCCGATTTCGAAATCCCGCGCATCGAGCGTAATCAGCGTCTGGCCCCGGCGGACGCGGTCCCCCACCTGAACGTCCACCCGCTCCACGTAGCCCGTGACCCGGCTCGCAATGGTGGCCGTGGTTCGCGCGCGAACCGTGCCGGCGGCCTCGTAAACCGCGGGCCAATCCTGGGTCGAGACCGGCGCGATGCGAACCGGCACGGACCCGCCTGGCGCGGCGGCCGCGCGCGGAGTCCGCTCGTTCCCGCAGGAGGCCAGCAGCGCGGCGAATATCAGCGGCGAATAGTAGATCGCTCTCATCAGTTCAGTACCTCCGAATCCGCGGAGAGACGCCCCGCGGCGAACTCCAGCATGACCGCCGCGACGCGTTGATCGTGAACCGCGGCAAGATAACGCGTGCGGCTTTCGAGCGCGGCGGTTTCAGTGCGCAGAAGGTCGGTGACGTTGGCCATACCCGCCGCGTAGCGGTTCTGCGTGATGCGCAGGCTCTCCCCGGCCTCCGCGACCGCCGCTTTGGCCACCTCGATGCGTTGCGCCGCGGCCCTTAAACCGGCGTAGGCGCGGCGCACCTGGAGACGGACGGCCGAATCGGCGCTTTGCGCGCCGGCCTCCGCGCGCGCGGTCGAATAGCCCGCCTCTTCAATCCGGGCCTTGTCGGCGAAGCCGTTGAAGAGGTTCCAGCGCAGGTTGACGGATGCCAGCCAGTTGGCCCCGCCGCGGTCGATGAATCGCTGGCGGTCGGCTTCAAAAACCGCGTGGAAGCCCACCTGCGGCAGAAGCGATCCGCGCGCGGCGGCGGCCTGCGTGTGAGCGAGGTCCGCGGCCAGGCGGCTCTGGCGCGTTTCCGGCCGCGCCGCGGCGGCGTCCTTCTCGAGCGCGTCGAGAGCCAGGTCCGGCAGGTCCAGGGGCGTCAGCGCGGTGGTCAGCGAGTGCGGCGTATCGAGCGGGATCCCCAGCGCATCGTTCAGCGCCGCCTTGGCCACGTCCAAATCCGCGGCGCGCGCGATGCGCTGCTCGGTGACGGCGGCAAGGTGCACGCGGATCGAAAGGACGTCCACGTCGGTGGACATGCCCGCCGCCCGGATCGCTTCGGCGCGCTCCAGATCGGCCTCCGCCGAACGCACCGCCTGTTCCGCGGCTTTCAGGCTCTCCGCCGCCAGTACGGCGTTGGTATAGGCCGCGGCGGCGGCGGAGATCGCCTGCATCTGCGCGCTCCGCCGCTCCTCGGCCGTCATCGTCTTCATCAGCTCGGCGGATTTTACGGCAGCGCGCGCATGGCCGGCGTCGTAGAGCGGCTGGTCCACCGTGATTTGCGACTGGAAGTTGTTCAAGGCGGCGGGCCGGTTGAGCGGACCGATATTGAAATTCCCAGGGCCGAACTGATGTTGCGTAAGCAACGAGCTGAACACAAACACGGGGTTGTCGCTGCGCGCGAACGACTCGGAGTAGTCGAGCTTCGGAAGCATGCCGCCGCGCGCCTGTTCGACCCGCGCCTCCGACGCCCGCGCCCCCGCGTTCGCGGCCACCACCGATTTGTTCTCCTTCAGGGCGAGGCGGGCGGCGTCGCGAAGCGAGAGCGGATCCTGCGCCAGCAAAGGCGTCGCGCACAGAAGCAGAAGGACTTTTCGCATGAGTTGGATCTCCGGCCAGGGGGTTTCATCACGGAAGATGCAGAATGGCCGCCGGTGGTGACGCGCGGCCGGGGCCGGTCCGGGGGTGCACGACAAAAAAGTGGGTAATCAGGCGGCTCGGGAACGGGTTTCCCAGTAGTCTTCGAACCTGTGGCTAAGGCGGCAGCAGCGCAAAGCGATGATGGCATTGGCGCCGGCGACAGTCCAGAACGACCCGG
>CAIRXZ010000291.1 GCA_903882645.1 uncultured Acidobacteriia bacterium | reverse complement strand
TCAGCGCCGGATCGCTTCGCTCCCGGCTTCAGGCTCATCCTTCGATGAGAATATGCTCAGCTCGCCCGGTCCCAGACCTCCGCCCGCAAGCTGATATCTTGAGGTGTGTGTACCGCCGCCGGCGCCAATCCCCTTGCGACGACAGACCGCATGGATCGCCGCCAGCGCCCCTATCTTTGGCTTTGCGGCTTCGTGGCGCTTTTGGGCGCCGGGCTGATGGTCTACTCCCAGACCGTCGCCTTCACCTGGGATGAAGGCTTTCATCTGCTGGCGGCGCGGCTGATCGGGGCCGGACGGAAGCCTTACATCGATTTCTGTTTCCCGCAGGCGCCCTTTAACGCTTACTGGACGGCGGCGTGCATGCGGGTCTTTGGGGAAAGCTGGCGCACCGCGCACGCGCTTTCGTCGCTGTTCACCACCGGCGCGGTCATGCTCGCCGCGGACTATGTTTTCTCCCGGCTGCCTGTCTCGCGCTGGCGCACGGCCGCGGCGTTTTCGGCCGCCCTGCTGGCCGGCCTGAACAGCGCCCTGTTTGAACACGGCTCTATCGGCCAGGCGTACGGCATCTGCGCGTTCGCCACGATGGCGGCGTTTCGCGCGTCGGTCGCGGCGGTGGATCGCCGCGGCGCCGGCCTCGCGGCGCTGGCCGGCTTCCTGACTGGGGTTTCGGCGGCCTCCTCGCTGCTCACCGCGGCGGCCGCGCCCACAGCGCTGCTCTGGATCGCGCTTCGCAACCGCTCGGGGGCCCGCCGGCGCAAGTGCGCCGCCTTCCTGGCCGGCGCCGCCGTTCCGTTCCTGCCCGCGCTCTGGCTTTTCGTTCAGGGGCCTGGGCAGACGTGGTTCAACCTGTTCCAGTATCATCTGCTCTATCGCACCGCGAACTGGCCCGAAGCGACGCAGCACGATCTCGAAGTGGTTACTTCATGGATCGATTCCGGGCATGCCCTTGTGCTGGGCCTGCTGGCCGCCGCCGGGCTGCTGGCCATCCGCGCCGAAAAGCAGTGGGACCGCGCGCGCCGCTCGGAGTTCCACCTGTGCGGCTGGCTGGCGCTGGTCCTCTGCACGGAAGTCGCCCTCGCGCATCCCACCTTTCCGCGCTACTTCCTGCTGACGGTCCCGTTTCTGGCGATTCTCGCCGCCGTCGGCGTCTATGGCATCGGTTCGCGCCTGGGCGGCGAGGTTCGGCCGCTGTGGCCGGTCCTGGCGCTCGGCGCGCTGATCCTGCTCGGTTTGGGAAGGATGCTCTATGACCGCCGCGACGTGTACACCTGGGACGACATGCGGCAAATCGCCCGCAAGGTCCAGGAGGTTACGCCCGCGCAGGCGCCGCTGTGGGCCGACGAGAGCATTTACTTCCTGACCCGCCACGCGCCTCCTTCCGGCATGGAGTTCGGGTACTCCCACACAATTGGCGATCTCACGCCGGAACGGGCGGCCAAACTCCATATTCTCTCCAACGCCGAAATCACGAGCCGCGTGCAGGCCGGCGCCTACTCGACCATCGAAACATGCGACGACGACACGGAGTTCATCGACTCCCTCGAATTATCCAAGCTGTACCGCCAGAGAGCCGAGATCTCCGGATGCGCCGTCTACTGGGAGAGAATCCACCCGTAGATCGGGGAGCCGCGGGAACAGGGGCCTTGGCAGGCGGAAGCGCCCGCTCCAACTTGAGGCGTCGAGACTTCAAGGCCCGCGGAGGCGGCTGAAGCCGCCGCCGGCGCGATACATCGCGCGCCGCCTGGCGCGGCTGACATGCTCTTCCCACGCCGCCCCAAACACGGTACAATGAGTTTTTGAGCGTCGAACACTCCTGGTGGGCGAAAGCCCACTTTTTTGTTGGGTTCGGCGGGCTGCGAGAGAAATGCAGGAAGCGGTGGCGTCCAAAATCGAGGAAATCGCGCGGCGCGTGGCCGGGCCGGAGGGCTTGGAAGTGGTCGAGGTCGAAGTGAAGGGCGGCGGGAGCAGCCGCCTGATCCGCATTTCGATCGACAAGCCCGAGGGCGTCACCCACGGCGATTGCGAACTGGTCTCTCACCAGGTCGGCACGATTCTGGATGTCGAAGACGCCGTCCCGGGGGGCCGGTATACGCTCGAGGTCAGCTCGCCGGGCCTGGAACGCAAGCTCCTCAAGCCCCAGGACTATCGACGCTTTCAGGGCAAGAAGGCCAAGCTTACTCTGCGCGATCCCCTGGAAGGCCGGCGCAACTGGGAAGGCACGCTCGCCGGGTTCGAGGACGGAGCCGTGGCGCTCGAAACACAGCCGGGGACCATCATCCGGTTCCCATTCGAACATATCCGGAAGGCCAATCTGAAGTTCGAGTGGTAGCCCGCCGGGGAGAATCGCAGCCAAATAATTCAATCGTAGAACGAGGGCACTTTGGAGACGATCTTTCAATCCATCGAGATCCTGAGCAAGGAAAAAGGCATCGATCCGCAAATCGTCCTGGACGCCGTCAAGGACGCCATGCTGATCGCCGCCCGCAAACACTACCGCACCAACGAGGACTACTTCGCGGACATGGATCCGAAGACCGGCGCCATCAGCCTCTACGCCGTCAAGAAGGCCGTGGAAACGGTGACCGACCCGGTGCACGAAATGACGCTCGCCGAGGCCCGCCGTCTCAACCCGGAAGCCGAGATCGGCTCCGATGTGCGCATCCCGAAGAACACCGAAACGCTGGGCCGCATTTCCGCGCAGACCGCCAAGCAGGTGATTTTCCAGAAGGTCCGCGAGGCCGAGCGGGAGACCGTCTTCAACGAGTATTCCGGCCGCACGGGCGAGCTGGTCAATTGCACGATCAAGCGCGTGGAAGGTCCGGACTATATGCTGGACCTCGGCAAGACGGAAGCCAGGCTCGCCAGGAAGGAACAGTCGCGCCTGGAGAACTACAGCGTGGGCGACCGCGTGCGCTGCGTGATCCGCCTGGTGGACAAGGCCGGCAAAGGTCCGGGCGTGCAGGTGTCGCGCGCGGCGCCGGAGCTGGTCATGCGGCTGTTCGAACAGGAAGTGCCGGAGATCTACGACGGCACGGTAACCATCAAGGCCTGCGCGCGGGAGGCCGGCGAGCGCACCAAGATCGCGGTGCAGAGCCGCGACCGCGACGTCGATAGCGTGGGCGCCTGCGTGGGCATGAAAGGCATGCGGGTGCAGTCCATCATCCGCGAGCTGCGCGGCGAGAAGATCGACATCATCGAGTATTCCGACGACCCGGTGGTCTTCGCCACCCACGCCCTGAGTCCGGCCAAGGTGAGCCGCATCACCATCCTCGATCCGCTCGAAAAGCACATGGAAGTGATCGTGGACGATTCGCAGCTTTCCCTCGCCATCGGCAAGAAGGGCCAGAACGTGCGGCTGGCCGCCAAGCTGCTCGCCTGGAAAATCGATATCAAGAGCGAGGAGGAAAAGCGGCAGGAGGTGGAGTCGCAAATGGCCGCCCTGGTGGCTCCCGGCGCCCCGGTGTCCGTGCTCCTCGAGTACGGCTTGGCCGAGGCGGTGGCCGCGAAGCTGGTGGAAGCCGGCGTCGGCACAATCGAGAAGCTGGGTTCCATGACCCCCGAGGAACTTGAGGCGATTCCGGACATTGGCGTGGAGTCGGTGGACCAGATTCAGCAGGCGGTAAACGCCTACTACAGCCAGTTTGAAGAGCAGGATCAGGCGGCCGCCACTCCGGAGCAAGCGGTCTCCGGACCCGAATCCGGCCCGGAAGGCGCCGTGGAAGCGGATCTTGCGCCGGAGGCGGCGCCGGGTGGCGTGGTCCCTGGGGAAGAGCCTGAAGCCGGGGCGGAACAGGCCCAATCCGCGCTCGAAATCGGGGAAAACACGGAGCAGTCTGGTAGGATGGAAGACGCGGGTTCTCCAACTCAACAACTGGAATCGGCGGGAAGCCCGGAAGGCGGCGGCGATCGGGAGGATGCTCCCGGCGGCGAGTAGCGGCGCCTCCGTGGCACGAAGTTGACAGCTTTATCTATGAAAAAGATTCGCATCAACGAGCTGGCGAGGGAGCTGGAAATCAAAGCCCACGAGATTCTCGAGCGGCTCCCCGAAGTTGGCGTGACGGAGAAGAAGACCCACTCCAGCTCAATCGACGAGGACGCGGCGATCAGGCTGCGCCGGCTGTATGGGCATGACGTTCCGGATTACGTGCCCGAGGAACCCGAAGCCGCTGAAGCGGCCCAGCCGGAGGCGGAACCGGCGGAACGCGCCGAGAGCGGCCCAGCCGGTCCCGCGATGCCGTCAGGCCCCGCCGATGGCCACCTCGAGGCCGGACGCCGTCCGGACGTGGCGCAGGAAGCGCCCCTTCCCGCGGCCGGAAGTCTAGCCGGCGAGACCCGCACGGCGGCCCCGATTCGCCCGCCGCTGGCGGGAGGACGCCCGATTCATCCGCCGGTGGCCGGGCAGCGGCCCGCCGAGGCTGCCTCCGGCGCGGCGCCGGCGGCCCCGACCATCGCCGCGGCGCGCCCTCCGGGTCCGCCGGCCGCGGTAGTCACGCTGGGACGTCCCGCGGCGCCGGCCGTCAAGCCTTTGCCCACAACCGGGCCCAAGCCCGGCCAGATCCTGTCCGGGCCGCGCCAGCCGTTCCCGGCGGCTCCGCCGGAAGCGGCGCGCCCCGAAGGACCGTTTGCGCCGGGTCCGGGCATTCCGCGGCAGCGCCGGGAAGCGCCGCTTGAGACCGGCAGAGAAACCGCGCGGGTCGGCGGTCCTGTCCCGGCGGCCCCGGCCGCTGCGGCTGGAATCGCCATGGGACCGCGCGGACTGGCGGGCCAGCCCGCGGCGCGGCCCGTCGTGCCCCCGCGTCCGGACCTTGCGGCCAGGTTGGCATCTCCCAGGCCGGCCATGCCGGCGCCGCCGGCGTCGCCGAAGCCCGGCGTCCCGAAGCCGCACGCCGCTCCGGTTCCCGGCCAGCCGATTTATCGCGGTCCCATTCGTCCCGGCCAGCCGCTGGTCGCCAGGCCGGGAGCGCGGCCCGGCGCGCCCAGCCCCAGACCCGCCGGCGGCCCAAGGCCGCAACACCCCACCTCGGCGCGCGGCGCGCGCCTCGAGCCCGGCCTCGCCCTGCCTCCGGTCGAGCAGCCCCGCGGGCGGCCCGGCGACAAGCGTCCGATCCGCCAGCAGCGCGAGCGGGTGGAAGAGGAGAAGATCCTTCGGCCCGCACGGCGGCACGTGGAGGCCGGTCCGCCTCCCATCAGCCGCGAAATCACGATTTCCGAAGGCATTACGGTCAAGGAGCTCTCCGAGAAGCTGGACGTGAAGGCGGCCTTGCTGATGAAGAAGCTAATGGACCGCGGCATCTACGTGGCCATCAACCAGACGCTGGACGCCAAGCTGGCCGGCGAGATGGCCCGTGAATTCGGCGCTTCCGCGGCTACCGTCAGCTACGAGGTCGAGGCCATGCAGGCCGTCGAGGTCGCCGAGGATGCCAAGGATCTGCAAAAGCGCGCTCCCGTGGTGACCATCATGGGGCACGTGGATCACGGCAAGACTTCGCTGCTCGACGCCATCCGCGAGGCCAACGTGGCGGGACGTGAAGCCGGCGGCATTACGCAGCACATCGGCGCCTACCAGGTCGAGCTGAACGGCCGCAAGATCGTTTTTATCGACACGCCGGGTCACGAGGCGTTCACTCGCATGCGCGCGCGCGGCGCCAAGATCACCGATATCGTCGTCCTGGTGGTGGCGGCCGACGACGGCGTCATGCCGCAAACTCTCGAAGCCATCGACCACGCCCGCGCGGCCGGAGTGCCTATCGTGGTTGCGATCAACAAGATCGATAAGGCGGATGCGCAGCCGGAACGCATCAAACAGCAGCTTGCGGACCGGGGACTGCTGCCCGAGGACTGGGGGGGAGATACGGTTACCGTCCCAGTCTCCGCCAAGACCCATCAGAACCTGGACCGGCTGTTGGAGATGATTCTGCTGGTGGCCGACATGCAGGAACTCAAGGCCAACCCGAACCGGCCGGCCATGGGCTCCGTTATCGAGGCCGAGCTCGACCGCGGCCGCGGGCCGGTGGCCACCGTGCTGGTGCGCAACGGGACGCTGCGGGTGGGCGATTTCTTCATCTGCGGGTCCGTGTTCGGCAAGGTGCGCGCCATGCAGAACGATCGCGGCTTGCAGATCCGCAAGGCGGAGCCGTCGACGCCGGTCGAGGTGCTTGGCCTGGAATCGCTGCCCGAAGCGGGCGACGATTTTCAGGTGGTCACCGACACGGCCAAGGCGAAACAGATCGTCAACTTCCGCGACCAGAGGGCGCGTGAGGCAGCGCTGGCGAAATCCAGCCGTCTCACCCTGGAGCAGTTGCACAAGCAGATGGAGGCGGGCGAGGTCAAGGAGCTGCCCCTGGTCATCAAGACCGACGTGGGCGGATCGGCCGAGGTGCTCACCGAGACGCTCCAGAAGCTCTCCAACGACAAGGTGAAGGTGCGGGTAATCCACGCCGGCGTCGGGGCCATCAACGAGTCCGACGTGCTGCTGGCTTCCACCTCGAACGCCATCATCATCGGGTTCAACGTGCGTCCCGAGCGCAAGGCGGAGACCGTGGCGGAGCAGGAGAAGGTGGACGTCCGCCTGCACACGATCATCTATAACCTGACCGATGAGATCAAGCGGGCCATGAGCGGGCTGCTCGAGCCGGTTTTCCGCGAGGTCTACCGGGGCAAAGCCGAGGTCCGCGAGACCTTCCGCATCCCGAAGGTCGGCAGCGTGGCCGGATGCCTGGTGCAGGACGGCCAGATCGCGCGCGGCTCCGAAGTGCGCCTGTTGCGCGACAGCGTGGTGGTCTACACCGGAAAGGTCGGTTCGTTGCGGCGCTTCAAGGACGACGTAAGCGAGGTGAAGAGCGGCATGGAGTGCGGCATCGCCCTGGAGAACTATACCGACGTGAAGCAGGGCGATGTGATCGAGGCGTTCGTCACCGAACGCGTCGCCAGCGAAGTATTCGCCTGAGGCCATGGCATCGGTCGGCGTCCTCACCCTCGAGCTGCGGCTCGAGAACTCGCACTCGCTTAAGGACAAGCGCCATGTGGTACGGAGCTTGCAGGCGCGCCTGCGCAACAAGTTCAACGTGGCCGTTGCGGAGATCGATTACCAGGATCTTTGGCAGCGCGCGGCCCTGGCCGCGGTGACCGTGTCTTCGGACCACGAGCACGCCGAGAAGGTCCTGCGGTCCGTGGAGGATGAAGCCTCCGCCCTTCTGGGGCCGGGCCTGGCCGGCGCCGTGGTGGAGTGGCTGGCGTGAGGAAAGAAAGCCGTCAGCCATCAGCCTTCAGCTTTCAGCTTTGGGCCGCCGGCGCTTCGCGCCGCGGCCTGAAAGAAGCGAGGGCCGATAGCTGGTTTTGTGGGCGGTGAGGTTTGCGGAACAGCCGCTTGCCGGCGCGCGCGGCTCGAGTCGGAGCCGCGACCGTAAGGGAGCGGTTGCCGAAATCTATTCATGACGCTCTGTTTTAGGAAAGGCCGCCAACCGTCAGCTCTTCAGGCCGCGGCGCGAAGCGCCGGCCCAAAGCCGATGGCTGAAGGCTGATGGCTGAAGGCTGGTTTTCGTGGACGAACGGCGCACACTACGGGTATCGGAGACTGTGCGGGAGGAGCTTGCCGAGCTGATCGGGTTCGAATTGAACGATCCGCGCCTGCTGGCCGTGAATGTGAGCGAAGTCCACGTCAGCCCCGACGCGCGCTACGCCCGGATCAGGGTCGCCGTCGACGGGGCTGAGCGGGAGCAGAATCAGGCGATCGCCGCCCTGGAGCACGCCCGCCATTACTTGCGGCGGCAACTGGCGGCCCGGTTGAGCCTCAGGCATGTCCCCGAGTTGCACTTCGAGCGCGACCGCGTCCCGGACGCCGACAGCCGGATCGACTTCCTCCTGAAGCGGGCGAAAAGGTCTCGTGGTGAAAAATAGCGCAAAAACCAAACAAACTGTGTTAGTTTTGTTTGTGTTGGCCGCTCCTGCGGTGTGGATTGGAGCGGCGGCGGGGCGCCCTCGGGACTCGCCGGAGCTGTTGCGGCTCGAGAAGAGCGCCGCCGCCATGGGGTCCACGTACTCCATCGAGCTGTACGGGTACGACCGGGTGAGCATGGAAGCGGCCGCCGACGCCGCGCTGGACGAGGCGCGGGATCTCGACGACATGCTTTCCAATTACAGGCCCGACAGCGAGTGGAGCGAGGTCAACCGGCGCGCGGCCGAAGGGCCCGTCAAGGCGTCCCCGGAACTGTTCGGGCTGCTTTCGGCGTGCGTGGAATACAGCCGTGAGAGCGAAGGCGCGTTCGATATCACGGTGGGTCCGCTGATGAAGGTTTGGGGGTTTTACAAGGGTACGGGGTACCTGCCGCACCGGGCGGAGGTGGCCGCCGCCCTGACGAAGACGGGCTACCGCCACATTCTTCTGGATGCGGCGGCGCAAACGGTGAGATTCGACCGCCTGGGGGTGGAACTCGACCCCGGCGGCATCGGAAAGGGCTACGCCGTCGATCGAATGGTGGATGTTTTGAGACAAAAAGGCGTCAAGACCGCCCTGGTCGCGGGGTCGGTGAGCAGCATCTATGGAATGGGCGCCCCGCCCACCGAGCCTCGGGGCTGGCGGGTTGCGATCAAAGACCCCCAGCGCCCCGACCGGACGGTGGCCGAGATCTTTCTGAAAGACATGTCCCTGTCCACGTCGGGGAGCTACGAAAAGTTCTTCCGGGCGGAGGGCAAGACCTACTCGCATATCATGGACCCGCGCACCGGGTATCCGGCGCGGGGCAGTTCATCGGTATCGGTCGTCGCCCCGCGCACCATCGACAGCGAGGCGTGGGCCAAGCCGTATTTCGTGAACGGCCGCCAATGGGCGGCCAGGCATAAGCCAAAGGAATTTCGCGTGTTCTTTTGCGAAGACAGGACGGAACAGCCATGCGCGTGGCTCCAATGACCAGCCGCTTCCTGGATGCGTGCCGCCGGCGTCCCACCGACGTGAGGCCGGTATGGTTCATGCGGCAGGCGGGGCGGTACCTGAAGCAGTACCGGCAGATCCGGGACAAGCACGGCATCCTGGAAATCTGCAAGCGGCCGGACCTGGCGGCCACGGTCACCCTGCAGCCGATGGAGCTGTTGGATGTGGACGCCGCCATCATTTTCGCCGATCTCCTGCTGCCCGTCGAGCCGATGGGCCTTAAGCTCCGCTACGCGGCGCGCGAAGGGCCGGTGATCGATAACCCCGTGCGCACCTCCGAGGACGTGGATTCGCTCTCGACCGCCAACACCGACGATCTCGGCTACGTAGGCCAGGCCATCCAGCACGTCGTGCGGGCGCTGGCCGGGCAGGCGCCGGTGATCGGATTCGTCGGCGCGCCGTTCACCATGGCCAGTTACATGATCGAGGGCGGCGCGTCGCGCAACTTCATCCGCACCAAGAAGCTGATGTACAGCGACGAGACCCTGTGGCGGCGGCTGATGGGCAAGATCGTGGACGTTCTGGCGCCATTCGCCCAGTTGCAGGTCACCGCCGGCGCGCGCGCCATCCAGGTGTTCGATAGCTGGGTGGGCGCGTTGGGATCGGACGACTACGTGCGCTTCGCCGCGCCCTATTCGCGCGCTCTGATCGAACGCATCCGTTCCACCGGCGTCCCCGTCATCCACTTCGGCACGGGCGCGTCGGGCTTCTTCAAGGAGCTGCACGCCGCCGGCGGCGACGTCATGGGCGTGGATTGGCGCATCAACATAGACCAAGCGTGGGTGGACATCAGTTACCGCTCGGCGATTCAGGGTAATCTCGACCCGGTGGCCCTGTTCGCTCCGCTGCCCGAGCTGCGCGCCAAAGTGAACGAACTGCTCAAGCGCACCGGCTCCCGGCCCGGCCACATCTTCAACCTCGGCCATGGAATTCTTCCGGAAACGCCGGTCGAAAACGTAAAGGCCGTGGTGGAAATGGTGCGGGAATTCAAGCTATGAGTCCGCCCGCCGCGAACCGGCGGGCGGGGGTCCTGCTGCTCGCCCACGGAGCGCCGGAGCGTCCGGAGGATGTCGAGAGTTATCTCGCGTTTGTGCGGGGCGGCAGGCCGGCTTCCCCCAAGATCCTCGAAGAAGTGCGCAGCCGTTACGAGGCCATGGGGGGATCCTCGCCGCTGCTGGCCTGGACGCGCTGGCAGGCCGAAGCGCTCGAGCGCGCGTTGGGTATCCCGGTGTTTTTCGGCATGCGCAACTGGCATCCCTTCGTCCGGGAAACCATGGACCGCGCGCGCGAATCCGGCGTGGAGCGGATCGCCGCCGTCGCGCTCGCTCCGCAGTACTCGGAGCTGAGCGTGGGCTTGTACGTGCGCCGGACCGAGGCGGCCGCGCGCGACGCCGGAGTGACCGCGGAGATTCGCTGGGCGAAAAGCTACCACGCGGAACCGCTGCTGATCGAGGCGTTCGCCGAGCGCGTGGCGCAAATGGGGGATCTGCCCCCCTCGACGCGTTTCCTGTTCACCGCCCACAGCCTTCCCGAGAAGATTCTCGCCAACGGCGACCCCTACGACCGCGAAACGCGCGCCACCGCCGCCGCCGTGGCCGCGCGCCTCGGCCTGACCAGCTACGATTTTGCCTATCAGAGCCAAGGATTCACCGACGACCGCTGGCTCGGGCCTACCGTCGAATCGTGCCTGGACCGCTATGCCGCCGAGGGCGTTCGGGACGTGGTTCTAGATCCCATCGGGTTCGTGTGCGACCACGTCGAGATTCTGTACGACATCGATATCCTGTTCCGCCAGTATGCCCGCGAGCGCGGCATCACGCTAGTTCGCCCAGAATCCCTGAACGGTTCCACCACGTTCACCGCCGCCCTGGCGAAAGTGGCGGCGCGATGTCTGTAAGTGGACCAACTCGCAGCGAGGGGCAGATGCTCTCGCCCGTCAAATGCCGGCAGGAAAGCCGGCATGGCAGGCCGGAGGCCCACTCCACGTCCAGACTTGCCCCGTGGAGTGGGCTTTTAGCCTGCCATGCCGGCTTTCGTGCCGGCATTTTCGCGCGCGATTTCGATGTCATGGCCGGTGAGCATAATACCGGGTCGGAGCCGCGGCCGTCAGGGAGCGGTTGGCCGGGGACGCCGTGACAACCCATAACGTCCTCATCATCGGCGGCGGCATCTCGGGGCTTTCCGCGGCATACTACCTCGCCAAGGGCGGCGTGCCTTCGACGATTCTCGAACCCCGTCCGCGCCTGGGCGGCGTCATCCGGACCGAGCATGTGGAAGGCTGCACCATCGAGACCGGCCCCGATAGCTTCCTCTCCATCAAGCCGGCGGCCCTGGAGTTGATCCGCGAGCTGGGCTTGGCCGATCAAGTGATCGGCTCGAACGACCATCTCCGTAAGACCTACATCCGCAAAGGCGGCCGCCTGATCCCCATGCCCGACGGCCTGATGATGATGGTCCCCACCAAGATCCTGCCGCTCCTGAGCACCGGCCTGCTCACCTGGCGGACCAAGATCCGCATGGGGATGGAACTGGCGCGCTTCCCGAAGCCGAAGACGAGCGGGGACGACGAGTCCGTGGCGGAGTTCATCGAGGAGCATTACGGGGCCGAGGCGGTGGACTACCTGGCCGAACCGCTGCTCTCCGGGATCTACGGCGGCAACCCGGGCGTACTGAGCGTCGCCGCCGTGCTGCCGCGCTTCGTCGAGCTGGCGCAACGCTACGGCAGCCTGACGCGCGGCGTGCTGGCGGAGCGCGCCAAGGCAGCCCGCGCGCGGCCCCATGGCCCGCCCCTGCCGCTGTTCCGCACCCTGAGAGGCGGACTCGGCCAACTGGTCGATGCCATGACGGCATCAATCGCCGGCAAAGTGGAGGTGCTGCGGACAAACGCCGAAGCCATCGAGCGGGTTGGCTCCGGGTTCCGCGTCCGCGCCAACGGCGAGTGGCTCGAAGCCGGCAGCCTGGTGGTGGCCTGCGAGGCGCACAACGGGTCGAAGCTGCTCGGCGCCGTGGACGGCCGGCTCGCCGAACTGCTCGGCGCCGTACCTTACAGTTCCTCGATGACGGTCGCGCTGGGCTTCAACGCCGCCGATTTCAACAGCCTTCCCGACGGATTCGGCTTCCTCGTGCCGAAGAAAGAGCGGCGCCGTCTGATTGCCTGCACCTGGGTCGGCACGAAGTTCCCGTTCCGCCTCCCCGACGGCACGGTGGTGGCGCGTTGTTTCCTGGGCGGTCTGGACGACGAGCAGGCGCTGGCCGAGCCGGACGAGGCGATCGTCGCCGCCGTGCTCGCCGAACTGCGCGAGATCGCCGGCGTCGATGCCCGCCCGCGCTTCACGCGCATCGCCCGCTGGCCGCGCTCCATGGCGCAATACTCCGTGGGCCACCCAAAGCGGCTGGCGGAAATCGAAGCGCGCGCCGCGGCCATTCCGGGGCTGTACCTGGCGGGCAACGCCTACACCGGCATTGGGGTGCCCGATTGCATTCGGATGGGAAGGGCGGCAGCGGAGAAGATCCTGAACGGGCAGGGCCAAAGGGACCTGTAGGTTTCGCTCACCGGACGGGGGATCTGTCCCGATCCGGTGCGACTGGCCGGGCACCCTTTTTACCTTTCAAAGCTCTCGCTGATGCCTCCGCAGCCTGCTCGTAAATAGACTTCTTCCACGACTCGGGAAATCCCGGCAAGCCCGCCTCCATCATGGCCTTGAATACCTTCGGCTTCACGTAAGTATCAAACATGATGTGGCAAGTCGGACAGAGCATCAATAGGTTGCTCTCTGTCTTCTTCCCTTCAGCCATTATGTGGGCCTTCTGCCTCATCCCGACGTGATGGCCGCACATTTCGCACATCCCAGTGGATTTCATAGAGTCGTGTAGTCTCCTTCGAGCTTCAGAATACCAGCGCCCATGGCTGTGGCGCACGCTTCAGCGTGCCGCCGTGGGCTTCAGCCACGGTCTCCGGCGATCCTCCGAGGATGGCGAGCTGAAGCTCGCCACAGCACGCTAAAGCGCAATGCCACTTAGTTTTCGCAAAATCGACGTTCTGCATGGATCGTGGGGCGGGCAATCCTGCCCGCAAGCCGGCCTTCCGCCCGGCTGGACCCGCTGGAAAGCGGGTCCGCAGGCTGAAAAGCCCAATGCCGCATACTTTTTGAGCGTCGCGTAGCATGGTGCTAGTCCCTGCGATGGGGGAACGATTTGGGTTTGCCCCAGACCGCCCTGGG
>CAIRXZ010000290.1 GCA_903882645.1 uncultured Acidobacteriia bacterium | reverse complement strand
GAGCCCGGCGGGATCTTCGCCGGGGATGGTCTGGGATTCGGCGTCAATGCCGGACTTGAGGGCATTGAAGCGGGAGACGGCCTTGCCCTGGAGGGTGCGCGGGCCGGTGGACTTCTGCGCGTTTTGTTGGTTGGCCTGTATTTGTTTGATAGACGACATAGGTACTTCCAAGCTGAGAGTAGCAGGCGAGCGGGCGGGGACCGGGTAGACGATTAGCGTAAGTGGTTTGGTTTGAATGGGATAAAAAATAATAAGTTGGGGTGAATGAAAAAGGTTCAATTGGCGCGCGAGCGCCGCTCTCAGGGACCGTGGAAGAACTCAGGCCGCCGATGAACGCGGATAAACGCGGATTGAAAACAAAGATCTTATCGGTGTCAATCGGCGTTCATCAGCGGCTCGAAACAGTCTTTCTACAGCTTCTTACGGTCGCGGCTCTGTCCCGCGACGTCTCGGCTGCCGGGTAGGGGTCGGGCATGCCCGACCCCTACTCGATGCTTCGCCGAAGTGGTAGCGTAGGGCTGCTCGCGAGTCACAGACCAGAAGCCAGAATGCGCCCCCGGTCTGCGGCTTCTTGCAGCGCGCGCGACACAAAAGTGGGGCCAGGCCTTCGGGCCTGCCGACGGGCTTTGGCCCGGCGTGGCGCGACAACGCGAAGAAGGCCGGCTCAAAAGCCGGCGGCAGCCCGAAAGGGCTGGCCCCACAAGAGCGCCCGTCTTTGCGTACACACAAGCCTATATGCGGACCATCTTGCCGATAAATCGCGCCGGCGTTTGCTTTTCTGTCGCACGCAGCTTCTTGCAGCGCGCCGCAAGCGCGGGCGGGTACGCTGCTATGATGGGTGGAAACCATGATTCAAGGCATACTTCCCGAGGGCCTCACCTTCGACGATGTGCTGCTCGTGCCGGCGCGCAGCGAGGTGCAGCCCGCCGAGACGGACACGCGGACCCGGCTGACGCGCGAGATCGGATTGAATATTCCGGTCGTCTCCGCCGCCATGGACACGGTGACGGAAGCGAACCTGGCGATCGCGCTGGCGCGCCAGGGCGGCATCGGCATCGTGCATCGCAACATGCCGATCGGCCGGCAGGCGGAGGAAGTGGACCGCGTCAAGCGGAGTGAGAGCGGGATGATCGTAGACCCCATCACGATCGGTCCGGACGAGCCGATCGCCGCGGCGCAGGCGCTCATGAGCCGGTACCATATTTCGGGCGTGCCGGTCACCACGGGCGACGGCAAGCTGGTGGGCATCCTGACGAACCGCGACTTGCGGTTCGAGAACCGTTTCGACCTGCCCATCCGCGAGGTGATGACCAAAGACAATCTGGTCACGGTGGCGGTGGGCACGACGCTGGAGCAGGCTGCCGCCATCCTGCACACGCACCGGGTCGAGAAACTGCTGGTGGTGGACGACGAGTACAATCTCAAGGGCCTGATCACGGTCAAAGACATCCAGAAGAAACTGAAGTACCCGAACGCGGCGAAGGACAGCCAGGGGAGGCTGCGGGCGGGCGCGGCGATCGGGGCGACGGGAGAGTACCTGGAGCGCGCGCAGGAGCTGGTGAAGCGCAAGGTGGACGTGCTGGCCATCGACACGGCGCACGGCCACAGCGGCAGCGTGATGCGGGCGGTGAAGGCGATCAAGAGCAAGCTGCCGGAGGTGCAACTGCTGGCCGGCAACGTGGCCACCTATGAAGGCGCCAGG
>CAIRXZ010000289.1 GCA_903882645.1 uncultured Acidobacteriia bacterium | reverse complement strand
TGGGCCAGGCAAAGCTGCCCCAGCGCAAGAAAAGACGCCCTTCCTATCCCAGGGCGGTCTGGGGCAAACCCAAATCGTTCCCCCATCGCAGGGACTAGCACCATGCTACGCGACGCTCAAAAAGTATGCGGCATTGGGCGGTTCCGCCTGCCGAGCCCGCTTGCGGGCTATTCTTTCACGGCCTCTAACGGTCGCGGCTCCGACGATGCATGCGGCTACGCACCGAGTGTCATCAGGGAGCGGCGCCCGACTATACTGGAAGTCAGTCCAAACATGAGCAATCCCTTTCAAATCGTGGTCTGCGGGAGCATTGTGCCGGACCCGCTGCAAACCCTGGAGCCGGTGACCGGACCGGCCGGGCCGTCGCTGAAGAATGAAATGATGCTGCCGGCGGTGCTGGACCCGTGGGCCGGGCACGCGCTGTACGAGGCGGCCCACCTGGCGGGGAAGACGCCGGGCAGCAAGGTCTGGCTGGTCAGCCTGGGGCCGAAGGCCAAGCTGCAACAGGTGATGATGACGGTGGCGCAGAAGGTCCCGTTCGAACTGGTGGCTCTCGATGGGCCGGCCTCGGGCTTCACGGATTCGTTCGAGACGGCGGCGGCGCTCGCCGCGGCCATCGAGGGCATCGCGGGGCTGGACAAGAGCAGGCTGCTGCTGTTCGGCGGGTGGGCGTCGGCCTCGCGCGGCGCGGGATCGACGCTGCAAATGGTGGGCGAGCGGCTGGGCATTACCGAGCAGTTTCAGGGGGTCGACCAACTGACGGTGGGCGAAGACGGCGGCCTGGAGATCCTGGAACGGGTCGAGGGCGGCAAGCAGCAGGTTTCGGTTTGCGCCGGCCCTCCGGCGGTGCTCGGCTGGGCGACAGGCAACCTGCCGGAGCCGCGCAACAATCCGCAGGTGGGGATGGCCAATATGCGGGCGATCATGCCCGCGCTACAGCGGGCCAAGGCCACGCCGGTCCCCGGCGCCGGCTTGAGTTACGTCTCGGTGAGCCTGCCCAAACAGCAGCGCGAGACGCGCGTGGTGAAGAACGCGCCGGCCGAAGAGATTGCGCGCGAAATCGCCGCCTGGATGGGGGAGGAGTAACGTGGAAACCATACTGCTGCTCGCTCATACGGAAGCCGGCGGAGGGCTGGGGAAGCCGGCGCTCGAAGCTCTGAGCGCGGCCAGGGAACTGGGCGGGGAACTGATTGTCGGCCTGGTGGGAGTCGAAACGCAAGCGGCCGCGAACCAGATCGCCGGGTGCGGGGCCGCGCGCATCCTGGCCGCGACCGGAGACGCTTTCTCGCAACCGCGCTACGCGACCGACGCGGCGGCGGCCGAGGCCGTGTGCCGCGCGGCGGGCGCCGGGATCGTGATTGCGCCGGCCACTTCGCGATGGGCGCGCGCACTTCCGGGAGTGGCCTGGCGCCTGGGCGGACGGGTGGACACGCACGCGACCGGCTTGGCGGCCAAGGACGGCGCCCCCGTGGTGACGCGTTGGTTCTACCGACAGCGCATGGAGGCGGCGCTCACGCGGACCGGGCGCCCCTGGGTGATTCTGCTCGATGGCGGGTGCTTCCCGGCGTGGAGCGGACCGGAGGGGACGGCCGGCGTGGAACCCGTGGCGGTGGAAGCGCCGTCATCGCGCACGGTGGTGACGGGGGTGCAGGCGCCCCAGGCCGGCGAGGAGACCATACGGCCGGAAGCCAAACTGCTGTTCGTAGCGGGAGCGGGCTGGACCAAGAAGCAGGCCGACGGCGCGACGCACGCGGCCGAGGCCGAGAGGCTGATCCTGGGGTTCCTGCGCAAAGCGGAGGCGTCGCTCGGCGGGAGCAAATCGCTGGTGGACGCGAGCGGGGAAGGCGAAGCGGTGTTGCGGTGCATGACGCACCTGAACCAGATTGGGCAGACCGGGTCGACGCCGCGGCATCCCAAGGGGCTTTCGACCTGCTGTCACGGCGAGGAGCCGCACGTGGTGGGCTGGAGGTTCGTCAACCAGCGCCGGGCCATCAACCTGGATGCGAATTGCGGCTGGGCGCGGGGCAAGGCCGATGTTCTGTACGTGGCCGACGCCTTCGAGGTGATGCGGCAACTGAACCGGCTGCTGGGAGCGTAGGGCCGCGTTTTTGGTGGCGCGGACGATCGTTTTTGTCGTATGGCCCGGGCGCGGCTCCGGCCCGTTCCGGGCAGGTTTCGGATATGCCCGTGTAGCGTCCACTACGCACGGCTTTCGTCTGCGATGCGCGTTCTTCCTGCCAGATCGGGAGAGTTCGTCTGTGTGGCGGAACTAAACTGGCAGCAGCCGAATCCTGCTCCGATTCGGGTCGACTGTGACCAGGGCGCCGGCTTCCAAGTGCGCGCGACTGGTGTGCAGAGCGCGAACGACGATCTTGCCTATGGCCGCCGGGAGGACGTCTTGCGCGCGGATCTGGAGGACGCTCGGCTGGCGAGTCCTTCGTTTCGCGAGAGGGGCGCCGAAATCCAGATCGTGAGTGAAGACGACCAGCCCGTTTGCACTCGCGTAGTCCATGATCCGGGTGTCCGGCGCGGATGGCCGGCCGATGCTGGACCAGTGCACGCTGTCGAAACCCGAATCGGCTAGGAACTGGACCCACGCCGGGCTCAGGTTCATGTCGATCAGGAGTTTCATGCGGCGGGAAGTGGGACTTCGATCTCCTCGACGCGCCAGGCTGCGTAGGCGAGAGCCTGCCGAATGTCCTCTTCTTCGACGTATGGGTACGCTGCCAGGATTTCGGAGTTGGCGCGACCCGAAGCAACGAGCCCAACAAGGGTCCCCACGGTCACGCGCATCCCACGCACGCAAGGCTTGCCGCCCATCACTTCCGGGTCGCGCGTTATCCGATCAAGCCCCATATCAACTCCGTTCCTATTCTACCGCCGACCGCCCGCCGTCGAGAAAAACGCGCTGAACCGGGAGTCCTCGCACGGCCTGAGATCGAGCAGGCGCTTCACCCGGTGTGTTTTCCAGAATCCCCGTCTGAACGAAGCCGCAGAGCGGCGGACGCTTACGCGTGCTAATATTTGGCAGGGCAACTGCAAAATGTGGCCGATTCACCCTTCCGTAGCAACATTGCCCCACTACGTATCACATTCTCGATTGAATACCCAATAAGCAATTGCCCTGCCAAATCCGGGGCGGCTTCCTTCAAACGGCGTTATCGAAAGCGCCCCGGCCTCGACGCATGGGCGCTCCGGCGAAGGGTTGTCCGCCGGGGCGCTTCCGATAGAAAGTTAGTGTTTTTCGTCCACTACGCCCGCTTTTCTGTTGGAACACCACTTCTCCGTGTCGGCGACTATGGGTCAAAATGGATTTGAACCCGAGTCGTGCTCTATGTTCAGCCTCGGCAGAAAGAGTTCGACCAGCCTCATCCATTCTGGAACAGCCCGCGCCCTGGACGGCCTTGCACAGTACCCATTGTGATACGTACTTGGCTATCTGCCCCGTTCCTCCTTCTCCCTCGCGAAGGCGGCATCGCCTTCCATTCTCCTGCGGAACAGAGCTTCCTTGTCGTGATTCGCGAGCTTCGGACCCAGGTCGAGCGCCATGTTTTTCTCACCGCTCACATACTCTTCGCGTTTCGCTGCATCGAGTCCGATTTCCTCAACGTTGAGCCCAAGACCTGCGGCTCCTTGTCGCTGCTTATCTGGCACTGCGTAGTACGAAACAATCACGTAGGAGGACACGATCAGATCTCTCGCTTTCCCACACTCTTTTCGGATCTCATCGGATGGGAGGCGGCGATGGCATTTGCATTCGCGAATCGAAACGACTGTATCTTTGCTCACGTTAGCTTCGGTTGTAATGACTATGTCCGGACAAGCATTCATATCACTCAGAATGCCAACCATCTTCGGTCGAACCCAGATGAACCGTTGTCGGTCGCCTTCGAAGACTTGGATAGGCCCTGTAGGCGCGAACAGGCGGAGTGGGACGGGCGCTGCTGGTGAGGGTGAGGGTCTGGCGGCGAGATCAGCCAGGAGACACAGGGCTTCGAGAAATGGACCTTTCGCTACGTTCCAAGCTCGTTCAGTCACGCGGTTTTCGATGTCTTGACGGTCAGCCGACAAAAGGGATGCCAAATATGATGGGTAATCAGTGTGCTTGTGCCCATGCCCCAACTCCCTGAGCCACCGTTCTTCCGCACGTCGCAAGTATTCTAGAAACTTCTCGTGGAGCGCGTTCGAGCCCAAAAGCGGCAGCGTGCTCCCTGCGGCCAGAACCACCTCGCCTGCGAAACGCGGGCGCAGCAATTCCGCCGTTTTCTCGATCGAGCTGGCCATGGCCCGAAAATCTTCGAAACAGCGGTTGGCCCGTTGGGCGAATTTACTTGTCATACCGAGGAGGACTCCCTGAGCGTAGCGCAAAACACCCACACCAACGCGAGGTTCGCTCGGTGCTGGATAATGCCGCCCCGTGGTTCCAGCCGGACGTAAGCGTCCATTGCACAAAGGACCCTTTGTGCGACGGTGCGCATTCACTTGGTCGCATCACGCCCGTTGCGGACATCTGCAGGGGGCGAGGGGATAGATCCTGGCGACGCCGCGGCGTTTACGAGGCCGTGCAGCGACCCGTCCATGGCTACTTCCTCGAAAGTCCTAGGGCTGTATCGGAAACGCTCCGGCTGACATGACCCTCGGGCGCGCGCGCAATCCTCGGGGCCGGAGCGTTTTCGATAGAGCGACTTGAAGTGAGCCGTTTGGTAGGGAAATTGCTTATTGGGTTTTGAATC
>CAIRXZ010000288.1 GCA_903882645.1 uncultured Acidobacteriia bacterium | reverse complement strand
GGCCCGATGATGGGCGGCGGCCGTGGCGGCGGCATGGGTTTCGCCGGCGCCGGACGCGGTGGAGCGGGCGGACGCGGCGGGTTCCAGAACCGGCCGGGCGCAATGGCCTTCGGGAACAACCGCCGGAACCCGCGCATGATGTACACCGGCAGCCTCAATGTCCAGGAACAGAACTCCCTTTTGAACGCGCAGAGCTATTCGATCACCGGCGTGAATCTGGGAAAGCCGTACTCCAACCGCACCCAAACCACGGGATCGGTCGGCGGACCGTTCAAGATCCCCAAGCTGCTGGATGGCTCCAAGGGGCAGTTCCAACTGAATTTCACGGTCAACCGGTTGCGGAGCGGGGCGCAGAGTTCGCTGACCACCATGCCGTCCGCTCTCGAACGCACCGGGAACTTCTCGCAAGCGGTGGGCGTCAACGACCAACCCGTGACGATCTACGACCCCACCACCAACGCGCCGTTCCCGAACGCCACGATCACGAACATCAACCCGGTCGCGGCGCAACTGTTGAAGTACTACGCACTGCCCAATCTGCCGGGCGTCAAGAGCAACTACCAGGTGCCCACCACGCCCTTGAGCAACGTCAACAGTCTCAACTCGCGGGTGAACCAGACGCTCAATGCCAAGAATCGCATCATGGTCAGCTTCGCCTATCAGGGCACCAACGGCAGCACCCCGAACCAGTTTGCCTTTCTCGATCCCAACACGGGCAATCCGATCGTGGATTCCTCGAGCGGGCGCAGCATGAACGCCAGCTCGACGTACTCGCATAATTTCACCACGCGCCTGATCAACAGCCTGGCGTTCACCTTCAGCCGCACGCGAAGTCTTGCGTCGCCCTATTTCTCGGGCCTGACGAACGTGGAGGGCAATCTGGGGATACAGGGCGTCGCCACCGACCCGCTCAATTGGGGGCCTCCGAGTCTGAGCTTCACCAATTACGGCGGCCTGTCGGACAGGACGGCGTCCCTGACACGGCAGCAAACCAGCTCGCTCACCGAGAGTCTGATGTGGGTGCATGGGAAGCACACGTTCACGTTCGGCGGCGGCTTCCGGCGTCAGCAGTGGAACACCCAGAACAACTCGAACCCGCGCGGCAGTTTCAGCTTCAACGGCGACGCCACCAGCCAGTACGTGAACGGTCTGCCCGTGGCCGGAACCGGTTTGGATCTGGCCGATTTCATGCTCGGCGTGCCCGATATCGCCAGGGTCCAGTGCGCCGGGGGCGGCGCGACGAATCTGTGCAACGGCGACCCGTCGTACTATTTCCGAGGTAACGTCTGGAGCGCCTACGTGACAGACGATTGGCGCCTGCACCCGCGGTTCTCCGTGAACCTCGGCGCCCGGTGGGACTACCAGACGCCGGTGAACGAGATCCATAACCAGATCGTGAACATGGCCTTCGGGCCGGGTTTCACGAGCTATGCTCCTTTGCAGCCGGGGCAGACGAACCCGTTCACGGGCCAGACCGCCCCGAACGCGCTGGTGAACTCCGACCCCAACAACATCTCGCCCCGATTCGGATTCGCCTGGAGACCGAGCGCGAAGAAATCCACCGTGGTCCGCGGCGGCTACGGCATTTCCTACAACACTTCGGCGTACAGCAACATGGCGATGAATCTCTCGCAGCAACCGCCCCAGGCGAGGTCTCTGAACCTGAATATTCTGAACAATCTGCCGTTGCTTCAGACCCACGGGATTACCATGGCCAATGCCTTGAACCTTGCGGGGAGCACGGGAACCAACCTTTCCACGAACACCTACGCCATCGATCCCAACTACAAGATCGGCTACGCGCAGACCTGGAACCTGAGCATCCAGCAGAACCTGCCGTTCTCGTTCCAGACCACGGCCACTTACACCGGCATCAAGGGTACCCACCTGGATCGTACGTTCGAGCCTTGGGTTTCCGCGCCAGGCTGCACTGCAGCCTCCTGTAATCTACCCTCTTCCCTGTCGGCCTATCCGCCGGGCTATACCTACGAGACTTACGGCGCCAATTCGAGCTACAACGCCGGCAGCATCCAGATGATGCGGCGATTCAGCGGCGGCGTATCGGTAAACACCTCGTACACGTTCAGGAAGTACCTGGCGGAGAGCATGCCGGAAATGGACTGGCAGGATTTCAGGTTGAACCGCGGCCCTCAGATAGGCCAACACCAGTTGTCTATTTCGGCCCAGTACAGCACGGGCCAGGGCTTGCGCGGCGCCGGCCTGCTCACCGGCTGGAAAGGCCACCTGGTCAAGGACTGGACGGTTCAGACCACCATCTCGCTTGCGAGCGGGAGTCCGCTCACGCCCTCCTGCACCGGGAACGCCTGCCTGGCTGTGGGTTCGACCGGTCTGAATTCCCGGCCGGAGTACACCGGCGCTCCGCTCACTTCTACCGTGGCCGGCCAGTACTTCAACACGGCCGCTTTCGTTTATCCGCTTCCCGGCGTTTGGGGCAGCGCGGCGCCTGGAAGCATCCCCGGTCCGCTGGGCTACAGCCTGAACGGGTCCGCCAGCAGGGTATTCCGGTTTGGCGAGCGCCACAGCATGGACCTGCAACTCATGGCCAACAACGTGCTCAACACCGTCATCATCAGCGGGTATAGCACGGCGGTGGGATCCGCAACGTACGGTCAAGCCACCAACGTCTCCGGTATGCGCACCGTGACCGCCAGCATGAGATTCAGGTTCTAGCCATGAAAACGACGAGAATCGTCGCCGCAACGTTTCTGGTCTGGCTGCTGGCGGCTTATGCGCAGCAGCCGCCCCGGCCGCCAATCGTGCAACAACCGAACGCGCCTCTCCAGAAGCAGACGTTCAAGTACGAGTCGACCACCCAGTTGGTAGTGCTCAATGTCAACGCGAAGGACAAGAGCGGCAACCCCGTCGAGGGCTTGAAGGCCGCGGATTTCACGGTCACCGAGGATGGCAAGCCGCAAGTAATCAAGGTTTTCGAGTTCCAGCGGCTGGAAGAAAACGTCCTGCCGCCGGCGCCGGAGCCTGTGAAGCCGCCGAAGGGGGCCCCGCCCGCGCCTCCACCGCCGCCCACCGTGGCGCCCGCCGTGCAAACGACGATTACGCCGGCCAGGCCGGGCGAGATCAAGTACAAGGACAAGCGCCTGCTGGTGCTGTACTTCGATTTTCAGGGCATGCCGCCGGACGACCAGATCCGCGTCCAGAAGAACGCCTTGAAGTTCCTGAACACCCAGATGACGCCTTCGGACCTGGTGGCCCTTATGACCTACGCGGGCGAGTTGAAGGTGCTTCAGGACTTCACCGAAGACCGCGACGCGGTGATCCAGCTCATCAACAAGCTGGTGATCGGCGAGGCCAGCGAAATGGCCAACGTGGTGCAGGACGACAGCTCCGAGGACACCGGCGCGGCCTACGTCCCCGACGACACCGAGTTCAACATCTTCAATACCGACCGGCAGTTGGCATCGCTCGAAGCCGCCGTCAAGATGCTGGCCACCCTGCCCGAAAAGAAGGCGCTGGTTTACTTCGGCAGCGGCGTGACGCGCAATGGAATCGATAACGACGCGCAACTGCGCGCCACCATCAACGCCGCGCTCAAGAGCAATGTTTCGTTCTATCCCGTGGATGCGCGCGGGCTGGTGGCCACCTCCCCGGTCGGCAATGCCAACGTGGGCGCCGCCGGCGGCGGCGGCCGCGGCAACGGCGGCAATTTCTCCGGCGGCGCCGTGGCTGCCAGGGCGAGCAACTTTCAGGGATCGCAAGACACCCTCTACGCGCTCGCCAACGATACGGGCGGCAAACTGTTTGTCGACAACAACGACCTGTCCGCCGGCATCGTGCAGGCCCAGAAGGACATTTCCAGCTACTACATCCTCGGCTACTACACCACCAACGTCGCGCTGGACGGCAAGTTCCGCCGCATCAGTGTCTCGATCAACAACAACCTGAGCGCCAAGCTGGACTATCGCCACGGCTATTTCGCTTCCAAGGAGTTCAAGAAGTTCGATTCGTCGGACCGGGAACGCCAACTCCAGGAAGCCCTCATGCTGGGCGATCCGCTGACCGACCTCTCCATCGCGCTGGAAACCGACTACTTCCGCATGGCGAGGGACCGCTACTACGTGCCCATCTCGATCAAGATGCCCGGCAGCGATCTGGCGCTTGCCAAGCAGGGGAAATCCGAAAGCACGCGCCTGGACTTCATCGGCGAAGTCAGGGATTCCAAGAACGCGATTACCGGGAGCGTGCGCGATTTCATCACCGTCAAGCTCAGCGAAGAGACTGCGGCGCAACTGGCGAAGAAGACCGTCGCCTACGACACGGGCTTCGTTCTATCGCCGGGATCCTATTCGGTCAAGTTCCTGGCGAGGGAAAACGAAACCGGGAAGATGGGGACCTTTCAGGCCAAGTTCGTCGTGCCCGACCTGAGCGTCGATGCCCAATACCTCCCGATCAGCTCGGTGATCCTCAGCAACCAGCAGGAGAAGATGAGCAATACCGTGGGCAACGCGGTGGGCGGCGGCAGGGGAGGCATGCGGTTGTTCAATTTCAATCCGCTCGTGCAGAACGGCCAGAAGTTGGTTCCCAGCGTGACCCGGGTTTTCCGCAGGGACCAGGAACTGTTCGTTTTTCTGGAAGCGTACGAACCGGCCGCGGATAAGACCCAGCCGGTGATCGCCACCCTGAGTTTCTATCGCGGCAATGTAAAGGCGTTTGAAGCCGCGCCGATTCAGGTTACGGACGGGTTGAACCCCAATACCAAGGCGGTGCCGATCCGGTTCAGCGTGCCGCTGGCCAAGATCGAGCCTGGCCGGTACACATGCCAGGTCAGCGTGATCGAGCCATCCGCCCAGAGATTCGCCTTCTGGCGAGCTCCCATGGCGCTGTTGCCCTAGTTTATTGTGAGGCCGCCGGAGTCGATGCTATGCAACGTAACCGCCAGACTGAGGTCTAGATTCCAACTATGAGAACAAAGAGAATTATCGCCGCAACGTTTCTGGTCTGGCTGCTGGCCGCTTATGCCCAGCAGCAGCCGCCTAGGCCGGCGGTCGTGCAACAACCCAACGCGCCTCTCCAGAAGCAGACGTACAAGTTCGAGTCGACCACCCAGTTGGTAGTGCTCAATGTCAACGCCAAGGACAAGGACGGCAAGCCCGTCGAGGGCTTGAAGGCCGCGGATTTCACGGTCACCGAGGACGGTAAGCCGCAAACGATTAAAGTCTTCGAGTTCCAGCGGCTGGAAGAGAACATCCTGCCGGCGCCCGCGCCGGCCCCGGCTGCGGCCCCGGTTGCGGCCCCAGCGGCGCCGCCGGCTGCCGCGGCGGCCGTGCAAGCCACCATTACCCCGGCCAAGCCGGGCGAGATCAAGTATAAAGACAAACGCCTGCTGGTGCTGTATTTCGATTTTCAGGGCATGCCGCCGGACGACCAGGTGCGCGTCCAGAAGAACGCCTTGAAGTTCCTGAACACCCAGATGACCCCTTCGGACCTGGTGGCGCTGATGAGCTATGCGGGCGAGTTGAAGGTGCTTCAGGACTTCACCGAGGACCGCGACGCGGCGATCAACATCATCAACAAGCTGGTGATCGGCCAGGCCAGCGAAATGGCCAACGTGGTGAGCGACGACAGCTCCGCGGACACCGGCGCGGCCTATGTCGCCGACGACACCGAGTTCAACATCTTCAATACCGACCGGCAGTTGGCTTCGCTCGAAGCCGCCGTCAAGATGCTGGCCACCCTGCCCGAAAAGAAGGCCCTGATCTACTTCGGCAGCGGCGTGCAGCGCAATGGAATCGACAACGACGCGCAACTGCGCGCCACCATCAACGCCGCGCTACGCAGCAATGTCGGCTTCTATCCGGTGGACGCGCGCGGGTTGGCGGCCACCTCCCCGGTGGGCAATGCCAGCCAGGGCGCCGCGGGCGGCGGCGGCCGCGGCAACGGCGGCAATTTCTCCGGCGGCGCCGTGGCGGCCATGCAGAGTAACCTTCAAGGATCGCAAGACACCCTCTATGCCCTGGCTAACGATACCGGCGGCAAACTGTTTGTCGACAGCAACGACCTGTCCGCCGGAATCGTGCAGGCCCAGAAGGACATTTCCAGCTACTACATCCTCGGCTACTACACCAGCAACGCCGCGCTGGACGGCAAGTTCCGCCGCATCAAGGTCTCGATCAACAACAACCTGAGCGCCAAGCTGGACTATCGCACGGGCTATTTCGCTTCCAAGGAGTTCAAGAAGTTCGACGCGTCGGACCGGGAACGCCAGCTCCAGGAAGCCCTCATGCTGGGCGACCCGATGACCGACCTCTCCATCGCGCTGGAGACGGACTACTTCCGCCAGGCTAGCGACCGCTACTACGTACCCGTTTCGGTCAAGCTTCCCGGCAGCGATCTGGCGCTTGCCAAGCAGGGGAATTCCGAAACTACGCGTCTGGATTTCATCGGCGAAATCAGGGATTCCAAGAACGCGATTGCGGGGAGCGTTCGCGATTTCATCACCGTCAAGCTGAAGGGAGACACGGCGGCCCAGTTGACCAAGAAGACCGTCGCCTATGACACCGGCTTCGTTCTACCGCCGGGATCCTATTCGGTCAAATTCCTGGCGAGGGAGAACGAAACCGGCAAGATGGGGACCTTCCAGGCCAAGTTCGTGGTGCCGAATTTGAGCGTCGATGTCAAGTACCTCCCGATCAGCTCGGTGATCCTCAGCAACCAGCGTGAGAAGATGAGCGATACGGTCGGCGGCGCCGGGATGAACATGCGCCTGTTCAACTTCAATCCCCTGGTGCAGAACGGCCAGAAGCTGGTTCCCAGCGTAACTCGCGTTTTCCGCAAAGACCAGGAGATGTTCGTCTTCCTGGAAGCGTACGAACCGACCGCGGCCAAGACGCAGCCGGTAATCGCCACCCTGAGCTTCTATCGCGGCAATGTAAAGGCGTTCGAGTCCGCGCCGGTTCAGGTTACGGACGGGTTGGACCCCAATACCAAGGCGGTGCCGATCCGATTCAGCGTGCCGCTGGCCAAGATCGAGCCTGGCCGGTACACATGCCAGGTCAGCGTGCTCGAGCCATCCGCCCAGAAATTCGCCTTCTGGCGCGCTCCAATAGCGCTGCTACCGTAGTTTCCTCCTGTTCCTCGGAGTATCTGTGCTGTCACCGGCGGCCGCTTCGGCGAGCCGCCGGTTTTTTGCGCCGGGGTGACAGTCTCGTCCGGGCGCTCGCCAAGCGCCGCCGTAGGGGTCGGGCATGCCCGACCCCTGGAGTTTCTACATTTTCCCCGCGGTTTGTTTTGATTCGATTGCCCCCAGC
>CAIRXZ010000287.1 GCA_903882645.1 uncultured Acidobacteriia bacterium | reverse complement strand
CTTCTGGGTGGACCCTGCCGAGGACGCGGCGTGAAATCCAATACCTGCTCTTCACGTGGACGGGCGCCTGCGCCTACTGCGGAGCCGCCGTGGGCCATTCACGGAGTCCCTAGCACTTAACGTAGTAATACTAACAGCCTGTCACGAAATAACATTACCGGAGCTCGTTGTGGCGCACGCTTCAGCGCAATGCCACTTAGTTTTCGGAGGCTGCCAATCTGGCGGAGGCCGTGGGGCAGGCTTTTCAGCCTGCGGACCCGCTTTCGAGCGGGTCCAGCCGGCCGGAAGGCCGGCTGGCAGGCAGGATTGCCTGCCCCACGATCCATCCAAGATGTCGTCCTGTGAAAACTAAGTGGCATTGCGCTGAAGCGTGCGCCACGCGGCTTGCCGGCGTCTCCCAAACGTGAGCGTTGTTCCGTGACGGGCCCTAACGGCCTCCTCACCATACGCGATCCTCCGTCGCCTTGGCGTCCGTTGCCTGCTTCAATCCGCTGCGCGCGCGGGCGTTGCCCGGGTCGCGTGCCAGCACACGCTGAAACAACGCGATAGACGCCGGATAGTCGCCCTGCTGCGACAGTTGCTCGGCCCTGGTTAGCTCCGGTCCGCTCGACTGCTCCGGCTTGGGATTCAGTTTAGCAAAGAGATCCGCCTTGCGGCCCTCCGACAGCAACTTCCGCCACTCCAGGGCCTCGGGGTCCGTGGGAACCTTCGCCAGTAAACTATCGATCAACGGGCCGGCCTTGGACCAGTTCTTGGCGCGGACCGCACTCACGACCGAGTTCCGCAGGGCGCCGGCTTCGCGGTCCGGCGGCGCGGCGGCGGGCTGCGCCGGAAGATTCCCACCCCGCGTGGCGGCGGGAGCAGGCGGACGCGTGGCCGGCGCCTGTCTGCCCTGTTCGACCTGCGCGGGCGGATTGCCGGGGACATCCTTCGGCCCTTGTAGCGCCCACCACCAGACCAGCACCAGCGCGATCGCCACCAAACCCAAGGCGGCCAGCCCGATTCCGCGTTTCAAAGGGCGGCGAGGCCGCGATTCCACCGGCGGCGGGACAGCCGTTGCGGGCGCCGGCGCGACGCGCGGCTGTGGCCTGGCGGCCGTCGCCGGCGCCGGCTTGGTTTCCCCGAGCGCCTCCTGAATCAACTCCAAAGCTTCGGCGGCGGTTGCGATGCGGTCGTCGCGCTCGACCGCCGTCAGCCGCACGAGCAGGTTCTCCAGCCAGCGCTCCCGCGCCAGCGCCGGCCGCAACTCCTTCAGGCTCTTTCGCAGTGGCTCCCTGCAAACCAGCGGCCAGGTCGCGGCGCTCGTGTCCCACGGCAGCCGCCCGGCCACGAGGCGGTAGAGCGTCATCCCCAATCCGAACACGTCCACCCGCGCGTCCTGCTCCCGGCTCGGCAGCGCGTACTGCTCCGGCGCCGCGTAGCCGGGCGTCCCCATGTGCGCGGTCGCCGTCCCTTGCCGCGACATCTCCTCCATGCGCTGCACCGCCAGTCCGAAATCGCACAGCTTCAACTGAAATCCGCCGCCCTCCAGAGGCCGCATCATGATGTTCTGCGGCTTCACATCGCGGTGCAGGACGCCGATGGCGTGCGCCGCCGCCAGCGCCTTGGCCAGGTCGGCGGCGACCGTCAGCGCCTCGGGGACCTCCAGCGGGCCGCCGCCGCGCGCGGCGTCCAGCCATTGAAGCAGGTTGCCGCCCTCGACGTACTCCAGCAGCAGGGCGAGATAGCCCTCGCGCGTTTGCCAGGCGTGACGGATCTCTACTACCGCCGGCAACTTGCGTAGCGCGGCCAGGGAGTGGGCTTCGCGCAGGAAGGATTGCTGATACAGCGGGTCCTCGGCCAGCTCCGGGCGGACGCGTTTGAGGACCAGGTTTTCGCCGAGGAAGGCGTGACGGACGAGGTAGGTTTCGCCCATGCCTCCGGCGCCGAGGCGCTGAAGGATCTCGAACGTGCCGTCGATGACGACGCCGGGGCGAAGCGCATCGCGGTTCTGGAAGAGGAAGCCGTGTATGGGGCACCGGTCCGCGTCGGGGCCGTAGCTCCTCTCGCAGATGGGGCAGTAACCGCCGCTGGAACCGCTCATGCCCATGCTCTGCCGTATTCTAACCTACCGCGCCCCAAGGTCGCGGCGCCGGTTTCAAAAGCCGGCCCCGGCCGCCAAAGACAGATTGACAGGCATCCGCTTGCGCTTCGAGAGTATACTAATCAAGAACGGATCTGCCGATAGAGCTAATGTTCGCGCGATGTCTCAGTGTGTAAACCCCGGCTGCCGGCGCGAAACAGGCGACCGTCTGGTCTGCCTGAACTGTGGCACGCCTGTGCCGCCCAACGCGGCAGAGCCGCTGCTCGAAGCGGCCAGCGACACATCACGCCGTTACGCCATTCCCGTCTACGACGCCGGCGCGGGATTGGGACGGAAGCTTGCCGTGGGGCGGATGCCGGGGAGCGACATCCATCTCTCGGGGGACGAGCGGATCAGCCGGCGCCATGCGAGCCTCTGGTCCAGCCCGGGTGGGAAGCTGACGGTCGAAGACCTTGGTTCGGTGAACGGCACTTGGGCGGACGGCGCCCGGCTTAGCCCGCCTGGCCGCCCCGGCACGGGGCAACTCCGCCACGATTCCACGGTTTCGTTCGGAGGTCCGAAGCGGAATGTGTACCGGGTTGTCATTCCCACGGCCCAATCCGGCCCGGATAAGCCGGCTCCCGAGGCGGAGGTTGCTGTCCCGGCCGACGCCGGCCTGACCGGTTCGGTCGATCCCACCGCCACCCTCCTTGCCGGCGAGAACCTGACCGGGCTGCTTATCTTCGTCTGGCGGGCGCTGGCCGGCCGCATGGAACCGGCGGTGGGCAAGGCGATTGTCTTTGGCGGCGCCGAGGAGCAGCGCCGCGTAACCATGCCGGCCGACCGGCAGGTGGTGGGGCTCCCGGTTCCCGGACTGCCGGCCGACGCGTGGCGCGTCGAACGCGCTCCCAATGGAACCGTCCGCCTCTCCGTGTCGGACCCGAAGGTCCGCCTCCTGGTGAACTCGACCCCGGTCGCCGGGAACGCCGATCTGCACGACGGGGATGCCCTCAAGCTGGCGGGCGTGAGCGCGCTGGAGCTGATTTTCTGCGACCCGCCCGCGCGCCGGGCGCGCTCGCTGCTCGATCTCGACCTGGAAGAGGGGTCCGAGGTAACCGTCGGCCGCGCGCCCGAGTGCGAGGCGCGCCTGGCCCACCCTACCGTTTCCCGCCAGCACGCCGCTCTGTGCCTGCGCAACGGCAAAGTGGTGGTGCGGAGCCTGACCGCCGCCAATCCCGCGCGAGTGGATGGCGTTAAGGTACAGCCCGGCCAGACCGCCACGCTCGCGCCCGGCGGCACGGTCGATTTCGGCGTTTTGCGTTACCGCTTCGACGAACGGCCGGCGCACGCCCCGGCGGGCGCGCCCGCGGACATCGACCTGATTCTGGACCGCGTCACGTCGGCCGCCGCCAACGAGCAGGGCGTCGCGGTGGTCCGCGAGGTCTCCCTGGTGGTGGAGAGGGGTGAGTTCATCGGCCTCTACGGGCCTTCCGGCTGCGGCAAGTCCACCCTGTTCAGCCTGATTCGCGGGGCTACGCCGCTGGCCTCGGGCAGCGTGCTGCTGAACGGCCGCCGCGTGGAGCGCCAGCGGCAGCGTTGGAGCGCCTTCTTTCAGGACGCCGTGCGCAGCTTCCTGGGCGACGCTTCCGACAGCGAGAACCTGGTGCTGGTGCCGCAGTTCGACCAGCATTTCTGCAACCTTACCGTGCGCCAGACGCTGGAGCACTACGCCGCGTTGTCGCTGAAGACCTGGCCGGCGGCCGAGCGCGAGCGCCGCGTCGAGGAGACTCTCGACGATATCGTTCTGCGCCATAAGTGCGATACGCACGTGGAGCGGCTGGCCGGCGGCGAGTGCAAACGCCTCTCCGTGGGCACGCGCCTGCTGCGCCGTCCCCGGCTGATTCTGCTCGATGAACCGGAATCCGGCCTGGACGCCGGCACGTGCGAGGATCTGGTGACCACCCTCGCGGCGCTGCCGCGCCGCGGCACCACCGTGCTGATGATCACCCACCATCCTGGCCCGCTCCTGCGTTTCCGCAGGGTGATCTTCATGGTTGCGGGCCGGCTCGTATTCTACGGTCCCTCGCCGGATTTCCTGCCCTACTTCGGGGAAACCGAACTAAGCGCGGTGTTTCACCAGTTCGAGCGGCGGAATTTCAGCGAGGTCAGGACAGTGGCGGATCGCGCCGCGGCCGATTACGAGCGCACGTTGCTGTTCCGCCAATTGGTCGGCCAGAAGCTGAGCTGAAGGAGCGTAACCATGGATCTGGCGAGCGGCGAGTTTCTAACCTTCGGACGGCGGCTCGCCACGCAGTTCCGCCAGCGGTTTGGCGGGTCGCACGGGTGGGCGGCGTTGGCTTGGCACGGCGGCACGACGCTGGCGGTGGCGGGCGCGCTCGCGGTGGTCTCCAACGAGCCCGACGAGGTCGGGCTGTTTTTCATCCTCGCGGTGGCCTGTTTGTGGGTCGGCGCCTCTTCGGCGGTGCGCGAGATTGTCGACGAGCGCGACCTGCTGCGCAACGAAATGCGCGCCGGCCTCTCGGTGGCCAGCTACGTTTCCGCAAAGCTTGTCTATTGCGCCTCTTTGGCGATGGCGGACGGTTTCCTGCTGGCTTTCGCGCTGAACCTGACGGGCCGCCTGCGCGACCACTTGATCGGGGACTGGGCCATCTGCGCGCTGGCGGTTTTCTGCGGCTCGGGCGTCGGCCTGATCATTTCGGCGGTGTGCGGCTCGATTCAGGGCGCGATGACCATCCTGCCGCTGGCGCTCATCCCACAGGTCATTCTTTCGGGGCAGGTATTCCCGGTGACTCAGGTGCCTGACAATGAGGCCATCATCCAGGTGCTATGCACGGGGCCGGAGCACGAGCCGCTCGATCGCCTCGAAGCCCTGATGCGGCGCGTGGGGCTTCAGGGCCGGCTCACCGATTTGATCGGGAATAGTCGAAGCTACCCGCCGCGGTTGAGCGGTCCCGCGCGCCTTGTCGCGTCGCGCTGGGGCGCCGAAGCCCTGCTGGCGCTGCACACCTCGGAGCTTCGGATCGTGCCGCCGGACAGCAACCTGAAGCTGCTGGTGCTCAACCACACCATGGGTACGCTGACGTTCGGCCGCGATGTGCGGCTCCAGTTGCGGGCCGCCGTGGAAGACCTGCTCGCGCACGCCGAGTCCGGGAAGAATTATGCCGCTCCGCCGCCCCCCGTGCCCCTGGACGCGCAGCCCGCCAGCTACGTGGGGATCCTGCTATTGTTGTGTGCGGGGGAGGCCGCGCTGGTCTACCTGGCCCTGACTTTGCGCAGCCCGCTCCGCGACCCGGGAAGGTATTGAACGTAATTGGCACGAACATGGAGGAACAAGCATGCCTCGTTATGACGATTTCGACCCCACGATTGTCACGCCCAAGGCCGCGGGCGGATCGCAGCCCGCGAGCGGCCCGTCGCCCGCGGCCGGAGTGTCGCCCGCTTTGATCGCGGCGTTGCGCCGCAACTTGCTGGTGGTGCGGACGCTGTGCATCGTGCTGATCGCCCTGTCGATATTGCTGTCCGCGCTGGTGTACCGGCTCTCCGGACGCGTGGAAGCCGCGGAGCGCGCGGCCAACGCCGTCCCCGCGGCCATCGGCCAGGCCGCCGATCAGAAACTGGCTGAACTCGCCCCGCAACTGGAACAGCGGCTGGCCCGTTTCGAGCAGATGTCGAACCGGATCGAAAAGAACATCGTCGCCGCGGAAAATGGGATGCTGGAGCGCGTGCGCACGGAAGCGCCCAAGATTCTGGACACCTACGTTCAGAAGAAGATCGTGGAGATCCAGCGTGAAGCCGAGAAGGCTCAGGCCCAGGCTCAGGCTCAGTATCAGGCGCTCCCCAAGAAGAAATAGCCGGCTCTCCGGCATGCGCTATGCGCGGCGCCCGGGGATCTCCAGTGTGTTTCAGCCGCCCGCGGCGCTCACGAAGCGCGCCGTCGCCGCGCCTTTCAGTTGCGCGCGGACGTGTACGCCGTCCTCGGTTAGAAACAGCCGGGTGATCGACGGGTCCTCAATGCGGAGGCTGAACTTCACCCCCTGCGCGGTGTCCTCGTAGCGGCCCAATTTCGCCATCGCCTCCCGCATGTCTCGCGACAAGGGGAAAACGGACTTGGCTCCGAGGCTCTCTCGAACTTTCGAGTGCAAGATCCACTCCCTCGCCTTCACCAGTATGTTTCGAGTCTCCACGGTGTAGTCGAGGTCCTCCAGCCGCACGGTTCCCGAGGCGCGGTCCAGAACCGGCTTTCCGGAAAGGTATAAACGGCCGCGGAACGGTTTTGAAATCCCCACGCCCAGCACCACCGACGCCCCGCTGGCGTGCGCGTCGATGTTCGTGATCCTCAAATTCCGCCCCCCGAAGACTTGGTCCGTGCCCGCGAGCTGCGCATTCAGGATTTTCTCGATCGTCGGAAAGCTCACTTCACTTTCAAGCTCGACCGAAAAGTCGGCGGGAGCCGCCGCGTGCTCGAAGGGCGGGCGCACGTTCTCCGCGATCTTCGGCTTATCGCCGTAGGTAAGGAGCGGATTGGCGACCAGCGTGACCGAGAAGCCCAGTGTGCGGCCCTGACCGAACGGCTCGGATATAATCGCTCCGGCGGGCCTGACGGAAAGCCAGACGTCCTTCACGATCTCGCGGGGCTCCATGGCGTTCGACCAGAATCTATCGAAGGCGCCGGTTACGTCGACTTCCTTGGGGATCCGCGCCACGGCCTCGTCGATCTTCCGGTCGAACGTTTGCTCTAGACCGGAAACCTTAAGAACATCCTGGAAACTGATGTCCGCGAAGGTCAGGTTGCAGGGCCTGATCCAGGTCAGCGTCCATGGCTGTTTGTCGATCGCCAACTTCCCGTCGGTTCCCCAATGCATGCGCATGGGCTCGCCGAGCTTCACTTGGGGCCGCGGCTCGCCGACTCCGCAGCTTGTCGTCCCGATCTTAACGACCTTTGCGTCGGCCTTGACCGCCAGATCGAACGAGAGCGTCGCATCGGCCCGCAGCAGATTACCGCTGGCCGAGAGATCTATGTCGTCCAGGAAGACGTTGTGCGCGATTTCAACGTCCACCGGGCTTTTGACCTTTGCCCCCGCGGCGGCAGTTTGCATTACCCTCTCGACGATCGGTACGGCCACGCTCTCCGTCACCTCCGCCTGCTTGAGGACCTGGCACGGAAAGAACAGCCAGCCGGAAGCGCCGGCCTTCTTGCAGGTGTCCGCGACCGACTGCGACACGACCCTGGTAACCTGCTTGGTGACGTACTTCGTCACTTCGGCGGCCACTTGCGCCGGAGCCGTCAAGACCACGTTAGCGGGAACGTTGAGCTTGTCCGTCGAGGATTCCAGGGTCCGCGGCACGCTCTTCTTGAGGGCGCTCGCGACCTCCGCCAGGTCGAAGTCGACCTCGGCCGAAACCGACGACGCTTGAGAGGTCTGGGGGATTGGCGGCGGCGGGAGGCTGGCCGAGGGACGGGGAGGCTCGCCCCCGCAACCCTGCAAACCAAACACAAGCGCGGCGGCCACGAGAGCCGCGGCGAGCCGCACCGGCGCAGCCGGGATTGCGGCGCGCCGGAATCCAACCACATCTCGCGTCATATCAGCCACCTGTGTAGGGGCCGGGCATGCCCGGCCCGCGCCGGCGAGGAACAAACCGATCCTCAGCGCCCGCCGGCCGCCGCGGGCGGATTCGCGGGAGCAATCGGCTCGTAGCTGACGAAAGCGAACCGCTTCGAATCCGGCGACCACGAGTTCACGTTGATCGTGCCCTGGCCGCCGAAGAACTTGAGCAAGGTTTGGATCTTGACCTTCTCGGGATCGGTTTTCTTACCCGGCGCCGGGATCATCCGCATCACGACGTCCATCTCGCCGTTGTGATTCTCGGTGCCGTGCGGGAACGAAAGGAAGACGATCCATTTCCCGTTCGGGGAAACGTGCGGGAACCAGTCTTCCCATTGGTCGTGGGTGACCCTTTCGGCCTTGGCGTCCTTCGGGCCCGCGCCATCGGGCGGCATGCGCCAGATGTCCCAGCCGTCGTTGGTGGTTCCCAGGCGGTTGGAGTTGAAGTAGATCCACTTGCCATCGGGCGAGTAGTCGGTACCGTCGTCATAGCCGCCGGTGTCCGTCAGCTTCTCTTCCTTGGCCGCGTCCGCGGAAACGCGGTAGATCTCGGTTTTGGTCACGCCGTTGACCGGGCGCTGTCCGATGAACGACAGCCACTTGCCGTCGGGCGAGAAGCCGTGGAAGTAGTTGACGCCGGTCTGCGTCATCTGCTTAGGGTCTTTGCCGTCCGCGGTCGCCAGAAAGACCTGCGAGCCGCGCCCGCCCGGAGGGGTGGCCGAAAAGGCCAGCATGTTGCCGTCGAACGAGAGGCCATGGTCGTTGTTGCAGCGGTAAGATGCATCCAGTCCGAGCTTCTGCGGAACCGCCGGAACCGGACCATCGACCTCCAGTTTCCACAGCGCGCCGGCCGAGTTGGCCAGCAGGTACTTCCCGTCGTGCGTCCAGTTGGGAGCCTCCCATTGCGCGTCGGCGGTGAAGATGATCTTGGTTGCTTTGGTCTTCAGGTCATACACGGTGATTTTGCTTCGATACCGGGCAAAAGCGCCCCGGCCCGCTCCTCCCCGGCCCTGTGGGGCTGGGGTCGGCGGGGCTTGAGCCGGCGGCGTCTGGGCGGCGGCCAGCGCCGCCAGCGGCAACAGGACAAGAAGGCGTTTCATGCGCGCTAGTATAGCCCATTGCGCCCGAGCGCGCGGGCGCTTGCGAGCCCATGCCGCGAGCCGTGGGGATGCGGCGCGCGCGGAGCCTACTCCCCGAACTTCACGGCCCGCCGCTCTTTTCCCAGGGCGGTGGCGGCGGCGGCGAACAGGAAGACGGTGGCGGCAACGCCGGCCATGGCGGTGGCATAGCCGGTGCGGCGGGCGATGGCGGCTTCCAGGTAGCCTACCGAGCCTGCCAGCAGCGCGCCGCATTGATAGCCGAAGCCGGGCAGGAATCCGCGCACGGAATCCGGAGACAACTCGGCCAGGTGCGCCGGCACGACGCCCCAGGCGCCCTGGACCATGAACTGAATCAGGAAGGCGCCCGCCCACAGCAGGGCGATGGACGGCGCAAACGCCCACAGCGGGACCGCCAGCACGGCCGCCAGCAGGGCCGCGACCATGGCGCGCCGCCGGCCCCACCCATCCGAGAGCAAGCCGAAGAGCGTGCCGCCGCAGATGGCCCCTACCATGGAAAACGCGGTGAGGGCGGCGCGCTGATTAGGGCCGAGATGCCATTGCCGCTCGAGAAATGCCGGGAACATGTCCTGGGTCCCGTGGGACGCCAGGTTCATTCCCGTCATCAGAGCGGCGATGTAGAGGAAAAGTTTCCAGTGGCTGGCGATGGCGATTCCGAGACCTCCCCAGGTCTTGTGGCGGGTCTTCTCCCAGACCTCGGATTCCTTCACGCGGAAGCGCACAAAAACCGCCAGCAGCGCCGGCAACCCGCCCAGGAAGAACAGCGGACGCCAGCCCAGCCGCCCGAACAGGAAGAAGTAGCAAAGCGCGGCCAGCAGATAGCCGGCGGCGTAGCCCTGTTGCAGCAACCCGGAGAGCAGGCCGCGCAGACGCGGCGGGACTTTCTCCATGGCCAGCGAAGCGCCCACGCCCCACTCTCCGCCCATGCCGATCCCAAACAGGGCGCGCAGAACGACGAACGTGGCGTAGTTGGGAGCGAGGCCGGAGAGCACCTCGATCACGGAGTAGAACAACAGGTCGAGCATGAGCGGCAGCCGCCGGCCGTAGCGGTCCGCCAGCAAGCCGAACAAGAAGGCGCCCACGGGGCGGAAGGCCAGGGTGACGAACAGCGTGGCCGCCATTTCCTTATCGGACTTGTGGAATTCGCGCCCGATGGCGGTGAGGCACATGACCACCAGAAAGAAATCGAACGCATCCAGCGTCCAGCCGAGAAAGCCGGCGCACACCGCGGCCTGATGGCCGCCGGGCGTTTGCGGTTCGGTTCCGCTCACTGGATTTCGGCCAGGGTGGTCCTGGCGCCCAAGAGATCAGGGCTGGTCCGCGCGGCTTCGCTCAGCTCGGCCCTGGCTTTCTCGCGGTCGTCGAGACCGAGGTAGCCCAGACCGGCGAGGTAGTGGGCGCTGGCCAGCCGGGCGCGCGGCGTCTGTCCGCCACGGCCGCCACCCGATGGCGCCTGCGGCTGGAGCATGTTCCGCCCGGTGTCCACAAGGGCCTGGAAAAGCGCCTTGGCACGGTCGGTCTGGCCCAGCTTCTGAAGGCAGAGCGCCTGGTAATAGGACTGCGCGCCAGCGGCGCCGGCGCCGGCCCCGCGCCCGCCCCGGCCGCCGCCGGCCTGGCCGGACGCGGCCGCCTGGGTCCAGGACTGCGTGGCTTTAGCGGCGTCGTTCATTCCTTGGTAGGCGAGCCCGGTCCAGTAGGCGATCTCCGCGCCGCGCGCCGATCCGCCGGCCCCTTCGGCGTATCCAAGTCCCGCCGGCAGGTTCGGCGGGATGTCTAGGGCGGCCTGCAAATCGGCGAGCGCCTCGGTGTACCGCTTGGCCGCGATGTTCCGCCGGGCGCGAAGAATGTGGGCGTCCGTCCAGTGCTCCGCCACGTTGAGGTTGGCGCCTTCGATGGAAGCGAACGGCCGGCCGGTCATCATGGCGATGGCGTCGTCGTACTTGCCCGCCGCCACTTCGAGCGCGATCGCGCGATTCTCGGCGTCGTCCCGCTGCGCGACGATAGCGCGGTTGTTCTCAAAAAGCGGCAGACGCTTCTCAATGGGAGTCCCGGCCTGCTCGTAGAGATCGTCGAGCTCGGTGAAGTGCAGCGCGTACTTGCGGTCGAGCGAAACGGCGGCCTCAAGCTGCGCGATGGCCTTGTTGAGATCGGCCGCGGGCTTCTGGTGCATGTAGGCCGTGGCGAGGTTGCGATGCGCGATGGCGAACGAGGGATCGAGCGCGGCGGCGGTCTCCCACAGCTTCGTGGCCTCTTCCGGCTGCCAGTCGTACAAGAGGTTCCCGAGGTAGTAGGGCGCGCGGGGATCGCGGGGGTTGGCCTGGATGGCCGCCCGAAGAACGCCGATAGCCTCGTTCTGGAAGGGGAATACATAATCCGGAGGCATGGACGCGGCCAACTTGTAATACTCGGACGCTTTCTGGGTCTCTCCCAGCTTTGCTTCGAAATAGCCGAGGTAGTAATACGCCATGGGATGGATTTTGGACTTGTCGGGGGCCGCGGCGGTCATTTGGAGGAGCGTGTCGGCGCCGTCCCGCCACAGGCCCGCGTCGAGGTATTCGGCGGCGGTTTCCTGGGCTGTGGCGGGATGGGCGTTCATGGTGGAGGCCAGCGTCCGGGCGGCAACGGGGTCTTTGGAAGCCAGCCACCGTTCGGCCATGGAACGCACGTCGAGCGGGTCGGCCTTGTGGGCCGCCGGCAGGACGAGCAGCGCCTCGTTGGGCCGCCCCAAATGGCGCAGCGCGGCGGCCTTCAGGTTCTGAGCGCGGATGTTGAGCGCGTTGGAATCGATCGAGCGGCCGATGAGGTCGAGCGCGCGGGCCATGTCGCCGCGGCCGGCGGCGATCTCGGCCAGGGAGAAGTAGGCGGCGGATTTCCACGCCTCGCTCCAGGTGGCCTTGTAGAACTGCGCGTAGGCGTCGTCGGCCTTGCCCTGGGCTTTCAGCACGGCGCCGAGATAGTAGAACGCCTCGCCATCCTTGGGGTCCGTGTACCTGGCGGTGGCGCGCTCGAGCGCTTTGCGGAGGAACGCTTCAGCCTCGTCGTAGCGGGCCTTCCTGTAGGCGCCGATTCCGAGGACCGTGTTCACGCGGACGTCGCCCAAATCGCGGCGCAGGGCCTCCTGCCAGTAGGGCAGGGGATCGATGCTCGGATCGTGGAACTGCTCGGCGCGCAGGCCGATCAGGTAGAGTTCCTCGCTCGTCGCGACGGCGCCGGGGGCCGGCGGAGTCGTCACCGGCGGTGGCGGCGGCTCCGGCTTGAGGCGGATGGGGGAGTAGGAGACCAGTTCCTTGCCGCCATCCGAGATCGAGGCGACGAGGTCGTGCTCGTCGATTCCGGCCGGGACCGGAACCTTCCGGACGCAGGGCTTGCCGGGATCAATGGCGACGGTCTCCTGCAACAGGACCTTAGCCCCGGCCTTGAGCAGGACCTTGGCGGCGGGATGAGCGGCGGTGGCGTAGAAGCCCACCTTCGCAATTCCCTTTTCGACGTCGAGATTCACGGCTGCGTCGAGGTTGGCCTTCTTGACGCCGCCAATGTCCCGGAACGGGTACCATTCCAGCGAAAACGAGCGGGCCTCGTAGGGCTGGAGCCAGCTATAGTCGGGCTGGTTGTCGGAGTAGGCGCCGACCATCATCTCGAGGTAAGGGCCGTCGCTGTCGGTCAGAACGTGGTCCCAGCGGCGTCCGCTCGGGCCGTTGCCCCAGGTGAAGAACTTCTTGCCGGGGACGACGTTGTGGTCGGCGATGCTCATGATTCCCGCCTCTTTGCCGTGGTCGTAGCCGGCGAAGAAATCGTCCTCGTAATTCCAGGCGAAAACCGAGTTCGACGTGATGTGGTTCTTGTACCAACTGATGTCGATGCCCGTGGTCATGTCGGGTCCGCCGCGGATCGTGTCGGAGATCGGCCAGGTGGTGAAGGTGCGCTTGCCGTGGCCGGTCCCGTATTGCGTGCTGGGCGGGAAGATGACCTGGTAGTTGTCGTTCGCGTGGACCGCCACGTTGGCGAAGCAGAGCATGGTGTTCACCACGGGAGTGCGGTTCACGATCCGCAGCGACGCTTCCAGGTAAGCCCTGCCGGGCCTGAGCGTGTAGCCCACCGCCCAACGCATGCGCTGGCGCACTTCCAATTCGCCCACCCAGACGGTCTTACTGCCGTCGGGGTTCTCCTCCACCTTGTACTGCACGGGGATGAACGTGCTGGCGCGGTGGTGGTGCGGGATGTTCCACTCGACTCCGCCGGAGATCCAGGCGCCAAGCAAACCGATGAGGGCCGGCTTGATAACGTGCTGGCGGTATATGAAGTTGTAGTTATTGGTTTTGTCGAGGCCCTCGAAAATGCGGCCGCCGACCTCGGGCAAAATGCCGATCCGGAGGTACTCGTTCTCGAGGTGGACCACCGTATAGACCTTGTCCGTCTTCTTGCCGGTGAGCGTGTCGTACATCGGGTAGGGGTAGACCGGGGCCTGCGCACCTTGCGAACTCCGCCCGAAGAAGAACATGGGGTTGGGTTCCGGCGGCCCGGCCAGATAAGTTGGAATCGTGGTCTTCTCCTCCCACACCCTGACCGGGGAAGCACCCGCGGCGTAAAGAGGAGAGCACACGGCCGCGCAGGCCGCGCACAAGTACAGGAACACTGGCGAATCAAACCGTTTGCGATGAATCATGGCGGCGACTCCACAATAACCGCATCGATTATAAGTCATGGCGCGGGGCGCACGAGAGTGTGGAAGAGGGAGCGAGGGGGCTGAGGGTATGGGCGAGGTTGAGGTTGCCCGGCGCAGGGTCGGGCATGCCCGACCCCTACTGGTAGATACACTACGGGCTTGAGGGTATGGGCGAGCGGGAAATGCAAGAAGGCAGACCAGGAGGTCCGCCCCACTGGGCACACGTAGGGCTTGAGAGTAGTCGAAAACTTCGTTGCGGCGGCCGGGGCTCTCGGACTTTTCGCCGTGCGTCACCGGCCGCCAATGGTTTGGACCGCATCTACGTCGATATTGGGCCGCTGGCTGGCGGTCTTACCGGGTCGTTTCGATGCTTGATCCTCTGAT
>CAIRXZ010000286.1 GCA_903882645.1 uncultured Acidobacteriia bacterium | reverse complement strand
GGCCCAGTGGACTTCTGCGCGTTGAGGCGGTTAGCCTCGATCTGTGCGTTGGTTGCCATCCTAAGCCCAGGGTAAGGGGCGAGCGGGGCGGCTGAAGGGGGGCTAGGTTTGTAATGTGTTGAAAAGAGGGGAAATATAATTCTTAAGTTTTGGTGACGGCGGCCAAGCGGACCGCATGCTACCCTTGAGTTTCGCATCACAGGCCCATGAACCCGGCACGCATTCTGCGTTTAGGGCTGGCGGCCCTGGGACTCTCATTGCTAACGCTGGCAGCGGTTGGCATCCTGTCCTTCGAGAATTGGCGCCGGTTCCGCAAGTCCTCCGAAACCATCGTCCTGACCCGCCGCATCATGACTCTGAACCACGCGCTGCTCGCCCAGGTCGAAGACGCGGAAGCCGGCCAGCGCGGGTTTCTCCTCACCGGCCGCGATCCGTACATGCAGCCCTACCATGCCGCCGTCCGAAACGCGCCGGCCGCGTTGGACGAACTGGCTGCCGCGGCTCGCGGGGAACCGGAGACCGCCGCGCGCGTCGAGACCCTGCGGACGCTGGTTGGGCAGGAGTTCGAGGCGCTGCGGACCACGGCCGAACTCCGAAGATCGCAGGGCCTCGCCCGCGCTCGGGAGGCCGTCGAAACGGATCTCGGCCGGCACGCGATGGACCGTTTGCGCGCCGTCTCAGCCGCGATCGAGGCGGATCAAAACAACAAGCGCCGGGCATCCTGGGACGGACTGGTGCGCCAAGCGGAGATCAACCAGTCGGTGACCCTGGGCGTGGCGATCCTGCTGGCCGGTCTTGTGGCGGCAGCGGGGATCTTGCTGAGCCGCGCCGCCGGTATCCAGAAGACTCTGATCTCGTCGGTCACGGCGGCCCGCGACCTTCTGGGCGTCAGCGAGCGGCGGTTCCGCACGGTCGCCGATTCGGCCCCGGTGATGATTTGGATGGACGGCCCGAGTGGCGTCCGCGAGTACTTTAACCAGCCGTGGCTGCGGTTTACCGGCCGTACTTTCGATCAGGAGGCCGAAAACGCGTGGAAGGAGGGCGTTCATCCCGAGGACCGGGAACGGCGCCAGGAGACCTATGACCGGGCGTTCGACGCCCGCCGGCCGTTCTCGGTGGAGTTTCGCCTCCGCAGACACGACGGACAGTATTGCTGGGTGTTGGGCCGCGGCGTTCCCCGGTCCGGCGCGGACGGAGAGTTTCTGGGGTACATCGGGTCCTGCACCGACATCGACGAGCGCAAGCGCGGCGAAGAGAAGATGCGGCAAGCCGCCAAGCTGGAAAGCCTGGGCGTGCTCGCCGGAGGCATCGCGCACGACTTCAACAACCTGCTGGTCGGCATCCTGGGCGGCGCCAGCCTGCTCGAGGACCACATTCCGGAGGATTCGCCGGCGCGAGAACTGGTGAAGGGCCTTCAGCGCGCCAGCGAGCGGGCCGCCAAGCTGACCAAGCAGATGCTGGCTTACTCCGGCCACGGACGCTTTTTCATCGAGTCGCTGGATCTTTCCGAACAGGTGCTTCAGATCGTCGCGCTCCTCCAGGCCTCCGTTCCGAAGAACGTGGACTTGCGGCTGGCCCTGGCCGAACGGCCGCCCGCCATCGAGGCCGACGCATCGCAGATTCAGCAGATCGTCATGAACCTGACGATCAACGCGGCCGAGGCCATTCCTCCGGAGGGCGGCTGGGTGGAAGTCTCGACGGACGAGCGGACCGTGGACGCCGGCGCAATCCCCAACGTCGCCGGCGGCGAGGTCCTCTGGCCCGGCCGTTATGTCGTGCTGACGGTCGCCGACAACGGCTGTGGCATGGATGCGGCGACGCAATCGAGAATCTTCGATCCGTTTTTCACGACCAAGTTCACGGGCCGGGGACTGGGCCTGGCCGCGGTGTTGGGAATCGCGCGCGGCCACCAGGGCGCCATTCATGTGGAATCGGCCCCCGGGCAAGGTGCTGTGTTTCAGGTTTACCTGCCGGCCGCCGCGGCGCCGCGGGAGCCCGTGGGCGCCCCTCCGGCGCGGGAGTTCTCGGGTACGGGCAAGGTCCTGGTGGTGGACGACGAGGAGATGGTACGGCGCATCGCCCGCCTGGCCCTCGAGCGCGCCGGGTACACCGTCCTCCTGGCTGGCGACGGAGAGCAGGCGGTCGAGATCTTCCGCCGCGAGGCGGGCGAAGTCAGGCTGGTCGCGCTCGATATGACCATGCCCGGAATGAGCGGCGAGGAGGCCCTGCGCCAACTCCGCGAAATCCGCCGCGAGGTCCCTGTCATCATCTCGAGCGGCTACAGTGAAGAGGAGGCGTTCCAGCGTTTCGGGAATTCCATCGACGGTTTCCTGCACAAGCCTTACGGCATCCCCGAGTTGGCCCGCGCGGTGCAGGCGGCGCTGGAGAAAAGCGGGTAACCCGCGTTGCGGCCGCGGCGCCTGCCTTGGCCGCATAAAGCAACCGGACAAACCCGCCGATATGAGAAGTATGTTGGATCGGCGCTCGGAAACTCGGAACATGTGCGCGGACATGATCGAGGTCCGCTGGAGAGACAAGACCGGGAAATCCCGGAGCGCGACGGCTCTCCTGGAGGACATTTCCCCTTCCGGCGCATGCCTGCAATTGGAGACGGCCGTCCCGGCGGGCGTCGAAATCCATTGGGACTGCCCGAATCAGGAGTTCGTCGGCCGCGTGAGATATTGCAGCTATCGGGAAATAGGCTATTTCGCGGGCGTCGAGTTCGATCCCGGCGCCAAGTGGTCCAAACGGGCTTACCTGCCGCGCCACCTGTTGGACCTGAAACGCCTCCTCGCCTGAGGTGGAACGGCCCGCGGACCCGTGTTTCGGCGGAACCAACCGGCCCGAGCGCCGGCTTCGGAATTATCAGCCCCATTTCGCTGGCTGGCGATTCTCCCGAATTGCATTGAGCGTCCGCGCCTCCCCTGGTACCATTGACATGAGGTCCTGGGGAACCGAACGCTACATGCTCGAACCCTCTCCATTCATTCCGAAGCGCGTCTGCCGGGCCGCTACCGTCGGAAGCTGTGAAATAATAGCCCGCGAGCGGGCTCGGCAGGCGAAACCGCCTGCCCCACCGCTGCAACCACAGGACTTCCAGAGGTGGCGCAGGCGGTTTCGCCCGCGTTTCGCGATTATTTCACGGCTTCTCAGGCAGCGGAGGCCCGCCGGCTTTTTTCAGCACCCTGTGAGAGCGCTGGTTCCGGCTGCGCTGGCGCTTGCAGCGGCGGTTTCCGGTCAGGCGCAGAGCTTCTCGGCGAATGCGCAGCGGCAGATCAACGCGCTGCTATCGGAGAAGGCCTCGCGCAACCCGGCGCAGGTCAAGATGGATTCGCACCTGGTGCACGCCGCGCAGATCCTCCGCGGGCGGCCGGTGCATCCCGACTTTCCCTCGCCTCCGGGCGAGCTCGAGGCCGTCCGCCTGGATGCCCGGAATTCCGTCGAGGTCGATATCAGCGCGGATGTGACGCCCGGGCTGCTGGCGCTGATTGGCGGTCTCGGCGGCACGGTAGAGAGCTCATTCGCCGAGTATGGATCTGTCCGCGCAAGCCTGCCGCTTCTCGCGGTGGAGCAGGTTGCCGGGCTCGATGAAGTCCGCCAGGTCCGCGTGGCGGACCGGGGCTACCTTGCCGCCCGCAAGGCGCCGGAGCCGCCGGCGCTCGGTCTGGGACGCCTGTTCCGTTCTTTGGGGAGCGCGTTCTTCGTCGGGGGGCCGGACAGCTCCGGGGACAAAGCGCACCAGGCCGACGTGGCGCGACTCAACTACGGGGTCGATGGGACGGGCGTTAAGATCGGCGTGGTTTCCGACGGCGTGACCAGCCTCAGCGCCGAACAGGCGGCCGGCCGCCTTCCCGCGGTGACCGTGATCAGCGGACAGGCCGGCTCCGGCGACGAAGGCACGGCCATGTTGGAGATCGTTTATACGCTGGCGCCCGGCGCGACGCTGTATTTCGCCACCTCGAATCCCAGCGCGAGCCAGATGGCCACCAATATGCAGGCGCTGGCCAACCAAGGCTGCAAGATCATCGTGGACGACACGGTGTATTTCAGTGAAGGAGTTTTCGAGGACGGCCCGGTCGCGGTGAAGGCGAACGCCCTGGCGGCCGCCGGGGTCTTCTACTTCGCCGCCGCAGGCAATTCCGGGAATCTCGCGTCGAACGCCAGCGGCACCTGGCAGGGAGACTTCGTGGACAGCGGAACAACCCTGACGGCGGTTGGGAGCAAAGAAACGGCCAGCTACACGATCCACAGCTTTGGCTCGACGAACTACGACACGCTCACCTCCCCGAGCTCAATCCCCGTCAACGGTGGCGGCACGGGCTGGTACGAGCTGAAGTGGTCGGACCCGCTGGGCAAGTCCACGAACGACTACGACCTTTTCCTGTTGGATTCCAGCATGACCACCGTGATCGCCTCGTCGACCAGCGTGCAAAGCGGCACGCAGGATCCGGAGGAGTATTTCGCCGGCACGTCGGCCATTAACACCGCCTGTAAGGCGACTGGAAGCAATCCCGGAACCTGCCGCGTGGTCGTCGTCAAGCACGCCAGCGCGGCGGCGCGCACGCTGTACCTGGACACGGAACGCGGGAATCTCTATACGTCAACCAACAGCGCCACGTTCGGCCACGGCGCGGCCTCGGGCGTGTTCGGCATCGCGGCCACGTTCGCCTACGGGACTTTCTTCAGCGGGGCTTTCTCGGCATCCAACAACTACGGGGTGGAATCTTACAGCTCGGATGGGCCGCGCCAGATGTTTTTCAACTCGGATGGCTCCGCCATCACGTCCGGCAACTTCCTGATGGCCACGGGCGGCGGCACGGCGCTGCACAAACCCGATTTCACCGCCGCCGATTGCGTAGCCACGGGAGTCTCCGGTTACACCGAATTCTGCGGCACGTCCGCGGCCGGGCCGCACGCCGCGGCCATCGCCGCGCTGGCGCTCCAAGCCCAGCCCGCCCTGACGCCCGCGCAGTTGCGCGCCGCGATGACCGCCTCCGCCATCGTAATCGGCGCCACCCCTTGGGACGTCGACTCGGGCGCCGGCATTGTAATGGCTCCGGGTACGGTCAATTCCGCCTGCGGGTATTCCGTGAGCGCCCCCTCGCCGGTCAGCTCCGCCGGGGGCGGCGTCGCCCTCTCGATTCAGGCAGGGAAGAACTGTCCCTGGAGCATATCCGGCCTGCCCATCTGGATCTCGGGCGCTTCCTCCGGCACAGGCCCAGCCACGGTGAACCTCACCGTGGCAGCCAATTCCGGTTCGCCGCGGACGGCCACGGTCTCGCTCAACGCGGGCGCGCTGGCGACGGGCGCCTCGGCGTCCATCACTCAGTCCCAAACCTTGGCGATCGTCACGAGCGCCACCCTGCTCCCGGGACGCCTCAACGGCCCGTATGCCCAGAATCTGACCGCGGCGGGCGGCACGAGCCCCTATACCTGGACGATCGCCGCGGGTTCCTTGCCGCCCGGACTGACGCTCGCCGCCGGGGTGATCGCGGGAACGCCCACGGCCTCGGGGAGCTTCTCCTTTACGCTGCAGGTGACCGACTCCCTCGGGGCCGCGGCATCCCGGGCGTTCAGCTTGATCGTGCTGCGTCCGCCGCCGCGCCGCACGCAGCGGCCATTGCCCCGCTAGCGCTCGCGATCCAGGCTCGGCCCGTCCCGGCGCACGCGCAGCCGCGCGGAGGCCCGCCATGTTAGAATGGCTCAAGTTATGGCGATTCCGAATGTGAAGCGGTTCCGGCCTTTTTGCCCGGCCTGCAATGAGAGTTTCACCCTGATGGCCGTCCTGCCCAGGGATGCCGACGTCGATAAGTACCTGGCGGATGCCGTGGCGCGTCACGATCACAAGGCGTACCAGGAATCCAAGGTATTGCACTTCAAGGTCCGCGTCGGCCAGCAGAAGCAGAAGAAGGCCAAGTAATTCCGGAAGCGCAAACGGCCACGCAAGACCTGCCGTCGCGGTCCCGCTTGCTTACATTTTGGCCTGCACCGTCCTCAGCGCCCGGAGTCCTTCCTGCGCCACATCCGCGTCTTTGTCGTTGCTGAGCTTCTGAAGCGCCGGAATGCTGCGCTGGTCCCCGCTGCGGGCCAGCACCTGCGCCAAGCCGATCTTCTCGTTCTTGGTTCCCTTGGGGAGCGCGGCGTAGATCGCCTCGCGGACGCGGTTTTCGCGCGCCAGCTCCACCAGAAACGGAAGCGCCACGCCGCTGTAGGCGGCCGAGTTCAGGTTATCGACGAGAAACTGCAGCGGGCTGAACTCGCTCACCTCGGTGTTGCCGAGCATGACCTGCGCAAAGGCCAGGGAGAGTCTCGGGGCCGTCTTCCCTTCATCGCGCCATGCCCGGTCCAGCATGGGAAGGTCGCTTGCGGCGCCCAACCGCGCGTAGCCTTCGGCAGCCGCCGCGCGCAGTTTCTCGTCTTTGTCGCGCAAGTACTGCGCGTAGAGCGGGCGGCTGCTTTCGGCCGGGATCATGGCGATGGAGGTGAGCGCGGCGCGCCGCACCCCGGCGTCGCCGGTCTGCTTGAGAATGTCGGTCAGGACGGGCAGCGCCTCCTTGTCGCGAAGCAGGCCGACGGTCTCGATGGCGGCGACCTGGACCCTCCGGTCGAGATCGCGCAAACGAAACTCGACGCGCGGGCCGGCCGATTCGTCGCGGATCTTCTGGAGCGCGATGAGCGACTCGTAGATCAGCGCGGAATCCTTGGAGTGCGCGGCTTCCACCAGGTCCGGCACGGCGTCCTTGCCGCGCAGCACGCCGATGGCGCGCGCGGCCCCGGCGCGCGTTTCCATGCTTCCGCCTCCGGAAGAGAGCTTGCCAAGCGCGGCGATTACCTCGGGCCGCACGGTCACGTACGGGTCGATCACCAGGTCGTTGGTGTCGGTGAACATGCCCTTGATGCCCGTGCCGACGCGCTTCAGCGAGCCACTGAGGCCGGATTGCACGTAACCCGGGTAGTAGAAGTTCACCAGACCGTCCGCGGCGCGCGCCTGCACTTCGGGATCGCTGTCGCGCGTGGCTTGAATCAGGGGATCCAGGCTGCCCGCCGTGCCGATGGCCGTGAGCTGCTTCACGGCTTCGAGGCGCACGTCTCTGGCCGGGTCCTTGAGATATCCTTCGAGCCGGGGAATGGCGCTGGAGCCGGTCTTGCCGGTCTCGCGAACGTCCTTGGGGCGGACATTCTGCGCGCACAGAACCGCAAGCGGGGAAAAGAGGGCGACAACCGCAATGTACGACCGCATTCTTCCATGCTATCGCGCCGCAGGCCCGCGCGGCTTCCTTCGTGGCCGCGAGGCAAGCATGGAAATCCAGGCTGAAGCGCAACGCAAACCGCGGGCGATGCGTCTTTCGGTAACGACTGTGCGACTACCAATGAACATCTCCCGGCGGGATTTGCTTGCCGCCCTGACCCTGGCCCCGGCGGCCAGCCTGCTGGCGGGCCGGCAAGGCCCGGCCGGCGCGCCTGCCCCTTCCGGCGTTACGCCCGAGGGCGGCCAAGCCAAGTTTTCGAGCGACGTCAACGTCGTAAACCTGTTCGCCACGGTACGCACCAAGCAGGGGAAGATCGTCAATAACCTCACCAAAGACGATTTCCTGCTGGATGAGGAGGAGAAGCCGCAAACGATCCAGTACTTCGCGCAGGAATCCGGCCTTCCCCTCCACCTGGGCCTGATGGTGGACACCAGCGGCAGCCAGCGCACCGTGCTGAACGACGAGCGCACCGCCAGCTATCGGTTTTTCGACCAGATTCTGCGGCAGGACCGCGATCTGGCGTTTGTTTTGCACTTCGATTTCCAAGTCGAGCTGCTACAGGATTTCACGGCCTCGCGTCAATTGCTGGAAAAGGCCCTGGACGAGCTTGAAATCGGACAACAGAGAGTGCAGCAGGGCCAGGGGCAGGGTGGCGGGTACCCTGGCGGGGGAGGCGGCCAGGGCGGCCGCGGACGCGGCGGCGGGGGTACCAATCTGTACGATGCCATCCTGCTGGCCTCCGATGAGCTGATGTCCAAGCAAAAAGGGAGAAAGGCGCTCATCCTGCTCACCGACGGCGTGGATACAGGCAGCAAGACCACGCTTTATCAGGCGGTGGAATCCGCCCAGAAAGCGGATACGTTGGTGTATTCCGTGCTGTTCTCCGATTCCAACGCCTACCAATCGGCGCCCATGAGCATGCCGAGGATGGGAGGACGCCGGGGCGGAATGGGCCGGATGCCGGCGCCCCGCGGCGGATACGACAGCGGCAACGGCAGAGCGGTGCTGGAGCAGATCGCCCGCGAGACCGGGGGCCGATTCTTCGAGGCTTCGTTCCTTCACCCGATCAACAAGATTTACGCCGACATCGAAGAGGAACTTCGCAACCAGTACAGCATCGGCTACACGCCCGATCCGCTGTCGCACGGCGGCGTCTACCGGCATATCCACTTGACTACCAAACAGAAGAACACGACAGTGGCGACCCGCGAGGGATACTACGCCACGTAGCGGCGCTGTTCCGGGGCCTGGCGGAACAGACCGGCAATCGATGGATGGCCCTAAATGGCCATGATTCTCCGCGCAACGATCGGTCTTGCCGGGGCGTCGTTTAGGTTGCGGCTTTCCGCGGAGCGGGCGATGCGGGTTACCCATTGCCCGGGCATTCTCGAAACGCTCTATGCAGTGGGGGTGAGGCATGAGAATCCTGGTTGTCGAGGACGATGGCGCCGTTCGCAGAGTGGCCTCATATATGCTCGCCGCCTTGGGCCATGAGGTCGTTACGGCCAGCAATGGTCTGGAGGGGGTTGGCATTTTCCGTTCCGATCCGCAACGCATCGACGTAGTAGTAACCGACCTGCGCATGCCCGTGATGGATGGATACGAAGCGATACGCTGCATCCGGGACGTCAGTCCGAATGCGAGGATCGTGTCGATGAGCGGTTGTTCCCCGGAAGGACGTCCATCGGGCACGGTCTTTCTGCCCAAACCATTTACTCTCGAAATGGTGCGCGATTGCGTCGACCGCGCCTCGCGCGCCAGGCCGTGTGCTCCGACGATGGCCGCGTAACGCAACCCGGGGCCGCGGGCGCGCGCGGTTCGTCGGGCTCGCCGGGAAACAGCCGGTTCGATCGCCGGCAACCGCTCTCTTACGTTCGCGGCTCCGAGTTCGTCCAATTGCGCGTCGCGCACCTCCGAATCTTACTCCGGCGCGAAACCCGCCGGTTTGTTGGTACGATGGAACATCCCCTTTTATGGCGCTGCGGTTTTACAATACGCTCACGCAAGAGGTTCAGGAGTTCGCTCCCGCGCGCGATAACACCGTCCGCATGTACACCTGCGGCCCCACGGTTTACGACTTCGCCCACATCGGGAATTTCAGGACTTTCACCTTCGTGGACATCCTGCGAAAGACCCTGCGCGCCAACGGCTTCGGCCTGAACCACGTCATGAATATCACGGACGTGGACGACAGGATCATCTTCAACGCGGCGGCGCAGGGGAAGACCCTCGAAGAGTACACGGCCGTCTACACCCAGGCTTTTCTGGACGATTGCCGGACGCTGCGGCTGGAGCGCCCGGAACGCCTGCCGGCGGCCACCGGGCACATCGCCGAGATGGCGGCGGCCATCGAGCGGCTCGGCGAGAGCCGCCATACCTACGCGAGCGAAGGCTCCATCTACTTCCGCATCGCGACGTTCCCGCAGTATGGGAAGCTCTCGCACACCGATTTCAGCGGCAACCTGGCGGGCGCGCGCGTGGATACGGACAAATACGAGAAAGCCGACGCGCGCGATTTCGCGCTCTGGAAGGCCCCCAAGCCGGGTGAGCATTTCTGGCGGGAGCCGATCGGCCCCGGCAGGCCGGGATGGCACATCGAGTGCTCCGTGATGGCGATCAAGTACCTCGGCGAGACGCTGGACATTCACGCCGGCGGCGTGGACCTGATCTTCCCGCACCACGAGAACGAAATCGCCCAATCGGAATCGCTCACGGGACAGCCTTTCTCGCGCTTCTGGCTGCACGCGGAGTTCCTCATGGTCGAGGGCCAGAAGATGTCGAAATCGCTGGGGAATTACTACACCCTGCGCGACGTGCTGGCGCGCGGATACGAGCCCGAGGCCATCCGTTACCTGCTGGCTTCGGCGCACTACCGCAAGACGCTGAATTTCACCTTCGACGGCTTGAAATCGGCGGCGACGGCCATCGACCGTCTGCGCAATTTCAAGCTGCGGATCGAGACCGGCCCGCACCCGGAGGGCGTCGACGAGCGCCTTGCCGAACGCGCCGCCGCCGCCGCGCGAGGCTTCGCCGGCAGCTTGAACGACGACCTGAACACGGCCGAGGCGCTGGCCGCGGTCTTCGAGTACGTGCGCGACGCCAACAGCGCCATGGACGCGGGCGAGTTTCGCGCCGGTAATGCCGCCGCCGCCCTGGAGTTGCTGGGCCGCTTCGACTCCATTTTCGACGTGCTGCGGCCCACGGAGAAGAGCGGCCATATCCCGGATTCGGAAATCGAAGCGCTCATCGCGCAGCGCGCGGCAGCCAGGAAGGCGCGGGATTTCGCCGGCGCGGACCGCATCCGGGAACAGCTTCTGGAGCGGGGCGTCGTTCTGGAAGACACCAAGTCCGGGGTCCGCTGGAAAAGGAAATAGGTTGGATCTCCACACCACAGCCGTGCATGCCGGCGATCGCAAGAAGGCCGCCGCCCAGATTCCCGTGACCACTCCGGTTTACGCCGCCGCAAGCTACATCTGCGAGTCCATGGAGCAGCTCGACCGCGTCATGGGCCGGGAGGAAGCCGGCTATTCCTACGGGCGCTACGACAACCCTTCCAACGCCGCGCTCGAGGAGCAGGTGCGCGCGCTCGAGAACGGCCACGGCGCCCTGGCTTGCGCCTCCGGCATGGCCGCCGTTCAGATGGCGATCTCCACGGCGCTGGCGGATCGCCGGAAATCCATCGTGGCCGCCGACGCGCTCTACGGCGCCACCGTGGGACTGCTCACGAAGGTGCTCGAGCCCTCGGGCGTGAACGTGCGGTTCGCCGACATCTGCGACCTGGACGCCGTGCGCGCGGCCGTGGCGGATGCCCGGCCCGGCTGCATCGTCATGGAGACCGTGTCGAATCCCCTGCTGCGCGTGGGCCGGATCGACAGCATCGCCGGGATTGCGCGGGAAGCCGGCGCGGCGCTGATTGTGGATAACACCTTCGCCACGCCGCTTCTGGTACGGCCGCTCGAGCTCGGGGCGAACTTCAGCGTCCACAGCCTGACGAAGTTCCTCTCCGGCCACGGCGACGTGCTCGGCGGCATCGTGGTCTCCGACCAGGCGCATTACGACACGTTGCGCACGCTTTCGCGCATCGTCGGCCCGGTGCTCGGCCCGTTCGAGTGCTACCTCGCGATGCGCGGCATCAAGACCTTTCCCCTGCGCATGGAGCGCCAGTGCGCCAACGCCCGCCGGGTGGCCGCATGGCTGGCGGCGCACCCCGGGGTGGAACGCGTCCATTTCACGGGAGACCCGGCGCACCCGGACGCCGCCGCGATCGGCCGGATGTTCCCGCCCAACCTTTTCGGCGCCATGGTGAGCTTCGAGCTGCGGGGCGTCGGCAAGCCGGAGGTCTTCCGGTTCATGGATGCCCTGAAACTGGTCGTCTGCGCCACCTCGTTGGGCGACGTGCACACCATCATGCTCTACCCGGCCATGAGTTCGCACCGCGAAATCTCGCCCGAGCGCCGCGAGCGCATGGGCATTCGCGACAACCTGGTGCGCCTTTCGGTGGGCATCGAGGCGCCGGAAGACATCATCGCCGACCTGGAGCAGGCGCTGCGGTAGGAACAAAGCTGTCATCAGCCAGGGCTGGGCGCGGCTGCCCTTCGGACATCGCCTGACGCCGGCGGCGGGAGCATATTCTCATCGAAGGATGAGCCTGAAGCCGGGAGCGAAGCGATCCGGCGCTGAGTCTCCTTTCTGATAGGCTTTTGAACTCTGAGGCCGACCAACGGGAGGCCTGCGAGGGCCACAATCGCCCAGTGGGTTTTCC